>JAGWBD010000174.1 GCA_021296065.1 Anaerolineae bacterium
CTGTTCTTTCTCGATGACCAGGGTGACGATTTGCGCTTCCTTACCGGCCTGGAGGTAAAAAACGCGTTGCCCCTTGGGGCCGATAGTATCGATCGTCACAAAGTCTACAGGTCTCAGTTCGAGTTCAGAGCCGGTCATTCACAGGCTCCCCTTTTGCAATGGATGCGCTGCCTTTGCCTCTTTGTGTTTCAGGCCCTGCAGGTGGGACACGTCGTTCATGCCATGTATCCACGGGCGGCCATGCCCCAGGGAAAGACGGCTGATTGAGGCGGGCGCGATATCAATGCGCTGAAAGTTGTCGAGATGAACGCCGAGAAAGTGCGCCAGCGCCATGCGAATCAGATCGGCATGGAAAACGATGGCCACCTGGGCGCCCGGCCACAGCAATGCCAGTTCTTCAAGCGCGTCCACCACCCGCGTCTGTACACCGCGCATGGTCTCGCCATTGGGGAAACGCGCCCGCGACGGGTATTCCTGGACCACGCGCCAGGCCTTGCGGCGGCCGAGATCATGGAGATTTGCGCCTTCCCAGTCACCGTAGCGGACCTCGCCGAGGCCGTCATGGTGCCGGATTTGCAAATGTGGATGTTGCTGCTGAATGGCGGCGGCCGTCTCCATGGTGCGTTCCAACGGGCGGGCATAGAGTTGGTCCAGCCTTTCTGCGGCCAGGCGTTTGCCAAGTGCCTCCGCCTGTGCCATGCCCTGCTCGCTGAGATGCACGCCTTGAGTCCAGCCGGCCAGGCGGTTGGTTCGAACGTAGTCATTGATGGCGTGGCGAATGAGCAGGAAACGGGTCATGGCAGGGTCCGCTGCCGTGCGGAAGCGGAGATAATAGCATATCGACAAGAAAAACGCAGAAAACAGAATTTGTTATACTGGTCCCATTGACGTCAGGTGGCTTTGTGAAGCTGGGCATAATCTCCGATATTCATGGTGATCGCCAGGCCCTGGAAACCGCCCTTCAGCGCTTTGAAGGCGTGCATCAGGTTGAGCGGGTCCTGTGCGCAGGTGACCTGTTGGGCAGCGACAGGCAGGCAGACGATGTCGTGCGAATGGTGCGTGAACGCCGGATCGTCACGGTGCGGGGTAACCACGACGCCTGTCACCCGGACTAGACGCGCGAGGACGCGCGTTTCCTCGAGGACCTGCCGCTGGACTGGGAAGGTATCCAGGGCGGTCGCAGAATCTTCATGTGTCACGGCAAGCCAGGCAACAACAATTGGGGTCTATATCGCGACCATTAGTCGGACACCTTGCTGAACATGATGCTGCGTTCACTTAACGCGGATGTACTGGTTACCGGTCAGACGCATTTGCCCATGTGCGGACAGGTCGAAAGTGGCGGCGTGGTCAACCCCGGCTCGCTCTTCCGCAGTTGCCACAGTTCCCGCGATACCTCACATTCCTATGGCGTGTTGCACCTGCCCGAGCTGGAATTTGAAATCTACGATATCGACTGTAGCGACCTGCAGCCCCTGGGTTGCATTTCCTGAACGCCGCCGGACAGCCCACATGAGCGACGACAGGGCAGCAGCGCCCCTGCAGCACTACGACCGTTCGTACTTCTCAAGGTGGAACTATGCGGACCGCGGGCTGGGGCGTTTCAGCATGTACTGGTTTGCCCGACGCTATTACGCGGCACTCGTGCGACGGTTCGCACCAGCGGGGCAGGGCAACCTTTTGGAACTGGGCTGCGGCCTCGGCCACTTGCTGGGGCTGCTGCAGGAAGACTTTCGTTGCACGGGCATCGACCTGATCGACTACGCCGTCGAACAGACACGAAAGAATGCCCAAAAGGCATGCGCGATCCAGGGCGATGCCGCTTCCACTGACAGATTTGCTGACGAAGCATTTGACGCCGTCGTCGGTCTGCATCTGATTGAGCATCTGCCAGGTGCATCGCATTTTGCAACCTGGCGGCCTCTGGCTCTTCGCCACGCCCCATCCGGAGTACGCCCTGCGTCGCTACAAGGACCCGACGACAGACGCCGCCGGCAAGGACCCGACGCACATCAACGTGCATCCACCAGCTGTCTGGCGCGCCTGGTGTGAGAAGAGCGGTTTCAGCGTGCTGCGCCATTTTGGTGACGGGCTGTGGGACGTGCCCTACGTGCCGCTGCTACCGGTCAAACTGCAATTCGCCCTGTTCGGTTTGCCAGCGTTGATTCAGGTGCTGACGCGTTCCACTTTCATGCCGCTGGCACTGGGCGTCAACCAGATTGTGATCGCCCGGAAAAACGCCTGAGTCCAATGCAGTCCAGTTGAATTTGACGGTAAACGAACAGGTGTAGACTGGCCGCCGGTTTGGTCGCGGGCACCCTCGCCCGTCAGCAACATCAACAGGTACCAATGCAAAACATTCTCCAAATCCGTAGTCTGCATGTCGTCGCGCGTCTCCCGTTAGTCTATGGTTGGGTTGTGCTTGTGGCCGCAACGCTGGGGCTCATCCTGCCCTTTTTCGGACACAACACGACCATCGGTTTGTTCGTCGATGATTTCATCGTCGAATTTGGCATGGACCGGACAACGCTCTCGGGCCTTTTTGGACTGGGCGGTTTCGTGGCGGCGCTGGGTCTTCCATGGGTAGGGAAAGTTACGGACCGCTACGCCAGTCGTCGAATTGGCGCGATTGCCGGGGCAATATTTGCCCTTTCACTAATCGCCCTGTCGACAGCGACCAACCCGCTGGCACTGCTGTTGATGTTCGTCATTATGCGGGCGGTGGGGCTGGGGCCGCTGTGGATTGCCAACAGCACGGTGCTGGCCCAGTGGTTCAGCAGTCGTCGCGGCCGGGTATTCAGCATCACCGTGGTCGTCACGTGGTTGTTCAAGGGATTTTACGTGCCCTTTGTCCAACAATTGCTGGAGACCATGAGCTGGCGCCAGGTCTGGCAGTTGCTGGGACTGCTGGTGGGCGTAGTGGTCGTGCCGCTGGTGTGGTTGCTGTTGCGGGACCGGCCCGAAAGTTACGGTCTGTTGCCGGACGGTCGTGTGAACC
>JAGWBD010000064.1 GCA_021296065.1 Anaerolineae bacterium
TATCGATTTTCGGACTGGACTTTGCAGCCAATCTCTCCAACGCCTTCCTCGTTGAAGTCATCTTCAACTGGCCCGGCATCTCCCGCTATGCGACAACCGCGATGATTTACAAGGACCTGAATGCCATCGCAGCGGTGATCCTGATCCTGGGCGTGACCTTTATCGTCGTGAATATTCTTGTTGACCTGGTGGTAGGAATTCTGGACCCGCGCATTCGACTGCGCGGGGCGAGGAGCGACTGACATGGCCGAAATTGCTGTTTCCCCCGCGCCCGAGGTTCGCGATGCAAGCGAGTTGGCGCTCATCCAGCGCCAGAATCGCCGCGACAATCTGGGACGCATGTGGTTCAAGTTTTCCCGAAATCCGCTCTCCATTGTCGGCCTCATCATGGTGGTCATCATCGTCCTGTTGGCCATTTTCGCCCCCTTCGTCACCCCCTTTCCAGACCACGTGAAGCCCTTTACCGACTTCGTCAACGCCAAGAGCCCGCCAGGCGGCGAGTATATTCTGGGTACTGACCAGTTCGGACGTGACATCTTCAGCCGCATCATTTTCGGTTTCCGCTTTTCGCTGATGATGGCCATCGTCGTGCTGACCCTGGTCGTCCCGGTCGGAGTCACACTGGGCATGGTCGCCGGCTACTTTCAGGGGACCATCATTGACACCATCATCATGCGCATCACCGATATTTTTCTCTCGGTGCCGCCCCTGATTTTGGCGCTGGCCATCGCGTCCGTGCTGAGGCCCAACCTGACCAATTCGATGATCGCCGTGTCCCTCATGTGGTGGCCCTGGTACGCCCGTCTGGTCTATGGCCTTTCCAGCGCCCTGCGCACCGAGTACTTCGTCAGTTCGGCCGAGACCATTGGGGCGAGGACGCGGCACATCCTCTTTCGCGAGATACTGCCCAACATGGTCTCACCCATCTTTACCAAGATGAGCCTGGACGTGGGTTGGGTCATCATCATTGGCTCCATGCTGAGTTTCCTTGGCCTGGGTGTGCAGGAACCCCAGCCCGGCCTCGGCACCATGGTCGCCAAGGGCTCGGACTACCTGCCCACCGGCCAGTGGTGGATTTCCATCTTCCCCGCCCTGGCCATCGTCGTCGTTGTCCTCGGCTTCAACCTGCTGGGTGACGGCATCCGTGACCTGTTTTCTGCGGAAGAGGTGTAAGTGTGACACAGGAAACACCCCTGCTTGATATTCGCGACCTGTCCGTCCACTTCCACGTCTATGGCGGCGTGCTCAAGGTCCTCGACCGCATCAACTTCCATGTCCTGCCAGGCGAGCGCGTCGGCCTTGTCGGTGAGACCGGCTGCGGCAAAACGACAACCATGAAGACTATCCTGCGAGTCCTGCCTTCGCCACCGGCGAATATTCCCGGGGGAGAAATTTTCTTTCAGGAGCGGGACGTCCTGAAAATGAGCCAGCGCGAGTTGGTTCACATGCGCGGCCAAGGGATTTCGATGATTTTTCAGGACCCCACCGCCGCCCTGAACCCGGTCTTCAGCATCGGCCAGCAGCTGACCGCCGTCATCCGTTACGCATCGCCGGAAAACCGAAATCTCAACAAGAACCAGCTACGGGAACGCGCCCTGCAGGCCCTGCGTCAGGTCGCCCTGGCGGACCCGGAACGTCTGCTGGACAGCTATCCCGTCCAGCTCAGTGGCGGCATGCGCCAACGCGTCTGTATCGGCATGGCGCTCGCCACCCAGCCGGGCTTGCTCATCGCCGATGAACCCGGCACGGCGCTCGACGTCACCATTCAGGACCAGGTGCTGCGCCTGCTGCAGAATCTCGTGGAGCAGCGCGGCAACTCCTTTATCCTCATCACGCACACCCTTGGCATCGTGCGTCAGATGACGGACCGGGTGTACGTCATGTACGCCGGCAACATGGTTGAGGTCGCCCCAACCCGGCGCCTCTTCACCAATCCCCTGCATCCCTACACCCAGGGTCTGATGGACGCCGTGCCGCGACTCACCGGCGGCGGCATCAGCGAAGGCATCCCCGGCCGCATTCCGGACTACATGGATCCGCCTTCCGGCTGTCGTTTTTCCAGCCGTTGCCCGCACGCCATGCCCGTCTGCAGCCGCGAGAAACCGCCGGTGTTTCGGG
Organism: Anaerolineae bacterium; assembly: GCA_021296065.1. Classification (GTDB taxonomy): domain Bacteria; phylum Chloroflexota; class Anaerolineae; order Aggregatilineales; family Phototrophicaceae; genus JAGWBD01. The sequence goes on from JAGWBD010000064.1 coordinate 2,119, forward strand.
TCGAGGGGCCCGCAGACGAGTCGCACGAAGTGGCCTGCTTCCTCTACGACGATGCCCAAAAGGTTAGCAACTACAAGGCGGAGGCCGTGCCGGTATGAGCGACGACGTCATTCTGCGCATTGACAACTTGCGCAAACACTTCATTGTGGGGCGCAAGGGCATCATCAAACGCGAGCCGATTACCGTCAAGGCGGTGGATGGCGTCTCTTTTGACCTGCAGCGCGGCGAAACTTTCGGCATTGTCGGTGAATCCGGTTCTGGCAAAAGCACGATCGCCTACATCACCATGGGCATGTATCTGCCCACCAGCGGCACCATCTCCTTCAACGGACGAGACCTCTTCGAGCGTGGCGACAGGCGGCCGCTTGATCTGCGCAAGGAAATCCAGATTGTCTTTCAGGACCCCGGGTCTTCGCTGAACCCGCGACGTACCATTCGCCAGATTCTCGATTTGCCGCTGAGCATTGATCAGCCGGAAAAAGACCGTCTTACGGAAATTATTCGTTTGCTGGAAATGGTCGATCAGCCGCCAGAATTCATGCACAAGTATCCGCGTCAGTTGAGCGGTGGTGAACGGCAGATCGTGGCCATTGCCCGCGCCCTCGCCACCAACCCTTCGCTGATGATTCTGGACGAGCCCACTTCGGCGCTGGACGTGTCGGTGCAGGGCAAGGTCATTAACCTGCTCATCCGCCTTCAGCGTGAGCTGAACCTGACCTATCTGTTCATCACGCACGACCTCAGTGTGATGCGTAACCTGGCGACGCGCGTCGCCATCATGTACCTCGGGCGCGTCGCTGAAGTTGCCGAAGCGGAGCACTTCTTCGAATCGCCGCAGCACCCTTACACGCAGATGTTGCTGTCATCAATTCCCGTCCTGACTGAAGCCGAAGAAGCCTTGCGTCCGGCGCAGATCCGCTCCACCGGCGAGATCCCCAGTCCGGTGGACCTGCCTTCCGGTTGCAGTTTCCACACCCGCTGCCCTCAGGTCATGGACCATTGCCGCCACGTCGACCCGCTGATGGTGCCCATCGACGTCACCGACAGTGACCACATCGTGCGCTGCCACCTGTTCGATCAGCCGAACGGCCAGGTCCAGTCCTGAAATGCGCATCGCGACCGACATCGGCGGGACCTTCACCGACCTTGTCTGGCAGGACGAGCAAAGTGGCGCCGTTGGCAACACCAAGGTGCCCACCACGCCGCATGATTTCGGCGCCGCCGTGGTTTCGGCCATCCGGCAAAGCGGGCAGGAAGCGCAGGGCACCGGCTTTCTGGTGCACGGCACCACCCTTGTCATCAATGCGCTGACCGAACGGAAAGGCGTGCGCACCGGGCTCATCACGACCCGCGGCTTTCGCGACGTGCTTGAAATCGGTCGCGCCAATCGCCCCGACATCTACAACATGACCTACGTCAAGCCGACGCCCTTTGTGCCGCGCCGGCTGCGCCTTGAGGTGACCGAACGCCTCAACTTTCGCGGAGAGATTCTGCAACCCCTGCTGCGTGAGGATGTGGCGCGCGCGGCAGAGACCCTGCTGGCTGAAAGTGTTGAAGCAATCGCCGTCTGCTTTCTGCACAGTTACATCAATCCGCAGCATGAACTGGAGTGCGGCCGGATCCTGGAGGAACACGCGCCGGACCTGCCGGTAACGCTTTCCCACCAGGTGACGCGCGAGTGGCGCGAATTCGAACGCAGCAATTCCGCCGTCCTGAACAGTTACGTCATGCCAATTGTGGCGCGCTATTTGAACAGCCTTGAACTCGACCTGAACGACATGGGCATCCCCTCGTCTTCGCTGCACGTGATGCAGTCCAACGGCGGCAGCGCCAGCTTCGCTGCCGGTCGTCAACTGCCTGTCAACCTGGTTGAATCCGGTCCCGTTGCCGGCGTCATCGGCGCCGCCCGCATCGGCGAGATGATCGGCGAGCCCAACGTGATCTCACTGGACGTCGGTGGCACCACGGCCAAGTGCTCGCTCGTGCTGGATGGCGCGCCACGCATCACCAGCGACTACAAGATCGAACATGACCGGCGCAGCGCCGGCTATCCCATTCTCGTGCCTACCGTGGATATCGTCGAAATCGGCGCGGGGGGCGGCTCCATCGCCCACGTTGACGAAAGTGGCGCGCTGCGTGTGGGCCCGCAGAGCGCCGGCGCCGACCCCGGGCCGGCCTGTCAGGGCGTGGGCGACCAGCCCACCCTGACCGATGCCAACCTCGTCGCCGGCCGCATCAATCCGGACTACTTCCTTGGCGGACGCATTCCGCTCAGCGTGGCGCGGGCGCGGCAGGCATTGCAGCCCATTGCCGCCCATTTTGGCCTCGACATCGCCGAAACAGCGCTGGGCATCATTCGCATCGCCGATGCCAACATGATCAACGCGCTCAAACTGGTTTCCGTGCGCCGGGGCCACGACCCGCGCGACTTTGTGTTGCTGCCTTTTGGTGGCGGTGGCGCCCTGCATGGCGCCGCCCTCATGCGCGAACTGCAAACGCGCAAGGTCATCATTCCCGAGCAACCGGGAGTCTTCTCCGCCTGGGGCATGCTGATGAGTGACCTGCGCCGCGACGACATTCGCACCCGCATCACACGGGTTGGCGAAACGGCCACAGCCGAGCTGGACGAGACCTTCGCTGACATGAGTGTTGGCGTTCATGAAGAGTTGCGTGCTGAAGGCGTGGCGGCAGCCGACATGCGCAGTGAGCGCCACGCCGACATGCGCTATCTCGGCCAGGAACACACGGTCAAGGTCCCGCTGCCTGAGGGTAGCATTGACGCTACGGCCGTCGACGAGCTGCTGGAACGCTTTCACCAGGTGCATGAGCAGGCCTATACCTTCCGTCTCGACACACCCGTCGAACTGGTCAACTACCACGTCACCGCCTTTGGCCTGGTGCCGGCGCCGGCAATCGGCAGGGTCTGCAGCGACGGCCTCACCCTGGCAGGCGCGGGCAAAGGTCAGCGCGACGTGTATTTTGATGATCCTGAACCGCTTCAGGCGGACATACTCGAACGCGACCTGCTGCCCGTTGACGAGACATTGACTGGCCCGGCCGTCATTGAGGAACCCACCGCGACCATCCTGGTCTTTCCGGGGCAACGCGCCTGGCGAGATCGCTTTGGCTTTATTCACATTCAGGGGGAGGAATAGACATGAGACTGCTTTATATCGACCCCGTTGGCGCTGATTCCGTGGATCCGGGCATGTACGATGCCCTGCTGGCCGCCAAAGGTCCCCAATCGGAAATCGAGATGGTCGCCCTGCCCGAGGGACGCCCGCACCACGTCGAATATCACTCCTATGAAGCGCAGGTCATCGCCGACATCGTGCGCATCACCTGGCACGAGGCGCCGGCTTTTGACGCCATCATCATCGGCTGCTTCTACGACGTCGGCCTGCGTGAGGCCCGCGAAGTCTCCGGCCGCGCGCCGGTGGTGGCCCCCTGTCATTCCAGCAGCGCCATCGCGGCCATGCTGAGCCAGCGTTTTTCCGTGCTGGTTGGACGCCGCAAATGGATCTCCAAGATGCGCGAGAACCTCCTGCTCTACGGCCATGGCGAGCGCCTCGCCTCCTTCCGCACCATGGGCATGGGCGTGCGCGATTTTCAGGTCGACCATGAACTGACCTGTGAACGCCTGCTGGAAGCCGGCCGCGCCGCGATCGAGGAAGACGGCGCCGAAGCGCTCATCCTCGGCTGCACCGCAGAATTTGGTTTTTACAGCCACATGCAGGAAGAACTGGGCGTGCCGGTGCTTGACCCCGTGATCTCCGCCCTGAAGATGGCGGAAATGATGGCCGAGGCCGCAGCCCGCTTCGACTGGTTGCCCTCACGCGTGGGCGCCAGCGAGGGGCCGCCCGTTGACGAAGTCGCACGACGCGGCTTCTTCGGCGACTCCGCACCGATCGGTACGAGGCTTGCGGAGCTGGCACAACCACAATGAGCCCGGACCCCTTTACGCTGGAAATCATCGGCGACATGTTGCGCGCCAGCGCCGTGGAGATGTTCATCACCTACGGTCGCAGTGCGCAGAGCCCTATCATTTACGAAGTGCTTGATATGGGCTGTGGCCTGATCTCGGCGGAAGGGGAACTGATCGCGGAGGCCGAGGGCGTCCCCGGCTTCGTCGGTTGCCTGGGCTTTGCAGTGCGTGAGGTACTCGAGAAATTTGGCGAGGATGCGCTGAATCCCGGCGACATCTTCGCCTGCAACGACCCCTGGGGCGGCGGTGGCACGCACCTCAGCGACGTCGTGCTGTTGATGCCCCTGTTCCATGAGGAGCGTCTGGTGGCCTTCGCCGCCAACAAGGCCCACTGGACCGAGGTCGGCGGCATGGCGCCCGGCAGCTGGACCACCGACTCGACCGAGATTTATCAGGAAGGCCTGCAATTGCCGGCCCTGCGTCTTTACCGCGCCGGCCAGCCTCAGCAGGACCTGCTTGACATTCTCGAAGCCAACGTGCGCCTGCCGGAGATGACTCTGGGCGACATGTACGCCGGCATCGCGGCGCTGCACGCCGGCGCCCGCGGCGTGGCGGCGATCTGTGCAAAGTACGGCCCCCATGCCTTGCTGGAGGCCATCGACGTGCTGCTGGCACGCGGCGAGAGTGTCGCGCGCGAACGACTGGCGGCCCTTCCTGACGGCAGCTGGTACGCCGACGCCTGGCTCGATGACGACGGCATCGGCGATGAACCGCAGTACGTTTGTGTCAAGGTCACCATCGACGGCGATCGCTTCGTCGCCGATTACAGCGGCTGTGCTCCTCAGGCGACCGGTCCCATCAACACCACGAAGGTCGGCCTGATGGTCGTCGTGCGCGAAATGTTCAAGTGCGTGCTGGACCCGCACTTCCCCAATAACGACGGATTCTTCCGGCCCATCGAAATCATTTGCCCGCCCGGCACGCTCTTCACCGCGCAACGGCCCGCGCCGACCTCCACCTATTGGGAGACCGGCTCCTACGCCGCCGAGTTGATTTGGCGCGCCATGTATCCGCTCGCCCCGGAGCGTCTCCCGGTCGGCCATCATCTCAGTATCTGCGGCACCATCGTCAGTGGTGTGGATGCGGGCGGTGCGCCCTGGGTGCTGGTCGAGCCCCAGGCCGGTGGCTGGGGCGCCACGCAGCAGCGTGACGGTCAGAGTGGACTGGTGCCCTCCGGCGATGGCGAGACCTATATCATGCCGGTGGAAATCTGTGAAACGCGTTACCCCCTGCTGGTCGACCAGTTCGCCTTCAACACCGAACCGGGCGGCGCAGGTCGCTGGCGCGGCGGTTTCGGCCTCGTTCGCGATTATCGCGTGACCGCCAGCCACGCGGACCTGACCGCCTCCTTCGGTCGATTCCGCTTTCCGCCCTGGGGCGCGGACGGTGGCGCGGACGGCTCAAACAACGCCATCGAAATCATCCCTGCCGGCCAGGACCAGGCCCTGCTGCGCACAGGCCGCTGCGCGCGACAGCGCCTGCAGTATGGCGACGTGGCGCGCCTGATCACGGCCGTTGGCGGCGGCTATGGCGATCCACTTCAGCGCGAGCCAGGGCGCGTCGCTGAAGATGTGCGCGAGGGCTATGTCTCTCCGGAAATCGCGCGCAAGGCCTATGGCGTTGTGCTGGACAGCGCGGGCGTGGATGAAGCGGCCACGGCGGCCCGACGCGCGGACATGTTGCTGGAGCGCGATCGTGGCGCATGATCCTTTCACGCTGACCATCATTCAGGAGCAGTTGCAGGCAGCCGCTGACGAGAGTTTCGTGCGCCTGGGGCGCGCCAGCAAGAGCCCCATCATCTACGAAGTGCTGGACTACGCCTGCGCCTTGTTGACTCCGCAGGCGGAGTTAATCGCCGAGGCCCAGGGCGTGCCGGGTTTCACCGGAGTGCTGCCCGTGGCCGTGGAATCCATTCTGGAAAAGTTTGGCGCCGACGGCATGCACGAGGGTGACATTTTTGCCACCAATGATCCCTATTCGGGCGGCGGCACCCATCTCAGCGACGTTTGCTTGGTTGGCCCGGTCATCGTCGATGGTGAGCTGGTGGCATTTGCCGCCAACAAGGGCCACTGGACGGAAATGGGCGGCATGGCGCCTGGCAGCTGGACCACTGACGCGACCGAGATTTATCAGGAAGGACTGCAATTGCCAGCGGTTCGCGTTTACGACGCCGGCGAGCCCGTCCAGGACATCATTGACCTGCTTGCCGCCAACGTGCGCCTGCCCGACATGACGCTCAGCGACCTTTATGCCGGCGTGGCCGCGATCCGGGTTGCCGAAGCGCGCATCTGCGCCCTCTGCGAGCGGCACGGCGTCGACGCCCTGCGCGCCAGTATCGACACCCTGCTGCAACAGGGAGAACTGGTTGCGCGTTCTGCACTTGCGGCGCTGCCAAAGGGCAGTTGGGAAGCGCAGGACTTCATGGATGATGACGGCTTCAGCGACGAAAAGATCCCCGTCCGGGTACGGATCACCGTCACTGATGAAGAATTCATCGCCGATTTCACCGGTTCATCCCCACAGCGGCCCGGTCCCGTCAATGGCACCTGGGCGCGCCTGCAGTCCTCGGCGCGCGTCATGTTCAAGTCCATCACGGCGCCGGAATACCCCAACAATGGCGGTTGTTTCCGTCCGGTCAAGGTGATTTGTCCGCCCGGCACCATCTTTACGGCGCAGCGCCCGGCGCCGGTCTCCACGTACTGGGAAGCGGGCGCAACCGCGATCGACCTGCTCTGGCAAGCACTTTGGCCCATCGCCAGCGAACGACTTTCAGCCGGCCATTTTCTCAGCATTTGCGGCACCAATCTCAGTGGCACCTTTGATGATGGCGAGCTCTTCGTTCTGACGGAACCGCAGGCCGGCGGCTGGGGAGCGGCGCCAGCCCGGGACGGACAGAATGGCCTTGTCGCCCAGGGCAATGGCGAAACGCGCAATATCCCGGTTGAAGTCTGCGAGTCGCGCTACCCCCTGCTCGTTGAGCAATACGCGTTGGACATCACGGCTCATGGCGCCGGTCGCTGGCGTGGCGGACGCGGCATGGTGCGCGATTATCGCCTGACCGGACCCGCCGGCCACATCACCACCACCTATGGCCGGCACCGGATCCCGCCCTGGGGCGCGGACGGCGGCAACCCCGGCTCGCCCAACAGTGCGGCGGTCATTCGCGCCGACTCAACGAAACCGGAAGTGAAGCGCGGCAAACTGGCCAGATACCCCCTGTGCAGGGGCGATCTGGTGCGTATCATCACGGGCAGTGGTGGCGGTCGCGGCAACCCGCTGGAGCGACCGCTGGAGGCCCTGCAGGAGGACCTGCGCTCCGGTCTTGTCACCCCACAGCAAGCTATTGAGGATTACGGACTTCGCCTTGATCCGGACACATTTGAGTTACTGGAGATCATGCCGGAGCGCCGTGAGTTTGCAAAATATCTGAATCTGGAGTCCTGAGAGAGAGAGGAAGTCATGCGCGTTTCAGTCGATGTAGGCGGCACCTTCACCGATGTCATCGTCCTCGACGAGGACAGCGGCGACATTCAGCTGGACAAGGTGGCGACTACCCCCGCCAATCCGGCCGAAGGTGTGTTGCAGGGTTTCGACAAGGTCGGCGCCCAAACCGGTGAAATTGAATATTTCGTGCACGGCACGACACTTGGCATCAACGCGATGTTGACCCGCAGTGGCGCGAAGGTGGCCTTTGTCACCACACGTGGCTTCCGAGACATCTACGTGCTCGGTCGTACCGATCGCGAACCGATGTACGACTTCAAGTACAAAAAGCCAAAGTCACTGGTGCCGCGCTCGCTGTGCTTTGAGGTCGACGAGCGCCTGAATTACAAGGGACAGGTGCTGACGCCCTTTGACGCCGACCAGGCACGTGAAGTGGCCCGTCGCATTGTGGCCCAGGGCGCTGAGTCGGTCGCCGTCTGTTTCCTGCACAGCTACGCCAACCCGGATCACGAACTGGCCTTCGAGAGGGTCTTCAACGAAGTTGCGCCGGAGATCTCGGTCACGCTGTCGCACCGTCTCAGCCGTGTCTATCGCGAATACGAGCGCTCCAGCACCACCGTCATTGACGCCTACATCAAGCCCATTACCCGCACCTACCTCACCCGCCTGAACAGCGAACTGGTTGACGGTGGCTTCCGCGGCAACTTCCTGATGACGCGCTCGGGTGGCGGCGCCATGACGCTGGACACCGCCCGTGAGGAACCGGCCCATCTGGTGCTCTCCGGCCCGGCCGGCGGCGTCATTGGCGGCGCTTACCTGGGCAAGCTGATCGACCTGCCCAACATGATCACGGTGGACATGGGCGGCACCAGTCTGGATGCCTCGCTCATCGCCGAGGGCGAACC
>JAGWBD010000065.1 GCA_021296065.1 Anaerolineae bacterium
CGAGAAGAGACCTTCCTGCCTTTCTTTCACGCCCAGAACGCAACGCTCAATCCACCGCGCACGGCTGACCCACGCTACCTTGACCAGGTGGACACACTGGAGAAAATGCGTCGCGCAATCGCCAGCCGCAGCCCCAACGTGCAGTTGCGCATTCGTTACCGGCCCACGCATTACGTTGTGGAGCGCGGCGACCGCGGCTTTTTCATTTCCCGCAAGACGGGCATACCCTACTTTCTGATTGAGGAAGTTAATCGTGACTACGACATGGACTTCCTCTATCCCGGCGACGTTTTGAACCTGCCATCGCGGGATGTGGCCGTACCGCTGGACCCGGTCCGCAACAAACGTATCATCGTCGACCTGACCTATCAGCGTCTGACAGCCTATGAGAACGGCAGGCCGGTCTTTAACTGGAACGTTTCCTCCGGGATCGAAGGCAACCCTACTTCACCCGGCGTTTACCAGATCCTGACCCACGACGAGATTGCGCATGGCAGCAGTTTCAATCTTTGCGGCTCCCAGGGCTGTGGTCAGTGGAAGATGAACTGGTTCATGGGCGTCTATGAAGTTCGACCAGGCCTCATGAATGGCTTTCACGGCGCAGTGGAACTGCCGAACGGAGCGCTCCTAAACAACGGAATCGTGGGTGTGCCGGCCACATATGGCTGCATCATGTCCGTCGATGACAACGCCCGATCGCTCTATGACTGGGCCGAGGTGGGCACACTGGTCGAAGTCATTTCCGACGAATACACGCCCAGGAGCGAACTTGCACTTCAGGCCCGCGCCGCCACGTTGGCGGACATCTTCGCCTGATACGACGAAACGGAGCAGCAAATGCAAAAGGAAATTCGCGCCTGGGGAACCTGGCCCGGTGCCCTGTCTCCACGCTCGCTGGCCGCCGGCCTGCGCCTGGTGGACCTGCAGTGGGATTCGGCCAGCGACACGCTGGTCTGGCTGGAGAATCGCGGCGCGCAGGGCGTACTGGTCGCGCAACGTGGTGAGCAGGCGCCGCGCGACCTCACATCTGAACTGTCGGTGCGCGCCATGGTGGGTTATGGCGGCGGGGACTTTACCGTCGCTGCCGGCCAGGTCTTCTTTGCGGGGCCAGGCGGCCGGCTGTATCGTCAGGCGCTGGAGAGTGGCGAGGCGCGACCGGTAACGCCTGGCTTCGGCGCCATCGCTGCGCCGCGGGTCTCCGGTGACGGACGCTGGCTGGCCTATGTTTACAGCCATGAAGGTGAAGACGGCCTGGCGCTGGTGGACAGCGCGGGCAAAAGTTGGCCCGCGAAAGTGTATGCCGACAGCGACTTTGTGATGCAACCGGCCTGGCACCCGCAAGGGAGGGCAATCGCCTGCATCACCTGGGACCAGCCGAACATGCCCTGGGACGGCACGACCCTGCGTTTGCTGACACTGGAACAGGGGGCAGCAACCCTGCCACAGGTGGTGGACAATGGCGCGTTGGCCGGTGACGAAGGCACGGCTGTTTTTCAACCGGAGTTCTCGCCGGACGGGCGCTATCTCGCATTCGTCAGCGACGTCAGTGGCATCGGGCAGCTCTGGTTGCATGACCTGGACAACGGGACGCAGCGTCCGCTTACAAGGGCGCAGGCGGAGCACGGCATGCCCGCCTGGGCCCAGGGGATGCGCGCCTTCGCCTGGTCGCCAGACAGCGCGGCTCTCTACTTTCTGCGCAACGAGCATGGCTTTTTCAGCCTGTGGCGCCACGATCTGGCCACGGGAAAGGAAGACCGCCTCAGGCAACTGGAAAACTACAGCAGCCTGTGCCAACCAGCCGTATCGTCGCAGCAGGGTCACGTGGCACTGCTGGGCAGTTCGGCGCGAATCCCGTCACGCGTGCTCACGCTGGACGGCGCCGGCGCCCTGCGAGTGCGACGTCGTTCGACGACCGAGAATGCGACCGGCGACCGGCTGGCGGCGGTGGAAGCGCTGTCCTGGCAGGGTGAAGATGACGAAACGGTACACGGTCTGTACTACGCGCCGCACAGCGAGCACTACTGTGGTGAGGGTCGACCCCCATTGATCGTGATGGTGCACGGCGGGCCCACGTCCCAGGTCAGCGCTGCTTATGACGGGCGCGCCCAGTTCTTCGCCACGCGCGGCTTTGCGGTGCTGGACGTCAATTACCGTGGCAGTACAGGTTACGGGCGCGCGTACATGCAGAGGCTCTATGGCAACTGGGGCGTATGCGACGTGCAGGATGCACGCAGTGGCGCGGAGTACCTGGTGCAGCGTGGCCTGGCCGACCGCGACCGGCTGGTCATCATGGGCGGCAGCGCCGGCGGTTTCACCGTCTACCAGGCGCTGGTGGATCATCCAGGGTATTTCTGTGCCGGCATCTGCCTCTACGGCGTGGCCAACCAGTTCAGCCTGGCGATGGAGACTCACAAGTTTGAGGCGCGTTACCTGGACATGCTGCTGGGGCCGCTGCCAGCCGCTGCGGAGATTTACCGCCAGCGTTCGCCGGAATTCCAGGCGGACAGAATCGTCGATCCGACCGCCATTTTTCAGGGCGACGTCGACCAGGTCGTGCCGCGCAACCAGTCCGACGCCATCGTCGCGTCGCTAAAGGCGCGCAACGTGCCGCACGAATACCACGTGTACGAGGGTGAGGGTCACGGCTGGCGCCGACCGGACACGGTCGAGGCCTTCTACAACAGCGTTCTGCGTTTCCTGCAGCAGTACGTCATCTTCGCCTGATTGTCGGGCCTTTGGCAGGCCCGCTTCAGCATCAGTCCAGCTGGACCCAGCGACGTTCCTCCGAGGACCGTTTTAGGGCATCCAGGGCCAACTGACACTGCAGTCCGTCCGCGAAGGTGGCGCCGGCCCGCAGCGGGCGGCCCTCGCGGATAGCCGCGCAAAGTTCCTGCATCAACGCGACGAAGGACACGTTCCAGATGCCGCTGTTGACATGCGGCAACTCCGCGTTGGGGTCGTCCACGCTGAGGTCTTCAAAGTCTTCGCCGGCGTGGGCGACCAGCAGGCGTTCGTCGCTGTCGCCGAGTTTGATGGTACCTTCGCTGCCGAAGATCTGCAGGCTGCTGCCGCCGCTGTGGCGCGCGGCGCCGCTCATAAACACCGACACCAGCGCGCCGTTCTGCATCTCCAGCAAGACGCTGTACTGGTCATCCGCCGTCGCCCGCCAGTTCTCGCCGGTGTCGGGGTCGACACGATCGGACACCATGGTGGCGACCTGGCCGCTGAGCGCGGCGACGTCGCCGAGCCACCAGCGCATGAGGTCGATGGCATGCGAACCGGCGGCGCCGAGGCGGCCGCCACCCATGTCGGCCATCGACCACCAGTCGCCGGCCGGCCGTGAGGCAGGGTCGCCCCAGCCGGCGTTGATGCTGGTCATGTTGACGTGGCGCACGCTGCCGATTTCACCGGCGTCCAGCAGGGCCTTGATGCGTTGGCGGTTGGGGTTGAAGCGCAATTCGTGGCCGATAATGTGCAGGAGGCCGGCGGCCTCGGCGGCATCCAGCATGGCGCGCGCCTCGCCGGCGTTCATGGCCGTCGGCTTTTCGCAAAGCACGTGCGCGCCTTTTTCCAGCGCGGCGAGAGTCATGGGCGCGTGCAAGACGGGGGGCGTGGCGATGCACACCAGGTCGACGTCATGTCGCTTCAGCATGACCTGCCAGTCATCGTAAGCCTGTGGAATGCCGAACTGCTCGGCTGTGGCGCGGGCGCTGGTCAGGCGGGCGCTGGCGATGGCCACGACCTCGGCGTCATCGATGTTGGCGAGGGCTGGCAGGTAGGCGTCGCGGGCAAAACTGGCGCCGATTATGGCGGTGCGAATGGTCATGGTCTGTCTCCCCAGGGTGACAATCGGCCAGTTTTCCGATCAGCAATATGACCGGACGTGGCCTTGCTCTCAAAGGTCCTGTCGTTGCAGTGGCGCCGGCATCGTGTCGACTTCCCAGTCTTCGGCCACCAGGTCGCCGCCGGTGGCGACGTGCGCCTCAATGGCGCTGGTTGCCCGCTCACCGTCGCGATCGCGAATGGCATCCAGAATGGGAAGGTGGCTGTAGGCGACCAGTCGTATGTCATCGTTGCGCATGTTGCGCAGGGTCATCACGCGGCGCACGCGCAGGGCCACCAGATTCCAGGTGGTCTGCAGCAGGCAGTGACCGCTCATGGCGATCAGGGTGTCGTGAAAGCTGTGGTCGAGGTCATTGACCTTGCGCAGCCGGTTTGCATTGGCCGCATTCGACATACGTTCGCAAATCGCGTCCAGGCGCCGCAGGTCACAGGGGTCGCTCTGGTCGATTATGCAGCGAATCGCCAGCGCCTCCAGCACACCCCGCAGGCTGTACAGTTCGACGATGTCCTTGCGTTCCAGCGTGGAGACCCGTGTGCCGCGTCTGGGAATGGTCTCGACCAGGCCCTCGCTGTTGAGAATTTGAATGGGTTCCCGCAGTGGCGCGCGACTCACGCCCAGTTGCGCTGCAAGGTCCGTTTCAATCAGGGGCTGGCCGGGGCTCAGGTCGCCGCAGAGGATCGCCTCGTGCAAGACGTCGACGATATGTTCCCGCAGGGACTTGTTCTGCAACTGACCGAGGGAATGAAGGGCATCAGGCATGGAGGATATTTTGACAGTGCTGCCTGGCCATCCTATACTCCCGATGCCGGCTGGCTGTCGACAATCGACTGGCGACTGGCGAGAGTATAGGCCGGTCCGCTGCGTCTGTCAACCAGTGCCACGGGCCCGAATGATGCGGGTCCCGCGTGACAAATGGCGACGCAGGCGCCGGAATCCCGGACGTGTCGCAGGCGACGGTCTGGCGACGTTGATCCGGATGTGTGCAGATACAGGAGGCAGGTATGGCGGAAGGGCGTTACATCAAGCACATGGCCTTCGCGGTGAATGACGCCGCGCTCGCCTGGCAACAGTACAGGGACTTTCTCGGCATCGGCCACGACGGACGCATGGAGGACTACGAAAAGTCGCGCAATCGCGTCGTGCTTTTTGAAGTCGGCGGCGTGGAGTATCAACTCTGCCAGTCGATGGACGAGGGTGGCCGATATGACGCCTGGATCAAGGAGCGCGGCCAGGAAGGTTTGCATCACATCTGCTACGCCGTGCCGGACATCGAGGCGGCGCTGGCGGAGGCCCAGGCGAAGGGCGGCACCTTGAAGGACTGTCCGGCCTGCCACGTCAAGGGTAGCCACGTGCATCCGGAAGGCTGGGTCGCCTTTCTGGAAGAGGAACCCGGTGCCATTGAACTGGAGTTGATGCAGGTCTACACGGCGGAAGAGCTGGAAGAGTACAAGGCGGTGCAGGGCATCTAGGCTGCAACGACAGTGCCAAATCAGATCCTGGCTGCGGCGCACAAGGGACCCGAAATACATGGACATGGACAGCGTCGAACTGTTGCGCCAGCTGGTACAAAATCCCTCGCCCAATCCACCGGGCGATACCCAGGCCATCGCGACTTTTGTCGCCCGGCAAATGCAGGCCATCGGCTGTGAAGTGCGCACGGTGGCGCCGCCGGCGAAACCCGTGGCCCTGAACACGATCGCCAGCCTCGGGGAGGGCGAGCCCACCATCATGCTGCATGCCCATATTGACACCGTGCCCATCGCCAAAAACGAAGCCGGAAAGTGGAGCGTCGACCCCTATGCGGGGGTCGTGCAGGATGGTGCGCTCTATGGCAAGGGCAGCGTCGACGACAAGGCGCCGCTGGCTTCAATGATGATGGCGATGCGCGACGCGGCAGGGCAGGACTCCCTGCGAGGCAGGCTGATTCTGGTGGCTGCAGCGGAGGAGGAAGTTGGCGGTCAACTCGGCAGCAAATGGCTGGCGGACGAGGGCTACTTGCCCGCCTGTGACTTCATCATCGTGGGTGAGCAAACGGCCAACAGGGTGGCGATCTCGCACAAGGGCGTGATGCGCGCCACCGTGCATACCCGTGGCAAGGCGGTGCATGCTACAAACCCCGATCGCGGCATTAACGCCATCGTCGCCATGGCCAGGGTCATCGAGGCGCTGCACGGCTATCATCAGCGACTGGCAGCGAGAAAGCATCCCCTGGCCGGCAGCCCAACCTGCAATGTCGGAGTCATCGAAGGCGGCAGCACGGCCAACGCCGTGCCGGATGCCTGCCATGTCATGCTGGATCGACGCATGATTCCGCGTGAAGACCCGCTGCAAGTGCAGGCGGAGCTCTCCGAAGTGATCCACTCGGTCGACGTTGCGCCGGCAACGGTCAGCATCGACAGCTTTGTCCATTCGCCCTGGTTCGATTCCGCGCTGGACAGCGAGACGGGTCGGACATTCCTGTCTTGCGTTCGGCATGAACTCGGCGGCGAGGCCGGACCAGTCGGCTACTTGCCAGGCAGTGATGCCAAACATTTAACCGGCCTCGCGCGCGGCGACATGATCATTTTCGGGCCCGGCAGCTATGAGGTCGCTCATGGCGCCGACGAGCACGTTGTCCTGTCGGAATACCAGACGACAACAAGGATTCTGCTCAAATTCCTGCGGCGGATGCTGTACCACGAACAGTGACCTCTACCCAGGCCCAAGGACGGGACAGTGACCCTTGACACACTGATCAGAAATGCGCAGGTCGTGCTGGAAACCGGCATCGCCCGCGTTGACGTCGGCATCGAGGCCGGTCGCATTGCGGCCCTGCTGGAAAACAGCGACGGCATCCATGCCCGCCAGACTATTGACGCCAGCGGGCAACTCCTGTTGCCCGGCGCCATCGACATTCATTTTCATTGTCGCGCGCCCGCCTGGCCGCAACGCGGCGACTTCTCGACCGAGACGCGGGCCGCGGCCGCCGGCGGTGTGACGACCATCTTCGAGATGCCCGTCTCGAAGCCCTGCTGCGCTACGGCAGAGATCTTTCGCCAGCGCAAGTCCCTGGCGGACGCCGATGCATGGGTCAACTTCGCGCTCTATGGCGCGCCGGGTCGCCTGCAACGCGAGGAAGTGCAGGGCATGGCCGCGGAAGGCGCCATTGCCTTCAAGATCTTCATGACCTCGGCGCCGGCAGGGCGCGACGACGAGTTTGAGGGCCTGTGTCTGGTCGATGCGCCGGAGCAACTGGCGGCGATGCAACTGGTGGCGGAAACGGGCCGCGTGCTGGTCGCGCATGCCGAGAACAATGCCCTGCTGGAACATTACATGGGTCAGTTGCGGGCCGCCGGTCGCAATGACCTGCAGGCCCACAACGAGTCACGCCCGCCGCACGTTGAGGCGCTGGCGATCGCCAACCTGCTCAGCCTGAACGAAGTCGCAGGCGTCCGCCTGCACATCGCCCACGTCAGTTCGCGCGCGGCGCTGGCCACGCTGCAACGCTACCAGGCCGAAGGCGCGGACGTCAGCGGCGAGACCTGTCCGCACTATCTGTTTTTCACCGAAGAGGACTTCCTGGGCATCGGCGCCTGGGCGCGGGTCAATCCACCCATTCGCGGGCAGGACGACCAGGACGCGCTGTGGGACGGGCTGGCCGACGGCTCCCTGCTGGCCGTCACCACCGACCATTCGCCCTTCATGGTGGAGGAGAAGGAAAGGGCGCAGACGGATATTTTTGCCGTTCCCCCAGGCGCGCCGGGGGTGGAAGAACTGGTGCCGTCCATGATGGACGCGGCGCTTTCCGGCCGTCTTGCGGTGGAAGAAGCGGTGCGGCTCATCAGCACGAATGGCGCGCAACGCTTTGGCATCTACCCGCGCAAGGGCGTCATCGCCCCCGGCTCGGACGCCGACCTTGTGCTCTACGATCCGGAAGCCAGCACCACCATTCACCCGGACATGCTGTTCAGCAAGGCGCGAGCCTGCGACAAACTCTATGAAGGGATGACCTTTCGCGGTCGTGTGGCGCGCACTTTGGTGCATGGTGCAACGGTTTTCGCCGATGGCGAAATCGTCGGTGTCCGGGGAGGGGGACGATTTGTGCGACCGGCCATTGGCTGACCAATGCCCAGCCAGGCCCGTCTTGCGCAGTGCTTCCTTAAGGGCAAGGAAATCGAAACCCCCGGCCGCCCGCGGCGCAACAGTTGACGGAGCGCGCGCCAGGCGTAGACCAGTCCGAAAATTGCGCTTAATTCGAGCACGATGGCGCTGCCCGGTGGCACATTCAGCCACCAGGACAGATAAAAGCCGATGACTCCGCCAGCGCAGCCCAGCAGACCGGCCAGCAGGATCATGTGCGACATGCGATTCGTGACCAGGCGCGCCGTCGCTGCGGGAGTCAAGAGCAGGGCCAGCATAAGGGCAACGCCCACGGCCTGCAGGCTGAGCACGATGGTGACGGCCACCAGGATGAGCAGGAGCGCGCGCAGGAAATTGACGGGGAAGCGCAAGACCTGCCCCAGCTCCGGGTCGAAGCTGACGACGAGCAGTTGCTTGTAAAAGATCAGGATCAGCAGCAGGACAAGGCCGCTCATCGCAGCCATAAGAACCAGGTCCCCGTTGTCGATGCCGTTGATGCTGCCAAACAGGATGTGGGTCAGGTCGCCGCTGTAGCTGGGGCGCGTGCTGATGATGGCGATTCCCAGGGCGAACATCGTCACGAAGGCGATGCCGATCGCCGTGTCTTCCTTGACCTTGCGATCGCGCGTCATGATGGCGATGATCAACGATGTCAGGATGCCGGCCCCGAGGCCTCCAAGGAGGAGGTTGCCGCCGGTCGTATAGGCGATGGCCACGCCGGGCAGTACGGCATGGGACAGGGCATGGCCGAAGAAAGCCAGGCCGCGCGCCACCATAAAGCTGCCTACCACGGCGCTGAGGCCGCCCACCAGCATCAATGCCAGCAGCCCACGCTGGGCAAAGCCGTAGGACAGTGGTTCGAGAAGGGCGTCGAAGATCTCAGTCATCCTGCAGCCCCACCGGTTCACTTATGCTTGTCACGTGCAACATGCCGTCCTTCAGCGGCAGGCCCCCCACCGAATCGCCGTATGCCTGCAGTAGCAGGTCAGGGCGCAACACTGCCTCCGGTGGTCCATCGGCCAGGAGCGTGCCGCACACCAGCAGCAAGCGATCGAAATCACGGGCGGCGCGCGCCATGTCATGGGTGGCCATTAGCATGGTGATGCCCTGCTCACGCAGCAACTGCAGCGCTTCGGTGATCTCCGCCGCGGCCGTCACGTCCACGCCGTTGAAGGGCTCGTCCAGCAAAAGGATGTCTGCTTCCTGGGCGAGGGCACGGGCGATGAGAATGCGTTGCTGCTGCCCGGCGCTGAGCTCGCCGAAAGCGCGGTCCGCAATGTCACTCAACTGAAACAACTCCAGCAGTTCATGCGCCCGCTCGCGGTCCTTGCGCGGCCACCAGGGCAGCCAGCGATTGCTGCGGGCATGGCCCATCACCACAACGTCATGGGCAGTGACCGGGAAGTTAAGGTCAATGGCACTGCGTTGGGGGATGTGACCGACGTGCACGTCCTTGTCACGACAGTCGATGCCGTACACCAGCACTTCGCCGGTGTCGATCGGGATCAATCCGGCGATGGCCTGCAGCAGGGTGCTCTTGCCTGCGCCATTGGGTCCAACCAGCGCCACGCAATCGCCGGGTTGCATGACGAAATTCAACTGGTCGATGGTGCGGGGCGCACGGGGATAGCCGGCCCCGAGGTCCCGCACCACCAGCGCCGGCACTTGCGACGTCTGGTCCTTGATGGTCATCCACCCGTCTCGCCGGACAGCGACCTCACAATTGCCTCTACGTTGCTGCGCATGAGACCGATCCATGTGCCGTTGGGGTCACCTTCCTCGCCCAGCGACTCCATGTCAAGGCTGACCAGGGCCGCGCCGGTCTCGGTGGCAACCTGGCGCATGAGGTCGTCGTCGCCGGCGGTCGGTTCGCCAAAGATGGCGGACAGTTTGCGTTCCCGTACGAGATCGATCAGGGCCGCCAACTCCGCCACTCCCGGTTCCGCCATGCCACTCATGCCCGGCACGACGCTACCGAGTTCCGCAAAGCCGTAGGTTGTCGCTAAGTACCCCAGCGAAAAGTGATGACTGACCAGCAGGCGCATTTCCGGCGGTAGAGTCGCGATCAGGGGCAACAGTTCCTCCTGTTCCAGCGCCTCGATCTCCAGGAGATAAGCCTGGCTGCGTTCGAAGTAGCCTTCCGCGTGAGCGCTGTCGTGCGCGGCAAGAATGTCCCGAACCGTCAGCGCCCAGAGCGCGATGTTGCGTGGCTGCATCCAGAAGTGCGGGTCACAGCCATTGATCGCCTCGCAATTCACGGCGTAAAGCGGCCCGGGGCTGGCCTCGTCATCCTGAAGGCGCAGGAAGCGATCGCCAAGCTCCGCGTCGTGCTGCGCGCAGCGGGCTGCAACGTCCTCATCGACCTCGGCATCGTGATGGTCGTCATCCTCGTCCATGTCGTCCTCA
>JAGWBD010000175.1 GCA_021296065.1 Anaerolineae bacterium
CAGATCACCTTCATCGAGAATTACATCACCCGCGGTGTAGACGGCATCCTGATCGCCGCCAATGACCCGGTCGCCATCGCACCGGTTCTGACGCGAGCGCTGGAGCAGGGTATCCACGTGGTCGGCTACGACGCCAACTCCGAGCCGCATGCCCGTGAATGGATCGTCAACCAGGCGGAATTCAACGGCATCGCCAAGGGCCTGATGGACGCGCTGGCTGAAGAAAAGGGCGAGGGCGCTTCCTTCGGCATCGTCACCAGCACCTTCACCACGCCCAACCACGCCCGCTGGATCGCCGAAATGTGGGCATACACGAACGAGTGCTATCCGGACATGACCTGGCTGGAGACGGTGGAGGCGCAGGAAGATGCCATCCTTTCCTTCAACCAGGCCACGACCCTGATCAACAAGTACGGGGACGACCTTGATGCGCTCTTTGGTATGACCAGCGTCGCCACGCCGCAATCGGCGGAGGCTGTGACCCAGGCCGGTCTTTGCGGTGAAGTGGCTGTCGTCGGTCTGGCCACGCCCAACGCCATGCGTCCCTACGTACAGGCGGAATGCGTGAAGTCCGTCGTGCTATGGAACCCGGTAGACCTTGGCTACGCCTCGGTGTATGTGATGCGCGCCGTGGTCGATGGCGAATTGCAGCCGGGTGACTCCAGTGTCTCTGCCGGCCGACTGGGCGAGTTGCAGGTCGTGAATGGCAGCGAAGTGCTGCTTGGCCCGCCCTTCGTCTTCAACATCGACAACGTCGAGGAGTTTGACTTTTAGTCAGATTCACCTGAACCACCGAGCCCCGGCCTGCAGGCCGGGGCTTTTTCATTTGCAGGGGGATCGTCTATTCGCCCGTCCAGGCGACGACGTCGATTTCAACCATGATGCCCGGCAGCTGACTGCCCACAGTCGTCCGCACAGGTCGCGGTTCGGGAAACCATTTCGCGTATTCGGAATTGAAGCGCTGGAACAGGGACAGGTCGCTGAGATGCACGGTGGACTTGACCACGTCATCCATGCGGGCATCGGCCACGGCCAGAATGTTGCGTATGCTCTCCAGCACCAGGGCCGTCTGTTCCTCAATGGTTTCCGGTATCTCGCCGCTTGCCGGGTGTTTGGGGCCAACCCCGGACACATAGACGAAATCTCCAACGCGAAGCGCCTGCGAATAGGCGCCCCCCGGCTGCGGCGCCTGGTTGCTGCGGATTTCCATTTTCGGCATGACATCCCTCCCTGATCGATTTAATCGCCGGACGCAAGTTCTCCTGCTTCACCTGTTTCCTGTTGCCGGAGCCAGTCTCTGGCCCAGGCCAGAGCGCGTCTTGTTGAGGCAAAGATAACATCCTCGGCGGGAAAGACCGGCGCGAACCAGTCCGCTTCACCGGTCCTGTCCAACTGTCGCTGAACATCGTGGCTGACAGCAGCGAGCAAAAGCCGCCCCCCGCCGCCTTCCAGTTTCCGCGCGTATTCGCGAAGAAACGCAATGCCCGTACTGCCAAGATATTGATTGTCGCGCAGTCGCAATATCACCACGCTGCCCTGACTGTTTTTGCCGGGCAGGGGCAAGCTGTTTTCAAGTCGGGAAATGGCGGCGAAGTACAGGTTGCCGGCGACGGAGATGACGACCACGTCATTGCCAGGCAATTCAGCGGGAACCTCTTCTTCCCGGAAATGTCCGTCCTCCGTTTCCACCAGGCGGCGAATCTGAAGATTGCTGGCGGAGGTCCAGACATACATGAGCAGCGAGAGAAAGACGCCGATGTAAACGCTGTATTCGAGTGGGTAGAGGAGGGTGGACATGATGCTTACGACCA
Organism: Anaerolineae bacterium; assembly: GCA_021296065.1. Lineage (GTDB taxonomy): Bacteria > Chloroflexota > Anaerolineae > Aggregatilineales > Phototrophicaceae > JAGWBD01. Next base: position 1,812 of record JAGWBD010000175.1, read on the forward strand.
TGGCGCTGCGTGCGGCACACTCTGAGTGCGTCCGGTCGGATCAGGCTTGTCGCAGCAACGATCAATTGACCGGCCAGGGCCGCCAGAGGAATCTGTTCTACAAACGGGCCCAACACAAGCAATGTCGCTGCGACAAACAGGCCGGAAATCACGTTTGCCATCCGACCGTGTGCGCCGGCGCCAAGGTTTATCGCCGTCCGCGAGAGTGAGCCGCCGGATGGCAGACCCTGAAACAGACCGCCGGCTATGTTGGCGAGCCCCTGGCCAGTGAGGTCACGGTGTACATTCGCCTGCGAACCATCCGGTTGCGGGACCATGCGCGTCAGACCGGCGCTCTGCAGGGAGGCCAGCAGGGCAATGGCCACCGCGGCCACGGCAATCTCGGGGACATAGGACGGATTGGGCAGCACCAGCCGCGGCAAGCCGACAGGAACGGTCATCAGATCACCCGTCAACTTGACATCCTGCCAGCCAGCCAGCAACACAAGCGCGCTGCTGACGAGCAGGGCCAGCAGCATGGCAAAATATTTGAGTCGGGTTCGCTTCAGGAGGACAATTATGGTGATGGAAAGCAGGCCCACGAGAAACGTGTGGGTTTCCGCCTGGCCGAGGCCCTGCAGCCAGGTCGAAATGCGAGTGATTGCGTTGCCGCTCCCGCGGACTGCCGGGCCCGTCAGGGCAGGCAACTGACCAATCACAATCAGAAACCCCGCGCCGGTGACAAAGCCGGTCATCACGGCGTTGGAAACAAATCGAAACAGGTTACCTGCGCGCGCCAGACCGAGCGCCAGTTGCACCAGTCCAACGAATAAAGTCAATGCAAACACGCGCCCCGGAAAATCCGCCTCTGTCCCGGCCACAAGAGTGCTGCCGACGATCAGTGCCAGGGCATTGGTAGGGCTGACGGTCATAAACACGGAACTGGTTGCAAGGGCGCCGACGATGGTTGCCACGACGGCTGTGTACAATCCGTAGGTTGGGCTGACGCCAGC
>JAGWBD010000176.1 GCA_021296065.1 Anaerolineae bacterium
TTGAATCGGGCGTCGATCAGGGCAAGCAAACCGGATGTGTTTTTGGCGCCCAACCTGAGGGAGGGATTCCATGGGTTGAATGCGCTCATCCTGGGCTACGAGGACGGTCGCGCCCTTGACCTGGCCAAAAAATCAATCGACTTCATTCAGAAAAACTGGAATCCGCGATCCGGCTGGTCTTTCAAGGAAGCGCCCTCCGGTTTCCTGCCCAATCACACAGTCGGCGGGATCGGACGGGCTGTCGGACCGCTGGTAAAGATTTACAGGAACACTCACTATCGTCCGGCGCTGGCGTTGGCGCAGGACATTGCGGGGGTTGCACTGGATTTCTATCCGGAAGACGGCCATTTTCTCACTGAGCAGCTGGGCAGCCATGTTCATTCGATTACCTCGACCCTGTCTTCGTTGGCTCAGTTCGCCGAACTGAGCGACGACTCTGCGCTCCTGCAGAGAGTTGCGGCGTTCCATGACCGCGGTTTGTGGCAAATCAGGGACGAAACAGGCTGGGCCATCGAATCCACAAGGCCGGATGCAAACCCGGACCGGGGCGAGGTGAATACCAGCGGCGACATTCTTGAGACGGCACTGATTCTGGGGGCCCACCACAGTTCCAGGTTTTATGGGGACGCCGAGCGCATCCTGCGTTGCCATATCCTGCCTTCCCAGTTGCGGGATATTTCCTTCGCGCCCGGCAGGTCCGCAACCAATGAAGATGGCAATCTGCCACCAGGCTCGGTGTTTGCCCGCCTGCAGGGCGCCTGGGGCTTCCCTGCCCCCTATGGTCACGAGCCGGTGGGGCAACATAGCGTCCAATTCAACCTCGATATTGTGGGTGGCACGGTAGCCTCACTCTGTGAGTATTGTCGGCGAGCCTTTGCCCAGGACAGCCAGGGTTGTTTCTGGCTGCATTGCCTGCTTGACCTGGAAAATCCGTCGATTCGAGTGCGGACGCCTTATGCGCAGGACCTGCTCTCAATTCGCCTGAACAAGCCGGGTGCAGTGGCGATCCGTGTACCGAACTGGTTTGAGGGAGACCCGGCGGAATATGCCAATCGCAACAACCTGCAACTGGAATATGGGTACTGGCATTTCGAAGCGAGGGAAGCCCCCTTCCTGCTTGAGCTACCTTTGAATCTGGAACAACAGACTATTGTCCTGAAACACAAGATACGAGACATCAGGGCTGATCTTGCAGGTGACTCAATTGTTTCGATGGACAACCACGGCGCGGACCTGACTTTTTTCGCCAGCCCCGAAAACTGATTGACAGGGCCTGTCAGGCTTGCAATGCGATAGTCTTGCTACCAGATGCCGTGCCCGGTCAATTCGCCCGTCGCGAGGATGTCCTGTCTACCCCAAAAGATTGGGCTGTGCGATTGCCATGGAGTCACGAAGCCAACCACAATTGATATTTGACAGATCAACAAGGCCACGAAAGAATTGGTAACACCACTGACCAATTCCAGGTGCCGTTGTGAGACCCTTAACTGACACTGAAGGAAGTATTGACGGACTTGAGAGAATCCACAGGACAAGTGTCCGCGATCAAACTCTTGAACAACTTAAGAATTTCATCGTCTCCGGAGAATTGGGGCCGAATGGCCGTTTGCCTTCCGAGCGCGCCTTGTCCGAGGCGCTGGGTGTGGGGCGTTACAGTGTCCGTGAGGCGATCACGATCCTGGAAGCGGTTGGCCTGCTCGAGTCACGGCCGGGAGACGGTTCGTTCTTGGCGAGGCGAACCGGAGAACTGTTTGCGCGAATTCTTGGCTTGGGCCTGGCCGCATGGGGCGGGCCCATTATCGAGATTCTTGACGCGCGCGGAAGCAGAACGTGCCAGGGAAGAGGACCTTGGCCTGATGCGGCAGGAACTGGAGCGCATGCAGCGCGGTGTGCAACAGCACGACATTCGCCAGTACCTTGCCGGTGATATGGAATTCCACCGACGGGTTGCCCAGGCGAGCCAAAATGCCATCATTTGGCAATTTGTCAGTAACCTGACGGATTTGCTTGAGGAAGTCCTGCAGGAAGCGAAATTCGACGAGATGCCGGCCCAGGCGGAGGGTGGCGCGTCTCATCAGGATATCTATCTCGCCATTGCCGATGGCGACAGTCAGACGGCGGCCAGGGCCATGCGCCAACATATCAAGTTCACCACGGAAGTCTGGCAAACTATGGTTTCCCTCACCGCCGGCAAGGAATAGCCAGGGAAGGAGGGAGAATGGCCGAAGGGAATGTTCCGGTTCTTCAGGGTGAATATGAAGAAGGGAGAATTGAAATGAACAGGAAATTACCGATATCGCAAGGTTCCTTTTCCCGCAGGGACTTCCTGCGGGGCAGCAGTGTTGGTCTTGCCGCGGCGATGGCCAGTCGCTACGGTCTGTCACTGGCTCAGGATGCGTCCGGCATTCCACAGGAATTGATCCCGGGTAGCCCCGGTCATCCGCGGGGCTGGACGACGACCCTGCCGCCGATTCCCGAGGGTATGCCTGTGTCGCCACCGGTGACCATTTCCGGCAGTCGCCGCGCCCCCTGGGAGTTCGCGGAAGGCGACGACATCGAAAATTCACCATTCACCCGTCTGAATGCGGCGGCGCTGGGCATTAACTGGAAACTGGCCTTCAGCTGGGTCGATGAAGATGAAGGCTTGCAGAAATACAATCTGGCGGTCGCCAGCGGGGAATACTGCAGGTCTACTCGGACCTGCTGGAAAACGACCTGCTGGAAGACATCACGGACGTTTATGAGGAGGCTGCCAGCCAGGAGTGGATCAAGGACCCGCTTTCCTTTGGTGGGGGCGTCGCCTGGCGACTGGCGGAAGTAAACGGTCGCAAGATGGGCTTTCCCTATATCGAACAGGCGGCGCAAAACGACAAGGTCATGTGGTTGCGTGAGGACTGGCTGGAAGCGGTGGGCATGGGCGCACCGACATCGGTCGAAGAACTGCACGCTGTGGCCAGCGCCTTCAAGAATGCGGACCTTGGGCAGGGCGCCGACGGCACGACCCTGGGACGGGTGGCCTGCAACACGCTGGATGCATGGTATGGCTCGCTCGATCCGGTCTTTGGTGCCTGGGGTGTCATGCCCGGCTCCTGGACGCCGGATGCCAATGGCGACCTCGAGTACAACAGTGGGCGCCCGGAGATCAGGGAAGGGCTGTCCGTGCTGCGGGACTGGTATGCGGAGGGCCTGTTTGCGCAGGACTTCTTCACGCTGCGCCCGGGCCAGACGGCCTTCGCCCACGTGGGCGCAAACATCGCCGGAG
>JAGWBD010000013.1 GCA_021296065.1 Anaerolineae bacterium
TGTTGGGTCAACGCGCCGCTGAAGGCGTCCGCCGCCGGCCGACCGACGCTGCGGCCACCCTTGACCTGGAAGCCAAATAACGGTTGCGGTCTTCTGTCCACGTTGACGACCGCGCGTCCGTCCAGACCCCCGTCGCCCGATTGCTTGAAGTTTGGCTGCGCGCCCGGCACCAGGCGCAGCGCCCAACGCTCAAACTCGTAGGGCGCATTTTCGGCGAGGCGTTGTGCCTAGTCGAAGTCGTAGGGGATGCCGCTGATACGGGGACTGATCCCGCAACGCTCGCGCAAACGCCGCGCCATCAGGTCAACGGCCAGGGGCTCAACGTCTATGCCGATCCAGCGTCGGCCAAGTTTCTGCGCAGCCTCAACCGCCGTGCCGCAGCCGCAAAAGGGATCGAGTACAAGGTCACCGGGGTTGCTGCTGGCCTTGATGATACGTTCAAGCAACGCCAACGGTTTCTGTGTAGGGTAACCAAGATTTTCTTTTTGAGTCGTCGGGAACCACCCAGCCGAACCATACAGTTGCATTATGTCCGTCCAGGTGTTCGACAACGGAACACCCGGACTCTCGTCTAGATACTGGCGGACAATTCGCCCATTTCTCGATCGTGTCCGATAGTTCCTGCCGTCTTCGTCAGTGTGTCGAAACCAATCATTAACATATTTTTCTGAATAAGGTGTGTACTGCCTGTTGTAAGTGTGCTTTCCATATCTGGAAGCATAGGCAAGCAACAGTTCATGTGATTTGACCGGTTTCTTTCCTGATGCTCTTCCTCCGGAGGGGGTACCGTAGTTCCAGACAATCTGGCTGATAAAGTTTTTCCCTCCGAAAATCGCATCCATCAGCAGCTTCAGATAGTGACCTGCTGTCGGATCACAATGCAGATAGATGCTTCCAGTTTCCTTCAACGCCAGGCGACAGGCGAAGAGCCGCGCGGCCATGTAGGCCAGATAAGCTTCCAGGCCGCCTCCGCCGGCGACGTGTCCGCCACCGGCGAATTTGAGTAGCAACTGCACCTGTTGGAACAACACCGGTTCGCGCGCCAGGAATTCCATCGACTCTTCCTGCGTCTGCGACCAGACCCAGGTGTCCTGAAAAACGCTCGCCTGGGCCTTACCACCAAGCGGAATGTTGTAGTCGCGCTTGGAATTGAATGGTGGATCGAGGTAGATGAGATCTACGGAACCCGGCGCGATCTCGCGAGTCAGGACTCGCAGGCAATCGCCATAGTAAAGGCCGGAATCCGGGTCAGCTGGAGGAACATGTGTTCTGGGGGGGGGTGCCTTGAGACATACGGGAAAGAATAAATAGATGGTCAACGCTGCGCAAATTAACGCTGACAAATGACCCGCGGAGGCGAAAGCCCACTACTGCTGGATTGATTCTTCCGGGTTTTGGAAGATTACGCCCATTCACACGCATGCGTCGAGTTGCTGTGGCCAGCGCCCCTTCCTTCCCCTGAACATGTTTGTGTCGGTGAAATGGAATGCAGAGCGCGCGGGAGTCTGGTTCCCGCGCGCCCCTTGTGTCTATAGATTCCGCCAGCTCAGACTGGCCTTCGTCTATTGCCGCTGGCGCCACGCGTTGCCACCCACGGCATTGCGCGCGCGCCGCCCGTCGTCGTACGTCGCGGCCGGCGCCTCACCTCGCGAAGCGTCCCACAAGGGGTTCGCCCGTCGGACCAGACCCTGCGCGCGTGTCCGGTGCGGTTGCCATAGTCCGCGCAGCAGACTGACCGTTGCCATCGTTGGTTCCTCCTCTTCTCCTGTGTCCAGTATTCATTACGCGCCAAAAAACAGAGCGGTTCAAGAGTCCAACCAGTCCATCTCCAAAAGTCACTGACCCTTGCCGCCCTGCCCTCACGCTGCCAGGATATCGACCATGGTCCAAATTCCGGAACCCATCCGCACCGACAGCAGCACCCCCTTCGCCCAACGCACCATCCGCGAGCGCCTGCCCGCCATCCTGCGCGAGACGCGCGAACTCAACCCGGACTACCCGCCGCAGGTCCACGACGCTGTCCAGCACCTGCATGACGACCTGGTCGGCGACGCGCCCATCCGCCTGATCGAGACGCCCGCGCCCGATTACGACGACTGGCGCGTTGCCTGGCTACCCTTCCGCGAGAGTACCTGGCAGCATTGCCAATGGTTCTTCGCCGAGGTCTACACTTACCGCCTGCTGATGGAGGCCGTACGCTGGTGGGAGAGCGGGCGCGACCCCTTCGCGCCGAAGAAAGCGGAGGAATATGCCAGCGCGGCCCACTGGAGCCTGCTGGCCCGCGCACTGGACACTGAAGGCCCGCAGGAAGAACGCCTGGCGACGCTGCTGGAGCTGCTGGTCTGGGGCAACCGCATCGATCTGAGCTACGCCGTCGCCTCGGCGCATGGCAGCGAAATCGACGCCGACGACCTGCTGGTCGACGAGCGCGCGGTCTACGTCGAGCACCTGCTGCGCGAATCCGGCGAGGTCCACGTCATCGCCGACAACGCCGGCAGCGAACTGACCATGGACCTCGTGCTGGCGGCCATGCTGCTTGAGGAAAACATCGCGACGCGGGTCGTGCTGCACCTCAAGCAGCACCCCACCTTCGTCAGCGACGCCATCGTGGCCGACGTATTGAATTTCATTGAGTTACTGCGCGGTCGAATTCAGGACCGCGACGCACAGCGACTCGGCGCGCAACTGGAGACGCAACTGGAACGGGGTCGGCTGCGCCTGGCGCCGGACGCCTGGTGGAACAGCAGCCACTTCCTCTACGCCCTGCCGCCGCGCCTGCAGATTCTTTTCGCCAATGCGCGCCTGACCCTCATCAAGGGCGACGCCAACTATCGTCGCATGGTCTACGATACGGTCTGGCCGGCCGAGACTCCGCTACAGGCCGTCGCCGGCCACTTCCCCTGCCCGCTGCTGGCCCCGCGCACCCTGAAGAGCGACCCGGTCGTCGGCCTGCCACCGGGCCTGGCGCAGCGTCTGGACGGCATCGACGCCGACTGGCGCGTCAACGGCAAGCGCGCTGTGTTACAAGGTTTACCCCTGGAGCGGTTTATGCTGAAACCGGCTTGGGTTTCAGTGCGAAGCGGAAGGGGCACTTTGCAGGTCCCTTAGCTTCGAAACTCAGTCCGCCTCGAATTCTCGCCAGGGAACGAAACGCTCGCGATACACCAGGTCCTGCCAGTAGCGCCGCTTGCCCGGCTTCATCACGAACTGCGGGTTCGGCTGCGGGTAGCCCAGGCACAGCACCATCCAGGGCGTGAAGCGCTCCGGCAGGTTCAGTATCTTGCGCAGCGCCGGCACGTTGAAGGAGGTCACCGGCCCGCTGGCCAGCCCCAGTGAGTGCGCCGCCAGCGCCATGGTCTGCGCCGCCTGACCCACGTCCATCAGGAAGACGGGGTCGTCCGCCTGCTCGTCGATGTAGGTCGGGAAATTGCGCCGGTCGACGCAGACGAAAAGGTAGGTCGGCGCGTTCGAATAAATGCCTGGCGAGACGCGACGAATCAGCTCGATCAGTTCGGGGTCCTGCACCACCAGAAAGCGGTTGGGCAGATGGTTGCTGCCCGTCGGCGACCAGCGGCCGGCTTCCAGGATAATCTCCAGGTGCTCTTCCGAGACCTGCTCGTCGGTCATTTCGCGCACGACGCGGCGGGTCCTAATGTTTTCCAGCACAGGGTTGCTCATGCTTCGGCTCCAGTCTTCAGGCCGGCGCGCGCGATGCCGAAAGTCAAAAAGTTTTCCAGCACAGGGTTGCTCATGCCACAGCCCCCTCTGTCAGTCCGGCGCGCGCGGCCAGGCAATCGCCCAGTGCCTCGTTGAGTTCGACCACGATCGCCTTGTACTGGTCGCGCCTCGTGGTGACCGTGTGCGAGACCGGGATGCGTTCCAGCGCCACTTCCAGCAGCGTGCGCACTTCCGGCGAGACGTCGTCGATGACCATCGCTGCCAGACGCTCGGCGGCGGTCAACTGGCGCAGCGGCCCGTAGAGCGCCGGCTCGCGCAGCAGCAGCAGCGAGCAACTGAAGAACAGCGACATCAATTCGACGACCTGGTCTTCCGTCAGGAATTTCTTTTCATCATCCATGGGCAACTCCTTCCCCTGCGCGGAGTATGCCACGCGCCGCAGACTCCGGCGACCTGTATGGTAAACTGCCGCGCCATGAACGACTGGATCCCCGTCATCGGCCTCGAAGTCCACGCCGAACTGGAAACCGAAAGCAAGATGTTCAGCCCCTGCCCGGTGGTCGACAGCGTCGAGGCCGCGCCCAACAGTGCCGTCGACGTCGTCTCGCTGGGCCTGCCGGGCACGCTGCCGGTCATCAACCGCCGCGCCATGGAGTACGGCATGATGGTCGGCCTGGCGCTCAACTGCGAGATACCGCCGCTCAACCGCTTTGACCGCAAAAGCTACTTCTACCCCGACCTGCCCAAGGGCTACCAGATCAGCCAGTACGAGCATCCCCTGGCGGTCAATGGCCACGTCGATATCGAGCTGGCCGATGGCGGCTGCAAGCGCATCCGCGTGCGCCGCGCCCACATGGAAGAGGACACCGGCAAGCTGACCCACGTCGCCGGCGGTTACAGTCTGGTCGATTACAACCGCGCCGGCGTGCCCCTGCTGGAGATCGTGACCGAACCCGACCTGGCCAGCGCCGCCGAGGCCGGGGCCTTCGCGCGCGACCTGCGCGCCATCCTGCGCTGGCTGGGCGTCAACAGCGGCGACATGTCGAAAGGCGTGCTGCGTTTCGAGGCCAACGTCAGCCTGCGCCAGCCGGACGACGCTGACCTGCGCACGCGCACGGAGATCAAGAACCTCAACAGCATCCGTCACATGACGCGCGCCATCGAGAGCGAACTGCGGCGACAGCGGCGGCTTTACGAACGCGGCGAGGACGTGCGTCAGGCCACTCTCGGCTGGGACGAGGACGCGCAACGCATCGTCGTGCAACGTTACAAGGAGCGCGCCGACGAGTACCGCTACTTCCCGGAGCCGGACCTGCCGGTCGTCGAGGTCAGCGAGGCCTGGGTGGAGGAAGTCCGCGCCCGCATCCCCGAGCTGCCCGGCGCGCGCCGTCAACGTTTCGTGGCTGACCACGGTATTTCACCTGCCGACGCAGAGCAATTGACCTCCGAACGGGCCGTCGCCGATTTCTACGAGGCGATACTGTCGCAGGACATTGCGGCCCAGGTTGCCGCCAACTGGACCTGTGGCGCGCTCTTCGCGCTGATGAACGCCCGCGAAACGCCGCGCGAGGCCATCGGCGAGTTGCGCTTCGGCGCCACCCAATTCGCCGATCTGCTGCGCATGGTCGGCGACGGTACGCTCAACCGCGGCACGGCCACTGCAGTGCTGGAAGCCATGTGGGACAGCGGCGGCGACCCGCAGCAGATCGTGCGCGAGCGCGGTCTGGCGCAGATTTCCGACAGCGACGTCATCGGCCAGACCATCGACGAGCTGCTGGCGCAACAGCCGCAACTGGTGGAACGCTATCGCGCCGGCGAGACGAAGTTGCTGGGCGCGCTGATGGGCCAGGCGATGAAGGCCCTGCGCGGCCAGGGCAACCCGGCCGCCGTGCGCCAGACCCTGCAGCAGCGTCTGAACGCCTGAGCGCCTAGTAGCCCGCGCGCAGCAGCAACCAGGTCACCGCCGCCAGCAAAACCAGAATCAGCGAGCCGTAGAGCAGCAGGCTGCGCAGCACGCGGCCCTCGTCGCCCTGGCCGATGCCCACGGTGCTGGCGCCCACCAGAATCTTGGCCGGCGCCATCATGCTGGCGATCGCGCCCGCCGACGTCTGCAGCGCCAGCACCAGCGGCACGCTCAGCCCCAGCAGTTGCGCGCTGTCCAGCTGCAGGCCGGCGAAGACCGCGTTGGAGTTGGTGTTGCTGCCGGTCATGAAGGAGCCCAGCGCGCCGATCAACGCGCCGACCAGCGCGTACCAGTCCGGCGCGACCGCGCGGCTGAGCCACTCCGCCAGCGTACGGGTCATACCCGCGTTCTGCATCACGGTCGCCATGGCCACCATCGCCAGAATGCCGATGGCCGGGCGCGTGCCCTGACGATGTACGCCTCTCAACACCTCGCGCGCCGCGCCGCGCCCCAGCCAGCCGCGCCGACGATACAGCCAGTACGCCAGCACTGTGCTGAATAGCAGCACCGACGCGCCGTGCACCAGCAGCGGGATGCCCACCCCCGCGGCCGGCGTCACCCAGCCCTGCGAGGTCTCCAGTTGCGGAATCTGCAAGCCAAGCCGCACTTGACCCAGCGCAGCCTTCACCGGCTGCACGCCGATCAACACGACGGCGAGGACGATCAGGATGACGTAAGGCGCGATCGCCAGCGGCAGCGACGGCCCCTGCGTTGCAACCGTCGATTCGGCGCCGATTGAACTGTGCCAGCGGCGCAAACGCGTGAGCAGCAGGCCTGTCGCCAGGCCCGCCAGACCGGCACAGGCCGAGGCGATGTTCCACAGATCGACGACCGACATCACATATTGCACGACGGCCATCACAGCGCCGATCACCAGCAGCGCGGGCAGGGCCCGCCACAGGCCGCGCAGCCCGGCAGCTGCGTGCGCCGCCAGCGCGCCGCAGACCGGCGCGGCCAGGCCCAGCAGAATTGAGGTGGGTGGCGCCAGCAGGGCCGCCGGTTGGCCCGTGACGCCGGTCAGCGCGATGAAGGAGGAGCCCAGCGAGCCGTAGGTCACCGCCCAGGAGTGGCCGATGAAGGGCACGATGACCGCCGCCAGCGGCGCAAGACCAATGCCCACCAGCAGCGGCGCCGTCACCGCGACGGGGACGCCGAAGCCGCCCACGCCCTGCAGGAAGGAGGCGAAGACCCAGCCCAGAAGCAGGACGCGCAGCACCGGGTCGCCGGTCAGGCTGCCAAACCAGGCGGCAATCACGTCCAGCGCGCCGGCCGCCTTCACCACCATATAGAGCGCCAGCGCCGTCCAGACGATCAGCACCACGTCGAGCGTCAGCACCAGCGCGCGCAGATGGGCGTAGAGCAGCAATTCGCCGCCCGCGCCGAAGCGCAAGATGGCGATCAGCAGGGCGACCAGCCAGCCGACCGGCCCGGCCCTGGCGCCACCCATGCGCAGGCCGGTCATCAATACCAGCACGGTCAACGGCGGGGCCGCCGCCAGCAGCACGCTCAGGGGGTCGGTGGGCATGGGCCGCACTATACCCCCGCGCCCTGCCCCTGTCAGGCGCGGTCAGGGTTTGCGCGCGCGCAGAAAGGCCACTCGAGCCAGGGACCCATGACTGTCACGCGGGTGGGCCGGGTCGACAAACATGTCCGGGATACTGCGCAATTCAGCCTTCTCGACAACCAGGTCCGGCACGGCTGTTGCAAGCGCTGTGACCGTCGTGAACTCGACGGCAGCAACGCCCCACACCTCGCTCATCGAGCGGTCCCATTCGGCGACGAGCAGGGTGCCTCCGGCAGCCAGGGCCTGCGCCGCCATGCGCAACACGCGCTGGCCGGCCGCGCCGCCTGGCAGCGCGTAGGTGCTGATGACCAGATCGAAGCGGGTGTCCGCTTGCCACTGGCTGAAATCGTTGCAGATGAAGCGGGCATCAAGGCCACGGGCCTGCGCGGCCTGCCTCGCCAGCGCTATGGCGCGCGCGGAGCAGTCAACGCCGGTGACCCGCCAACCGGCCCCGTCCAGCATCAGGGTATTGGCGCCGTTGCCGCAGCCGAGATCGAGCGCGGACCCGGGGCGCAGAGACTCCAGTTCGCCCTGAAGTACACGTTCTGTCACCATGACGCTGTCCGCGTCACTGCGCCACGCGTCTTCCCAGAAGGCCGCGTCCATGATTTCTCCCTGATAACCAGCCGCCAGTATTGCGCGGAAGGGCTTGCCCGGACAAGATGGTGCGCATCGCAATACGGACCGGTCCATGAACCTGACGACGCTGGCGCAGCAACTTCGACAAACGCAGGATGAGACCCGGCGGCGCGCGCTGGCGCTAGACCTGCTGGGCCGCAGCCGGCGCCGCGAACACGTCGACGCGGCCCTGCGCGCGCTGGAAGGCTGCGACCTGGATGACAGGGCGCGGCCGCTTTTGCGCGAGCGGACGCTCTACTACTTCGAGAAAACGCAACGCGACAACGGCGCCCTGATTCGCGAACAACTGCTGCTTCTGCTGTTAAGGATTGGCCACCCGGGGGAGCGGGACCTGTGGCTGCAAGCGTTGCAATGTTACGAATTCGAACCAGGCGGCGAGGTCACACAGAATCTGCGCGCCATTGGCCTCGCAGGCCTTGCCGCCCATGATCCCGACCAGGCGCGCCTGCACGCTGTCCGTCTGCTGCACGAACTGCACTCCAGCTCACGCTTCGACTGTGAACCGGCGCTGACCGCGCTCAACCTCCTGACGCAACAGGAGCAGCCGCAGTTGGTCTACGGCTGGCTGCTGGCAAGCGCCGCAGAGGCCCTTGATTTGACGCTTGATGAACTGGGGGGGCGCGCGCTGGAATCGCTGGTGAACGACTTCCCTGCCGATCTGTATCGCCCGCTGGTGGAGCAGTTCGCCCGGCGCGACCGCGCGCTGGTCAGCATGGGCCTGGCGACGCACATCATTGAGAGCCGCGCAGAATCTCTCTACGACGACCTGGAGGCCATGCTCACGACAACGCGACACGACGAATTGCACCACTATATTCTGGTGCTGCTGGCCGGCGCGCGTGACGATGAACTGGAGCGGCGTCTGCTCGCGCTGGCACGGCTGGGTCCGCCGCACCGATGCCGGAATTTCCTCGCCGCGCTGGAACTGCTGCCGGGTGAGCCGGATGAAGAACTGCTGGCCTGGTTGCGTCAACGTCAGTTGCAGGACGTCTGAGCGGGTCCCGGTTCAGTTGGCCTCGCCGTCGCTGCCGTAGCGTTTGAGCAGGCGGATCCCGCCGTCCTCAATCACGAAGATGCCGCTCGGTGCGCTCACGCACTCCCCGCCCGGCTGGCAGGTGACGGTACCGGTTGCGCCCTCATAACCCTCCAGCGAGTCCACGTAACCCAGCAGCGCGGCACGGTCGATGCGTAGCGCGCCATCTTCCGCCACCTCCGCCACGGCCTCAATGGCGTCCAGCAGAATGTACCAGGCATCGTAGCCGCCGAGAAAGTAGGGCGCGGCGGGCAATTCGCCGTATTCCTCTTCAAAGCGCTGTGTCAGCCCGGTCGCGGCTTCCGTATCCGGTTCCAGCGGCGTGACGCCAAAAATACCATCCGCCGCCGATCCCAACACGTCGATCAGACGATGCGCCCAGTTGCTTTCGTTGCCCAGGAAGGGCGTATCGGCCAGGCCAGCGGCTTCACGCAGAGCCAGTACGGCCAGCGTGTGCGGCGTGTCGCAGGCGCAGTGGAGCCAGTCCACCCCGGCATCCGCGACCTGCGCCAGCAGCTCCGCCAGCTCCGCCTCCCCCAGGTCGGTCGGCAGCAAGGCTTCCAGCACAATCTCGCCGCCCATCCCGCTAAAGCGCTTATTCAGTTCCCCGGCTATCCCCTGGTAAAAGGCGTTGCTCTCGCTGTGCAGTACGGCGATGCGTCGCGCCCCTACCTCTTGGTAGAGATAGTGGGCGGCGCCGGCCATGACGGCCGTGTCCGGCCCCGTCAGGCGGTGAAAACTGCTGAAGCCCTGCTCGCTCAGGGCCGGCAGCGTACAACTGGGGCTGAAGCTGGTGTAGCCGGCCTCGTCCAGCAGTGGCGCGACCGCCATGCAGGCGCTGGAACAGTTGGGGCCGATGATGGCCGCCACCCGTCCCTGCGCGACAAAGTCCGCCGCCAAAGTCGCGGCCCGGTCGGCGCTGCATTCGGAATCGCCAGCAATCAACTCGACAGGGAATTCCTGCCCCGCGATTGTCACAGTCGGTCGCTCCGCCTGGGCCAACAGCACGCCCAGTTTGCTGACGTGGCCCTGCTCATGCTCGTCGGCCGTGCGCGTCATCACGCCCAGCGCCACGGGCTCCCCCGGCGCGATTGTCAACACGTTTTCTTCGGCGGCCAGAGGGGTAGCAAGCAGCGCGCCCAAACCGAGGTAGAGGGCCCCGGCCAGGCGGCGCATCCTTCCTGCAATGCTCATGCTGTCACCTCCCTGTATGACGGCAACAAGGCAACCGGAGATCAACCATCACGGTCTTCACGCAACAGTTTAAGTGGTGACTGTACATCCGGCGGTGGGGTCCAGCCGATACGATCGACCTGCGCACAGATTTCGACCCAACTCCGTTTGCGATGCGCTTCCCGTTCCTCCATGACTGGATTCGTCCACGAGTTGTGAGGCCGACTGATTTTCTGGCTGCTTCTGCGAATCGACTGCAGAACTTCGCTTCGGTCTGGCCCCTCCAGACCTGCATCCAGAAAGTTGCGCGCCACGCCATTCTCGCCGATCGCGTGTTCCAGCTTTTCCTCGATTACCTCACTGACCGGTGCCTTCAATTCCTCGCGCGTCATGTCGCCAACGCGTTCCATGGCTCGCATCCCTTTTCACCAACAGCCCGATTGTAGCACAGGGGTGAATGGACCCGAGCGCAGACCTCAGGTTGACTGGTTCGGCGCGTCCCGTTCCGCGCGCGCGGCGAGGCGGCGGCGGGCGCGTTGCAGGTCCTGTTCATGCTTGAGCAGCACCGACAGCGTGCGCTCCAGGGTGCGCCGGTCAAGCGTCTCGGCCTGCAGCGCCACCAGCGCCTTCGCCCAGTCGATGGTCTCGGAGATGCCGGGGTTCTTGCGCAGGTCCAGCTCGCGCAGGCCCTGCACCAGCGCCACCACGCGGGCTGCCAGACGCTCGTTCAGTTGCGGCACGTGCAGGCGCAGAATCTCTAGCTCGGCTTCCTGCGTCGGATAGTCGATGAAGACATAAAGGCAACGCCGCCGCAATGCCTCGGAGAGTTCGCGCGTGTGGTTGCTGGTGAGCACCACCGCGGGGCGATGGCGTGCGCGGATCGTGCCCAGTTCAGGCACGCTAACCTGAAACTCGCTCAGCACCTCCAGCAGGAAGGCTTCGAATTCGGCGTCGGCGCGGTCGATCTCGTCGATCAGTAGCAGCGCCGGTTCCTCGCTGGTGATGGCCTGCAACAGCGGACGCTCCAGCAGGAAACGCTCCGAAAAGAAGACCTCCTCTTCGTCCGCCAGACGGTCGGCGGCGTCGGACAGGCTGCTGGCCCGGGCCAGCATTTCGCCCAGTTTGTCGCGCAGCAACTGCGTATAGAGCATCTGTCGCGCGTACTCCCACTCGTAGAGCGCGCGGCTCTCGTCGAGGCCTTCGTAGCACTGCAGGCGAATCAGGCGGCGGCCGCTGGCGGCGGCCCAGGCGCCCGCCAGCGCGGTCTTGCCCACACCGGCCGGCCCCTCGGTCAGCAGCGGGCGTTCCAGCTGCTGCGCGAGGAACAGCACCGTCGTGAGGTCGTCGCCGGCGATATACCCTTGCTCGCCCAGGGCCTGGCCCAGGGCGGCGCAGGGATCAGACATGCGGGGTGGAAAGTCTGGGACGCAGTTGCTCGTCAGTCTGGCCGAAGCGTCGTGTGCGCCGGCTGTATTCCGCCAGCGCGTCGCGCAAATGCTCGCGGCCGAAGTCCGGCCAGTAGACCGATGTGAAATGGTATTCGGCGTAGCTGCCCTGCCAGACGAGGAAATTGCTCAGGCGCCGCTCGCCGCTGGTGCGAATGATGAGGTCCGGGTCAGGCAGGGAGCCGGTATAGAGGTAACGCTCTATGAGCTGCTCGTCGATGGCCTCCGGCGCGATGCCCTCGGCAACAATGCGGCGCACGGCGCGCACGATCTCGTCGCGGCCACCGTAGTTGAGCGCCACGTTGAGGATCAGGGTGCGATTGTGTCGCGTAAGGGCCACCGCCTCGCGGATCTTGCGCTGCAGTTTGGGGGGGATGCCTTCCAGTTCGCCGATGTGGCGGATCTGCACACCCTGCTCGTCCAGTTCGCGCAATTCGCGGTCGATGACCAGTTCCAGCGTGTTCATCAACACCCGGATCTCGGCGCGCGGACGTTTCCAGTTTTCGGTGGAGAAGGCGAAGAGCGTCAATACCTCAATGCCCGTTTCGACGGCGGCGCGCAGGATTTCGCGCAGATTCTCGGTGCCCTGGCGATGACCGACCGCCCGCGGCAAACCGCGCTCACGGGCCCAGCGCCCGTTGCCATCCATGATAATGGCCACGTGTCGCGGCACGTGCACCGGGGAACTGCCGTTGTGGAAGGCGTCCATGGTTTCGGTCATTGCCGGCCCCGCGCGGGTTCAGACCTCCAGGATTTCCGTTTCCTTGGCCTTGCCCATCTCGTCGATCTTGGCGATGGTGTCATCGGTGAGTTGCTGCACTTCCGTCTGACCCTGTTTCATCTCGTCCTCGGAAATCAGCTTTTCGCGTTGAAATTCCTTCAGGTCGTCATTGGCCGACCGCCGGATGTTGCGCGCCGACACGCGCGCATCCTCAATGCGCCGATTGAGCACCTTCACCAGTTCCTGGCGCCGCTCCCGCGTCAGGGGCGGCATGTTCAGGCGGATGACGTCGCCATCCGTGCCCGGTGTGGCGCCCACGTTGGCCTGCAGGATGGCGCGTTCGATGCCCTTGATGGCGGCCTTGTCGTAGGGACGGATGAGGATTTGCAGGGCTTCCGGCGTCGAAATGTTGGCCAGTTGACGCAACTCCGATTCCTGACCGTAATACTCGACCTTGAGCCGGTCCACCAGCGCCGTACTGGCGCGACCGCTGCGAATCCCCGCCAGGTCCTCGCCGAGGAAGGAAAGAGTCGCGCGCATCTTTTCCCTGGCTTCGCCCATGATGTCGTCAATCATGGTCATCCCCCTGATCCACCTGCGGCCTCCGGCGCTGCCTGCCCTTCCCAGCCGCGCGCCTGCCAGGCGCTGTACAGCGCGATCGAGCCGACCGTGGCCACGTTCAGACTGGCGACCTGGCCGCGCATCGGCAATGATAACAGCATATCACAGTTGTCGCGCACCAGGCGGCGCATGCCCTGGCCTTCACTGCCCAGCACCAGCCCCAGCGCCATGTTCAGGTCCGTTTGGCCGAGGGGCGGGATGTCCTCCCCGAGCTCCAGACCAACCAGCCACACGTCCTGCGCCTTCAGGGCCTTCATCGTGTTCACCAGGTTGGGAACGCGGATGACGTTCAGGTGCTCAATCGCGCCGGCCGAGGCATTGACCACCGCCGGTGTGACGGTAACCGCATTGCGCTGCGGCAGATAGACGCCGTGCACGCCTACCGCGTCCGCGACGCGCAGCAGACTGCCGACATTTTGCGGGTCCTGCAGCAGGTCCAGCAACAGCAGAAAGGGACGCTCGCCACGCGCCTGCGCCAGGGCCAGAACGTCGTCGCCGTCGGCGTAGGGGTAGGGACTGACGCGCAGAACAACGTTCTGGTGGTTGGCGCCATCCGCCAGGTCGTCCATGATGCGGCGCGGTACGCGTCGCAAGGGCAGGCCGCGCTCCTCCGCCAGCGCGATGATGCCGGCGCTGCGGCCACCTTCGTCGGCGCCCTCGGTCAGCAAGAGCTGCTCGCCATGCCGGCGCCTGGCGCGCAACGCTTCCATCACGGCCCAGTGACCGTAAAGGAAGTCGCTCATGCTCCCTCCCGGCGCCAGACGGTGCCGCCGGCCCCGTCCTCCAGCAGAAAGCCAAGGCCGGCCAGTTCGTCACGGATGCGATCGCTGGTGGCGTAATCGCGTTTGACGCGGGCCTCGGCGCGCAGCGCGATGAGCAATTCAACCAGGTCGCCCTCGCGCCTGCCGTCGCCGCCCTCCTTCCCTGCGGTCGGAACGACGCCCAGCACGTCGGCGCCGAGGTCCTGATAAAGCGCCTCGATGGCCGCCAGGGTCTGAAGAGCGGGCTGCGCCGGGCCGTTAAGCAGTGTGTTGACCTCGCGCGTCAAATCGTGCAGCACCGCCAGGGCCCGCGGCGCATTGAAGTCGTCGTCCATCGCCGCCGCGAAGTCGGCGCGCGCGCGCTCCAGCCGCGGCAGAAAGGCGTTGCCGGCTTCGCCTTCAGCCGCCGTGTTCATGCGTTGCCGGGTCTGGCGCAGGGCGCCCTGCAGGCGCGCCTGGCCGGCGCTGGCCGCGGTCAGCGAGTCCTCGCTCCAGGTGACCGGGTTGCTGTAGTGCGCGCCGAGGACGAAGGCGCGCAGGGCTTCGGGACGGGCGCGCGTCAGCATGTCGCGCACCGTGATGAAGTTGCCCAGGCTCTTGGACATCTTGACCGGGATGCCCTCGTCGTCGAGCACCATCAGGCTGCCCACCAGCAGCCAGTAGCGCGCGAAGTCGGCATCGTTGGCGCACTCGCTCTGCGCGATCTCGTTCTCGTTGTGCGGATAGATGTTGTCGATACCGCCGCCGTGGATGTCGAAGGTCGGGCCCAGATACTTGCGCGCCATCGCCGAACATTCGATGTGCCAGCCGGGGAAACCGACGCCCCAGGGGCTGTTCCAGCGCAGAATATGCTCCGGCTCGGCCCGCTTCCAAAGGGCGAAGTCCGCCGGATGGCGCTTTTCGTCGCGCACGGCCTCGCGACTGCCGGCCTCCTGCTCCTCCAGCACGCGGTTGGAAAGCTTGCCGTAGCCCCCGTGCGAGGTGACGTCAAAGTAGACGTTGCCCTCCACGGCATAGGCGTGGCCGCCAGCGATGAGTTTCTCGATCATTTCAATTTGTTCAGGGACATGTGCACTGGCGCGCGGCGAAATGTCCGGGCGCTGCACGCCCAGCGCGTCCATGTCGGCGAAGTAGCTGCGGGTGTAGGTCTCGACAACCTGCATCGGGCCGGCCTGCAACTGGCGCGCCTTGCGCAGGATGCGGTCCTCGCCGCTGTCGAGCAAATGACCGACGTCGGTCAGGTTCTGCACGTAAAGCACGTCCAGGGCGCTGTGTCGCAGCCAGCGGACCATGACGTCGAAGGAGACGTAGGTGCGGGCGTGGCCGATGTGCGCGTCGTCGTAGACGGTGGGGCCACAGACGTACATGTTGACCTGGCCCTCCGTCAGCGCTTCAAAGGGCTGTTTCTCGCGTCCGAGCACATTGAACAGCTGCAATGCCATGTGGCGCATCCCTTCCGGCGGTCATCACGGGGGCCATTCTGGCGCAGAGGGGGCCGGGCTGTCAACGCCCGTCGCAGGCCATTGGCTGCTTGCAGGCAGCGCGGGACGCGCTAGACTCGCCCACACCCACTGCAGTCAAACGGAGCGGCGAGGTATGAGTCTGGTTAGCGTACGCAGCGGCACGTCCCGCCCGCTGTTGCGACTGTCCCTCAGTTCGCGCCAGTCAGAGGCGCTCACCGGAATCCTGATGGCCTCGCCCTGGATTCTGGGCTTCATCATCTTCATCGCCGGCCCGATGCTCATCAGCCTCTATCTGTCTTTCACCCGTTGGGACCTTTTCACCGAGCCGCGCTGGATCGGCCTGCGCAACTTCGAGCAACTTTTTCTGCGAGACGCCAAGTTTCTGCTCTCGTTGAAGGTGACCACCATCTACGCCTTCGTCAGTGTGCCGCTGCAGGTCAGCCTGGGTCTGGTGCTGGCCAACCTGCTCAACCATAAGATTCGCCTGCTGGGCTTCTTCCGCACGGTCTATTACCTGCCCTCGGTCATCGGCGGCATCGCCGTGGCCGTCATGTTCCGCTGGATATTCGGCACGCAGTTTGGCCTGATCAACAGCATGCTGGCCACCCTTGGCATTCAGGGGCCCTCCTGGCTGGGCGACCCCGACCTGGTGCTGGTCTCCTTCATCCTGATGAGCATGTGGGGCGCCGGCGCGTCGATGCTGATCTACCTCGGCGCCCTGCAGGGCATCCCCAGCGAGCTTTACGAAGCCGCCGACGTCGACGGCGCGGGCAACCTGGCCCGCTTTCTGCGCATCACGGTGCCGATGATGACGCCGGTCATCTTCTTCAACATGATCATGGGCATTATCACGGCCCTGCAGGAGTTTGTGCTGCCTTTCATCATGACGCGCGGCGGGCCGGCCAACTCCAGCACCTTCCTCGTGCTTTATCTCTACCGCAACGCTTTCGAGCTCTTCAAGATGGGCTACGCCTCGGCCATCGCCTGGATCATCTTCATCTACATCATGGTGCTGACCGTCTTCATCATCCGCTCCTCCAGCATGTGGGTCTATTACGAAGGCTCGCTGAAAGGGCGCTGAGATGGCGGAACGTGCGGCGCGGCTGCCGGCGCAGGGCGGCGATACGCAGTGGTCGGAACAGGCGAAACGGCTGTCGATCTACGTCGTCTTGCTGGCCGGCGCGGTCATTGTCTTCATCCCATTCGCCTGGACGCTCTCCACGGCGCTCAAGGCGCCCGACCGGCTGGCCGAGTTCCCCCCGCGCTGGATCCCGGACCCGATCGTCTGGGACAACTTCCCCGAGGCCGAGACCATCAAGCCCTTCGGCCGCTGGTTTCTCAACACGCTCTTTGTGGTCGGCGTGGCCACCACCGGCACGATCATGTCCGCCAGCCTGGTGGCCTACTCCTTCGCGCGCCTGCGCTGGCCCGGCCGCAACCTGCTCTTCCTTGTGTTGCTGGCCACCATGATGCTGCCAGACCAGGTGACGCTGATCCCGACTTTCGTGCTTTTCCGCCACCTGGGCTGGGTGAACACCTATCTGCCGCTGATCGCGCCGCCCTTTTTCGCGCGCAACGCCTTCTTCGTCTTCCTGCTGCGCCAGTTTTTCATGACGATTCCGCTGGACCTGGACGACGCCGCGCGCATGGACGGCGCCAGTTACTTCCAGATCTACCTGCGCATCATTCTGCCCATGAGCAAGCCGGCGCTGGCGGTGGCGGCCATCATGTTCTCCCAGTTCAAGTGGAAGGAATTCCTGGCGCCGTTGATCTACCTTAACAAACAGGAGATGTTCACCGTCTCGCTGGGTCTGCGCACCTTCATCGGCGAAAGCTGGGGCACCGAGTGGCATCTGATGATGGCCGCCAACATCATCTTCATGATCCCGCTCATTTTGATTTTCTTCTTCGCGCAGAAATACTTCATCCAGGGCGTGGTGATCACCGGTGTCAAGGGATAGGGTCGCCCCTGTCCCCGCAGTGAAGGGAGTTGCCTCTGCACCCAAGAGAAAGACATTCGCGGATTTCTATTGACCTACAGGGAGACAATCATGTCAGCGAGCACAAAAGGACTTTCAAGACGGGACTTCCTGCGCAGTTCGGCGGCGGCCTCGGCAGTACCCGTGCTGGGCCAGGTCGCGACGACGGTCGTCCACGCCCAGGAGCCGGTCACCATCCGGCTGACCGCCTGGGGCAACCCCACCGAGTACGAGGCGCGTCTGGCTACCAACGCACTCTTTGAGGAATCGCAGGACAATATCAAGGTCGAGTTCATCCATATTCCCGACAGTTACAGCACCAAATTGCAGACCATGCTGGCCGGCGGCGATTACCCGGACGTCATGTACATCGGCAATGGCTGGACCGTGCCCTTCGTGTCACGCGGGCAACTGGAACCGCTCGACAGCTACATCGAGCGCGACATGTTTGATACTGATGATATCTTCCAGGCCAACCTCGACCTTTACCAGGTCGATGGCGTGCAGTACGGCTTTCCGCTGGACGCCCCCAACCAGCAGATCTTCTACAACGTCAGCTGGTTTGAGGAGAAGGGCGTGCCGCGCCCCTCGTCGGACTGGGAGGACGAGAGCTGGAACTGGGATACCTTCCTTGAGGCAGCCCTGGCCCTTACCGACCGCGACAACAACCTGTGGGGCTTCCAGGTCAAGAACGGCTTCCGCCCCTGGTGGATCTGGGTGACGGCCAACGGCGGCAGCTTTTACAACGAGGACTTCACGGCCTGTGTGCTCAACGAGCCGGCGGCGGTGGAAGCCTTCGAGTTCCTCGCCAGCCTGATCCACGAGCATCAGGTGGCGCCACCCATCGACGTCGCTTCCGAAATGGGCGCCTGGAACATCTTCGAGGCCGGCGTGGTCGCGATGGACACCTTCTGGCCGGCCATGGGCCGCATGCGCAACAACATCGGCGACAAGTTCGCCTGGGACGTCGCGCCGCACCCCGCGGGCGCGGCCGGCAAGTCCACCGCCGGCGGCGGCTCCGGCCAGGCCATCTCGGCCTTTTCGGAACAGAAAGACAGCGCCTGGGAATTCCTCAGGTTCATGGCCAGCACGGCCGGCGTCGAGGTCTGGACGGACATCATGGGCATCGTGCCGCCGCTGCAGTCGGTGGCCGCCAGCGACGTCTTCCTCAAGCCCGGCGAGCCGCCGGAGCACATCTCGGTCTTCACCGACGGCGCGCCCTATTTGCGCCCGGACCCGCGCCACGCGACCTTCGCGCAGGCGTCGTCGATCGCGGTCAGCGAACTGGACCGCCTGTGGATCGGCCAGGCCGGCGCCCAGGAAGTGGCGGACAGCCTCGTCGCGCAAATCAACGACTTGCTTTAGGTCGCGGCAATCAGGGAGGCCCTTGCAAGGGCCTCCCGTACCCAAAATTGTCAACATCAGCCCATTTGTCACAGGCAAACCCTCTGCAACAGGGAGACACCATGAGCGAGCGGCCCAACATCGTCATCATCATGAGCGACCAGCAACGCGCCGACGTCTCCGCACGTGAGGGCTTCGCGCTGGATACCACGCCCTTCCTCGACAATCTGGCGACCGAAGGCACATGGTTCAACCGCGCCTACACCTCCATGCCCGCCTGCCTGCCGGCGCGCGTCAGCATGTTGACCGGCCGTTACCCCAACGCCAGCCGCGCCCGTACCAACCACAACGAGGAGGACGCCAGCTACGAGCGCGACCTCTACCAGTTGCTGCGTGACGCGGGCTACCGTACGGCGCTCTGCGGCAAAAACCACAGCCACGTGAAAGCCGGCGACGTGGACCACTACTTCCCGCTGGGCCATCATGGCGGCTTCGGCCCGGAGCGTACGCCGGAGGAAGTGGCATTCGACGAGTATCTGGCCGGCCTGCGTCACAGCACTGACTTCAATCCGGCGCCCGGCGGCGTGGAGGTGCAGTGTCCACACCGCGCCGTCAGCAGCGCCATCGATTTCGTCGACGACGCGCAGGACGATCCCTTCTTCCTGTGGCTCTCCTTCCCGGAGCCGCACAACCCCTATCAAGCGCCCGAGCCCTATTTTTCTCTCTTTCCGCCCGACACGTTGCCACCCACCCTCTCCGACGTCTCCGCGTTGGAGGGCAAGAGCTTCAAGTACCAATGGTTGCGGCAGATCGGCGAGACCGCCTTCCCCGACTATGCCGAACAGTTAATTCAGGCACGCAGCAACTACTTCGCCATGCTGCGCCTGATCGACGACCAGGCGCGCCGTTTCTTCGAGCATCTGGAGGCGCGCGGCCTGCGCGACAACACGATCATCTTCTTCCTCTCCGACCACGGCGACTACGTCGGCGAGTACGGCCTTGTGCGCAAGGGCGCCGAACTGCCGGAAGTGCTGGTGCGCATCCCCTTCCAGGTCTGCGGCCCCGGCATCCAGGCCAGCGCCGACCCCCACCCGGCGCACGTCAGCATCGTCGACATCCTGCCTACCCTCTGCGAGGCCTGCGACATCCCGTTGCCGCCCGGCGTGCAGGGCCGCAGTTTGTGGCCCATGCTGACCGGCCAGGACTGGCCGCGCGAGGAATTCGCCAGCGCCTATGCCGAGCAGGGCTTCGGCGGCCTGCATTACACGGCGGACGACGACTTCGACCCGCAGCAGGACGGCTTTCACCCCGCCATCAGCTTCGACGAACTCAACGGCTGGACGCAGAGCGGCAACATGCGCATGCTGCGCCGCGGCGACTGGAAATTGCTCTTCGACATGCAGGGTCGCGGCCAGCTTTACAACCTGGCGCAGGACCCGGTCGAGTTGAACGACCTCTACGGCGATCCGGCCTGCGCGGCCATCCAGGGCGAGTTGCTGGCCGAACTGCTGGCCTGGACCCTGCGCGCCCAGGACCCCCTGCCGCATCCACGACGCCGCTACCGCTTCAAATCCGACCCGCGCAATTACTGGTCGCCTTACCGGGAAACGTGAAGCGGGCACCCTGCCAGCGCCCCTTTGACCTCACTGTCTGACTTAAGTATGCTCAGGGTCACATCGCAGCCTGACGCCGGAGCATCCGCCACGGCAACCGAAACTTCCGTACTCGATTCCCTCGACATTCGACTGGCATGGATTGAAGGCGCCTTACCTTGTCTTGCCACGAAAGAGGACATCAGCGACCTTCGCGGCGAAATGCACACAGAAATCGCCGCGCCGGGCAACAGGACGGACGCCGGGACTGATTCGCTTCGCGGCGAGATGGGCAAGATGAATGGCGAGATTGGCGAACTTCGCGGCGATCTCAGGACCATGCGCTGGACGATGATCCGGGCCGTATCCCTCATCGGCGCAGGGCCGGGCGTCCTGATGTTCGTGCTAAATTAGTCCTTGGGCTCCCACCTGAATTCCCCTGTCGTAAGCTTGGCAATGGCAAGTTCAGGCCCGATCCAGGCATCTACGGCTCACCCTGCCGGAAGGCGTGCCCAGGCCCACACCCGTTTGACCTCTTCGCATCGCCGCGGTGTTTTCTCCCTGTCTTCGCAGCCCGTCACCGGAGCAAACAGCCATTTCTACTGAAGTCCACCATAAGACTCTTCAAAACAGGGGGCGGGAACTGGAAAGTGAGTTGGCCGGTCAAGAGACCAGAAACAACATTGAAGCTATCCGTAACGAAAGAAGGCTCATGCTTCGAGAGCTCATCCTTTGGAGACTGGCCATGGCCTTTCTGGTGTGCTTCATCTGCAAAGTGATTTACCAGTCCTGACCGCGCGGCGATGCACTGCGCGCTTTCCCTTTGTGTGGTATGACCTTGGCCTGCAGCGGGACAGCGGGAGGAAACAGCATGGCCAGTATTCGCGTCACACCGGAACAAACGCTCGGCCGCATCAACCCCAACATCTACGGCCACTTCGCCGAGCACCTCGGCGCCTGCATCTACGAGGGCCTGTGGGTCGGCGAGGACTCGAGCATCCCCAATACCAACGGCCTGCGCGACGACGTGGTCGCCGCCCTGCGCAGCCTCGCGCCGCCGGTTATCCGCTGGCCCGGCGGCTGCTTCGCCGACGACTACCATTGGCGCGACGGCATCGGCCCGCGCGAAGAGCGTCCGCGCCGCATCAACATCTGGTGGGGCGAGGATATCGAGACCAACCACTTCGGCACGCACGAATTCATCGAACTCTGTCGCCAGACCGGCGCGCAGCCCTACGTCGTCGGCAACGTCGGCAGCGGCACGCCGGCCGAAATGCGCAACTGGATCGAATACTGCAACTTTGGCGGCGACAGCTCCCTGAGTCGCGAGCGGGCCGCCAACGGCGCGGCGGAGCCTTTCGGCGTGCACTACTGGGGCGTCGGCAACGAGAACTGGGGCTGCGGCGGCAACATGGAACCGGAGGGCTACGCCGCCGCCTACCGCCAGTTCGCCACCTACCTGGGCGGTTTCGGCGGCCCGGACCCCTTCCTCATCGCCTGTGGCCCGTCCGGCAACGACGTCGACTGGACGCGGCGCTTCTTCGAAAAAATGCGGCGTCACTCCCGCTCGCGCATTGACGCCTTCGCCCCTCACTACTACGCCCGCTCGAGCGCCGCCGGACAAGGCGGCCTCGACGCCTGGTCCGCGGAAACCGGCTCGGCCACCGAATACGACGAGGCGCAGTGGTATGCGCAACTCCACCTGGGTCTGCAGATGGAGCCGCTGGTCTTGCAGCAGCGCGCCGCCATGGACAGCTACGATCCCGAACGGCGCATCGGCATGATCGTTGACGAATGGGGCACCTGGCATCCGCCGACGCCCGGCCGCCATCCGCGTCACCTCTGGCAGCAAAACACCATGCGCGATGCCGTCCTGGCCGCCACGACGCTGGACATCTTCAACCGCCACGCGGACAAGGTCGTCATGGCCAACATCGCCCAGACCATCAACGTGCTGCAGGCCATGGTGCTCACCGCCGGCGACCGCATGCTGGTCACGCCCACCGGTCACGTCTACGCCATGTATCGAGCGCATCAGGGCGGCCAGAGCCTGCACACGCGCTTCGATTGCGAAAGCCGGTCCTTCAACTTCAACGGCGAGGCGCAGGAAATGCCGCTGCTGGCCGGCTCCGCGTCGCTAAAGGGGAAGGAACTGACGCTCAGCGTGGTGAATTGCAGCGCCGGCGACGCCATTGAGACCGAAGTCAGCCTGGTGGGCGCGTCCGCGCGCGAAGTCGGGCTGACCGTGCTGGCGGGGCCGGGCATTCACGCCCACAACCGCTTCGAGGCGCCCAACCTGGTGCACCCGCAGACCCTGGCCCAGGATTCGGGCGGCAGCGCCTGGACTCAGACCTTCGCGCCCGCCTCGGTCAACGTGCTGCGGATTCTGCTGTAGGGTCCGGGGTCCTTACCAGAGCGTGTAGCCGCCGTCCACCACCAGGTCGTGCCCGGTGACGTAGGCCGAGGCCGCCGACGCCAGATAAAGCACGGCGCCCTGCAGGTCTTCGGGCGTGCCGACACGTCCCATCGGCGTGTTGGAGACCCATTCGTCGCCCATGATTGGTATTGCGAATTCCGTCATGGGTGTGACGGTGTGGCCCGGGCTGATGCAGTTGACGCGTATGCCGCGCGCTGCCCATTCCGCCGCGCAGGAGCGCGAGTACTGGATGACGCCGGCCTTGGCCGCGTTGTAGTGCGAGTGCAACTGCGGGCGGTTGACGATCTGCCCGGACATGGAGGCGATGTTGATGATCGAACCGCTGCCGCGCGCCAGCATGGCGCGGCCCTCCGCGCGCGTGCTGAGGTAGATGCCCTTGAGGTCGATGCCCACCACCTGGTCCCAGTCGTCCTCTTCCAGCTCCTCGGCGCGGGCGCGGGTGGCGACCCCGGCGCTGTTGACCGCCACGTCCAGTTGTCCCCAGGCGTCCAGCACCTGGTCCACCATGCGCTGCACCTGGTCGGCCTGCGTCACGTCCACCTCGATGGCCAGGGTCGCCACGCCCTGCTTTTCCAGCTGCCGCGCCACCTGCTGCGCCTTGTCCAGGTCGCGGTCGGCCAGGGCGACGTTGGCGCCGGCCTCCGCCAGCGCGGCGGCCAGACAGGCGCCGATACCGCTGCCGCCGCCGGTCACCAGGGCGCTCTGCCCCCTCAGGGAGAATCGTTCGCCAACACCCATGGTCGCCCTCCCCTTGTATAAGACAAAGGCCTGACTGCGCCCGTCAGGCCTCTGTGCCAGGGCCCGGACTCGAACCGGGGACACCCTCATTTTCAGTGAGGTACTCTACCAGCTGAGCTACCCTGGCGCCGCGCGCACTATAGCACAGCGCCCGGGCGGCAACAAGTGACTGCGCGTTGGCAAATGGCACCCTGTGTCTGCCTGAAGGAGCGAACATGACTGACCTGGAACGCCTGCAACAAGAGATTCGCGCGGCCTGCCCCAACCTGAACATTGCTGACCTCCAAAGACTCTCGAGTGGCCAGCACTGTGACGTCCTGCTGGTAAACGAGACTCTGATCTTCCGTTTTCCACTGTATGCGGATGGCAGGGCCGGTTTGAGACGTGAAGTCGCTGTACTGGAGGGCCTGCAGGACCGTCTTCCCCTGCCGGTTCCGACCCGCCTCTTTCATCAGCTGGAGGAACCTCACCCCTTTGTCGCCTGCACCCGACTGCCCGGCGCACCCCTGTGGCGCGACACCATGGCCGCCATCGTCGACGAAGACATCGTCGAGCGCCTCGCGACGCAGTTGACGGGATTTCTGCGGGCCCTCCACAGCCTGCCTGTCAAGACAATTGCAGCTCCCCTGCCGCTCGCCGACACAAGAGCGGTGTATGCCGACCGTTATGCCCGCATCCGGCAGCACCTGTTCCCGCGGATGCGTCCCGCCGCCAGAGAGCAGGTTGCGGCACATTTTGAACCCTGGCTGGCGGATCCTGCCAATTTCGCCTGGCAGCCCGTTTTGCGTCACGGCGATTTCGGTACCGATAATCTGCTCTATGATGCGGAAAAAGGGGAAATCTGCGGCATACTGGATTTTGACAGCCTGGGCCTGGGCGATCCGGCGGTGGACTATGCTGGCCTGCTGGCCAGTTATGGCGCAGACTTCCTGCAACGTTGTGCCCGCTTCAATCCAGACCTTCCATCCATGCAGGAGCGCGTCCACTTCCATTACGGCACCTTCGCGCTGGAAGAGGCGCTCTTCGGCTACGAACACGGCGACGAGGCCGCGTTTGCCGCCGGCATGGCAAACTACGTGTAACGAAGGTAAATGCGACCGCTTTTGCAACTCGCCTTGCCTCGGTAAGATTGGCGCATCGCGTTCAGGAGGCAGACGAGATGAGCGAAGACGCCGCGGCCAGACTGCAGGACATCGCCGAACGGGTACGACTCTGCCAGGAGTGCGGCCTCTACCAGGGCACGACCAACGCCGTGCCCGGCAGCGGCAGCGCGACGGCCGACATCGTCTTCATCGGCGAGGGGCCCGGCTTCCATGAAGACCGGCTCGGCCTGCCTTTCGTCGGTCGCTCCGGCGATTATCTCGAATACCTGCTGGGTTTGATCGACGTGCATCGTGACGACGTCTTCATTGCCAACGTCGTCAAGCACCGCCCGCCTGACAATCGCGACCCGCGCGCGGACGAAATCTTCGCCTGCAAGCACTGGCTCGACGAACAACTGGACGTCATCCGGCCGGCCGTCATCGCCACCCTCGGCCGCTTCAGCATGGCGCGCTACTTCCCGGACGCGCGCATCAGCCGCATCCATGGCAAACCGCGCTTCGGCGGTTCCCCGGTCACGGCCTGGTACCCCCTCTTCCACCCGGCGGCCGCCCTGCGCAACCCGGGCCTGCGCCGCGACATGGAGGCCGACATCCGTCGCCTGCCCGACCTGGTCGCCGAGGTGCGTCAGCGCCGCGCGCAGCAACAGGCAGCCGACGAGACGCCCACCCAGCTCAGCCTGTTCTGAAGCGGGCCGCATCCCCTGGCAAATCCACAGTACACTGAAACAAGACAAGGCAGGTGTGGGGGACTCAGCCATGTACTCCAGACCGTTATTCCTGCTACTACTGTCGATGATACTGTCACCGTTTCCTGTTGTCGCACAGGAAACGATGGTCGTCACGGCGGAAGAGTCGGCGCCGGCCTTCGCCTGCGCGGAGGAAGATTGCCAGCGCCTCGCCTGGCTGCCACCCGGCGCCGGCGTCCACGTCATCGGCGAGGTGGAGGGACGCGAACTGGATGGCAACACCCTGTGGTACGAGGTGTCGCTGGACTGCCCCTGTTTTGATTACGAACACAGGTTTCTCGACAATTCGCCCACGCTTCCCGTTTCCGCAGAGGGTACCTGGACCCTGTGGCAGCCCCGCTGGTCGTCCGACGGGAGTCGCATCGCTGCCGTTGCCGGCACGGACCTGTTCGTCTGGGATTCTGCCAGCGGAAATGTGCTGACGCAGGAGTCCTACGCCCCCTTCACCTTGCTCCCTCCATCATGGTCACCGGATGGAGCAGAGATGGTGTTGGCTGGCCTGGACCAGGAAGGGCAGAAGAGTCTGTTGTTGCTGCTGGACGCCAACGGACAGTCCCTGCGACCTCTGAATGGCCACGAGGGATGGACCCTTCGCGCAGCATGGTCTCCCGACGGCAGCCGCATCGCAGCGGTGGGCGATCAGCTGCGCATTTGGGATGCTCAACGGGGACATTCTCTGCTTGCGATTGAGACCTTCGCCATTGCCTTTCACTGGTCACCAGACGGCGAGCGCATCGTCACGATCAACCATCGGGATGAAGCGGCCCAGGTGCGGGACGCTTCCAGCGCTGAACTGCTCTTTGAACTGGGCGGTGAATCAGCCGGTCAGTTGCCCTGGCTCGACTGGTCGCCGGACGGGGCGCGTTTGGTCACATTTGACGTCCTGGTGGGCACCATCCACGTCTGGGATGCAAGAGATGGACACCGCCTTGCCTCACTGGCGGAAGACGGTTCCCGCTACGTCTTTGGCGCGGACTGGTCGCCCGACGGTGCGTACATTTTTTATGTGCTGACCGGGGACCTGAGCGGCCAGATCAGACGCTGGAATGGCAAGGAGCAAGACCCGCCCCTCACGCTGTTCGACTCGGACCAGGGAATTCTGGACTTTTCACTGTCGCCTGACGGCCATTTCCTCGCTGCCGGCATAGAGGGCAAGGTCCGCATTCTGGAAACGAGCGAAGGACGACTGCTGTCCACACTGTCGCCACCGGATACTGAAACACAGGAACGGTTCAGCGGCCATGTCAGTTGGTCGCCGGACGGCAAGCGCGTTGCGGCCGCAGATTCACTGTACGGACGGCGCAGCCCCGTTGGCAGGCGCAACACAGTGGCCAGTGTCTGGGACCTGACGCTCATCCCCGAAGGGATGACCCACGCCTTCATCCACAGCAGTCTTCTCGGCAACGCAGCGCCTGGCGACGGGTGACAACGTGCGGCGCTGACGCAACTTTCTGACAAGACCAGAGTAAACTGAAGTGAACGACAGATGGTGTGCAAGGGAGGCACTCATGTATTCCAGACACTTGTCGCTGCTGATTCTGTTGCTGGCGTTTGGCCTTTCATCAATTCCCCTCGCCGCGCAGGAGACGATGCTCGTCACGGCGGACGAGTCGGCGCCGGCCTTCGCCTGCGCGGGGGAAGACTGCCAGCGCCTCACCTGGCTGCCGCCTGGCGCCGGCGTCACCATCATCGCTGAGGTGGAGGGCCAGGAAATCGAGGGCAGCGCCCTGTGGTACGAAGTGTCGCTGGACTGCCCCTGTTTTAATTATGAGCGTCACTCTCTTGAAGACCTCCCCGATACCAAAGACCCGGAAAAAAACATCTGGCATCTGTGGCAGCCATACCTGTCGCCGGACGGCACACGCATTGCCACTGTCACCCGTGACGGCTTGCACGTCTGGGACGCCGCCAGCGGCAAGCGTCTGCTGCATGAGCCGCTGGACCTTTTCCAACCTTCCAGCATGGCCTGGGCGCCGGACGGGTCGCGTATTGTGGCGGGGGGCGGTTTCCGGATCAACCATGAAGGAGACGAGCACGTTTCGCAGGTCGAGCCGGAACGCAGCCTGCTGCTCATCAACGCCGACGGTAGTTCGCCACAGCTACTCAGCGGCCAGGCCGGTGGAGTTTGGGGCCTGGCCTGGTCCCATGATGGCACGCGTATCGCCACGGTCGGCGAGACGCTGCGCATCCTGGACGCGCAGCAGGGCGATACCCTGCTCAGCGTCGAGGCGCAGGGCATGCACCTTGCCTGGTCGCCCGACGACCGAAACATTGCCCTGATTGAGAGCGGCGCAGATCAGGAAACCAGCGTGTTGCGGCTGCGGGACGCGGTTGACGGTGGGCTTGTCGCATCAATTGAGGCAGATACCGATACACATTTTTACTTCGTTTCCTGGGCACCGGACGGCGGGCGCCTCGCCTACACGACCTACACAACGGTCGAGCGGGAAGGCAACAGCGGCCTCGTCACCGGCAGCGCCCTGCATGTTCAGGATACATTCGGTCAGTTACCCTCGCAGACCCTGCTCACGACATCGGGCTGGATTCTCGGCTTCGACTGGTCACCCGACGGCCGCTTCCTCGTGCTTCCGCTCAGAGGCGGCATTCATTTGCTGGACGCGGGCGACGGCCGCCGCGTCGCCAGTCTGGCGCCGGAGACCGCCCCGAATTATGGACAATGGCAAGAGGGTCGCTTCATGCTGGATTCCCTGGACTGGTCGTCGGACGGATGGCGCGTTGTGGCCGCCGGGTCCGATCCGGCCCAAATGTTGGGAGAAATGCAATCAGCAGCCCTGGTCTGGGACCTGACGCACATCCCCGATGGTCAGACGCGCGCCTTCATCCACAGCAGCCAGTTGGGCAGCGCCTGAACCTATATCCAATGCAGGCCAATCTTGCCGCGCAGGCCCTGCGACCTGTAGAATGAATCCCGTCGACCAACAATCCCCCATGTGGAAGGAGAAACCAGGGTCAGCCCGGGCACGCAGGCTGGCCGCGTCATGTCCGCAGAAACAGACTGTAGTTCGCAACCAACCGACACCCGGGACGATTCGCCTCAATGATCGTTCCCCGCCTCGAACAGTACCGTCACATTCTCAGAGAATACATGTTGCCCTGGCGCAACCGGGTGTTGCTGCTGGCGCTGATGCTCTTCACCAGCATCGGTCTGCAACTGTTCAATCCACAGATCCTGCGCCTGTTCATCGACACCGCCGTTGACAGCGGCAACAACCTGTCCGCAGGCGCGACGCTCTGGCCCGCGCCAGACAACACCATGAACCAGTTGCTGATGGTTGCCCTGCTGTTCATCGTGGTGGCCATCCTGCAGCAGCTGGTCGCCGTGGGCGCCGTCTATTTCGGCGAGGACGTCGGCTGGAAAGCCACCAACAAGCTGCGTTCGGACCTGGCGGACCACTGCCTGCGTCTGGACATGAGCTTTCATCACCAGCGCACACCCGGCGAAATGATCGAGCGCGTCGACAGTGACGTGACGCAGATCGCCAACTTCTTTTCGCAGTTCGTCGTCATTATTCTGGCCAACATCCTGCTGCTGGCGGGCGTGGTCGCCATGATTTTCCGCGAGAACGCGACGACCGGCGTGATCATGGCCGTCTACGCGCTGTTCGCCCTGTGGGCGCTCAATGCCGTGCGCAGCCTGGCCATCCCGGCCTGGGGCTCGGCGCGGGAGGCCAGCGCCAGTTTCTACGGTTTTCTGGAGGAACAGCTTTCAGGCACCGAGGACACGCGCTCCAGCGGCGCCGTCCCCTGGACGATGCGCAACTTTGCGCGCCTGATGTACTTCCGCCTCAGGAGCGAACAAAAAGCCAGCGTCATGAATGCGGCCATCTTCGGCGTGGTGGCTTTCTGCGCCATCCTCGGCCTCGGTATTTCCCTCGTGGCAGGCTACATGCTTTACAACGAGGGGCTGATCACACTGGGCACGATCTTCCTCTTCGTGACCTACACGCACATCCTCGTTCGACCGATGCGCGAACTGACCATGCAGGTTCAGGAGTTGCAGAAGGCCGGCGCCGGCATCGGCCGCGTTATCGAACTGCTCAACATCAAGACCAAAATTGAGGATGGCCCCGGCGTGCCCGTGCCCGGCGGGCCGCTGGGCCTTCAGTTTGACAAGGTTAACTTTGCCTACAACGACACGGAGGTCGTGCTGCAGGACGTCGACTTCCAGCTGGAGCCTGGCAAGGTGCTGGGCCTGCTGGGACGCACCGGCAGCGGCAAGACAACCATCAGCCGCCTGCTCTTCCGCCTCTACGACCCCGTGGAAGGCAGCGTGCGCCTGGGCGGCACCGACCTGCGCGAGGCATCCTTGCAGCAATTGCGCCAACGCGTCGGCATTGTCACCCAGGACGTGCAACTCTTTCGCGCTTCCGTGCGCGACAACCTGACCTTCTTCGATGACAGCATCCCCGACGAGCGCATTCACGAGGCCATCCACGACCTCGGGCTCGGCCCCTGGCTGGCGCAGTTGCCGGAAGGCCTCGACACCCGCATCGAATCCGGCGGTCGCGGCCTTTCCGCCGGAGAGGCGCAACTGCTGGCCTTCACGCGCGTCTTCCTCAAGGACCCCGGCCTCGTCATCCTCGACGAAGCCTCCTCACGCCTGGACCCGCTGACCGAGAACCGCATTGAGCGGGCCATCGACAAGCTGTTGCACCGGCGCACGGGCATCATCGTGGCCCATCGCCTCGCCACCGTGCAGCGCAGCGACGAGATCATGGTGATCGATCACGGTCGCATCATTGAGCACGACAGCCGCGCCCGCCTCGCCGCCGACCCCGACTCGCGCTTCGCCCATCTGCTGCGCATCGGGCTGGAGGAAGCGCTGGCATGAAGGACTGGCAAATCGTCCTGCAGCTGATTCGCTTCCGTCCCGGCCTCTTCGGAATCACAATTCTCTTTGCCACCCTGGGCCAACTGGCCCAGCAGGCGCCGGCCCTGGTGACGCGCGAATTCTTCAACTTCCTGACCGACAGCGCCCCCGTCCGCTTCGATCTCTGGGCGCTGGTGGCCCTGCTGGCGGCCTCCGGCCTTGCCGAGATCGTCGTGCGCTTCGGCGTCAGCTGGACGCGCGCGACCTTCCAGTTCACGGTGATGGCGCTGATGCGCCTGAACGTCTTCCGCCACGTGTTGAACCAGCCGGGCGCGCGCCCCATGCCCACCTCGCCCGGCGAGTCGATCAGCCGTTTTGGCGGCGACCTGGACGAGATCGGCATGTTCTTCCGCCTGCTGGAAATGCTGGTAGGTCACTTCATCGCCTCGCTGGTGGCGGTGTACATCATGGTCAGCATCAACCCGATCATCGCCGTGGTGGCCTTCATGCCATTGCTGCTGGTCGCGCTCATCGCCAACCTGACCCACCAGCGCGTGCAGCATTATCGCCGCGTTCGCCGCCGCGCCGCGGCGCGCGTCGTCGGCTTTGTGGCCGAGACCTTTGGCGCCGCCCAGAGCGTCAAGGTGGCCGGCAGGGAAGAGCCGGTGATCCGCGAATTCCAGCGGCTGAACGAGGTACGCCGTGTGGCCGCCCTCAAGGACCGCGTCTTCGAGGAGGTGCAGCGCTCCACCTACTACAACGCCGTCAACATCGGCACCGGCATCGTGTTGATTCTGTCCGCCAGCGCCATGCGCGAGGGAAGCTTCACCCTGGGCGATTTCGCGCTCTTCGTCTTCTATCTCGAACGAATGACGCAGTTCATGCGCATGTTCGGCTTCTCCCTGTCACGCTACAAGCAAATCGGTATCTCCATCGATCGCGTGGAGTGGCTGCTGGGTGGCGCGCCGCGCCAGATCATGGTCGAGCACAACCCCGTCTGGCTGGATGGCAAACTGCCCGGCATTCCGAAAGTGTCGGTGGATGAGGACGATCGCCTGCACGCGCTTGAAATCGAGGGACTGAGTTACCAGCATCCGGGCAGCCAGAATGGCATCGACAACATCAACCTGCGCCTGGAGCGCGGCACCTTCACGGTGGTCACCGGACGCATCGGCGCCGGCAAGACCACGCTGCTGCGTACCCTGCAAGGCCTGTTGCCGCCGGACCGCGGCGAGATTCGCTGGAACGGCGAGCCGGTCGAACATCTGGCGGAGTTCTTCGTGCCGCCCCACACCGCCTACACGCCCCAGGTGCCGCGTCTCTTCAGCGACCCGCTGCGCGACAACATCCTGATGGGCATCCCGGAAAAGGACGCCGACGTCCCCGAAGCCATCCGTTCGGCGGTGATGGAGCGCGACCTGAAGGAACTCGACGAAGGCCTGGATACGCTCGTCGGCCCACGCGGCGTGCGCCTGAGTGGCGGCCAGATGCAACGCACGGCGGCCTCGCGTATGTTTGTGCGCGAACCGGAACTGTTGATCTTCGACGACCTTTCCA
The DNA here is from genome assembly GCA_021296065.1 of Anaerolineae bacterium. Classification (GTDB taxonomy): domain Bacteria; phylum Chloroflexota; class Anaerolineae; order Aggregatilineales; family Phototrophicaceae; genus JAGWBD01. The sequence goes on from JAGWBD010000013.1 coordinate 31,389, forward strand.
GCGCCCTCGACGTGGAGACTGAGCGGCGCCTCTGGAACCGCGTTTTCTCGCGCGACGGCGCCACCTGCCTTGCCGTGTCCCATCGCAAGGCCGCCCTGCGTCGCGCCGATCAAATCATCGTGATGAAGGACGGGTCCATCCACGCCCAGGGGCGCCTGGAAGACCTGCTGCAGCACTGCAGCGAAATGCAGCGCCTGTGGGAAGGGAACTTCAGCGAGGATGCGCGCAAGGGCAACGGGGCGGCCCCGCAACCTGCCACCACGACCTGAGCAGCGCTTCAGCCGAAGCGGCCGGAGATGTAGTCCGCCGTTTCCTGGTGCTGCGGTTCCTCAAAAAGCTGCTTCGTCGCTCCGAATTCGACCAACTCGCCCCAGCGCAACTCCACGCCATCCTGTTCGCGCTTGCGAATATTGAAGAAGGCCGTGTAATCCGACACCCGCAAGGCCTGCTGCATGTTGTGCGTGACGATCACGATGGTGTAGTCGTGTACCAGATCGCGCATTAACGCCTCAATGCTTTGCGTGGCGATGGGGTCCAGCGCCGAGCAGGGTTCGTCCATCAGGATGACCTCGGGCTCGACCGCCAGCGCGCGCGCAATACACAGCCGCTGCTGCTGCCCGCCCGAGAGTTCCAGACCGGACTTTTTGTGCAGGTCGTTCCGGACTTCGTCCCAGAGCGCCGCCTGTTGCAGGCTGTGTTCCACAATGGCGGTCAGCGACTTGCGGTCGCGAATGCCCAGCAGACGCGGCCCGTAGGCCACGTTGTCATAGATGGACTTGGGGAAGGGATTGGGCTTCTGGAAGACCATGCCGATACGCCGCCGCAATTCGACCGGATCGACCTGTTCATCGTAAAGGTTGTGCCCCTGATAATTGATTTTTCCATGCACGTGGGCGCCGGGGACGAGGTCGTTTAAACGGTTGATGGCGCGCAGTACGCTGCTTTTGCCGCAGCCCGAGGGCCCGATGAAGGCCGTGATGCGTCGTGGATTGATCGCCAGGGTCACGCTGCGCACGGCGCAGGTCTCACCGTACCAGACGCTCATCGCGTCAATTTCAAGTTTGTCCTGCACGCTTTGTTTCGGGGTCTCGCTCATAGGGTCCTTCGCGCCCTGGCACTGTAACGGTTTCGCAGAATGATCGCGCTGGCGTTGAGCGAAAGCAGCAACAGCAGCAACACGATGATCGTGGCCGCGGCCACGTCCTGAAAGCCTTCGCGCGGGTCGGCCGTCCAGCGATAGATCTGGATCGGCAACACGGTGAAACGCGAGAAGGGACTGTCCGGATCAACGAAAATGGTCGTGGCCGCGCCAACCACCACCAGCGGCGCGGTCTCGCCGATGGCGCGCGAGACCGACAGGATGACGCCGGTCAGCATGCCGGGCAGCGCCACCGGCAGCACCTGTCGCGCAATCGTTTGCAGCTGCGTCGCGCCCAGGCCGTAACTGCCCTCCCGCAACGACTGCGGTACGGCGCGTATGGCTTCCTGGGCATTGATGATGATGATCGGCAGAATCAGCAGCGCCATCGTCAGCCCGGCCGACAAAATGGTGCGCCCGTCCGCGCCTGCGACCCCCGCCAGTTGCCCGCTGGTCAGCGGCTCCATGGCCCGCACGAACACCGTCAGACCGAGAATGCCGTAAATGATGGAGGGCACGCCGGCCAGGTTACGGATGTTGGTCTCGATGAAACCGTTGAGCAGGCGCAGCAGGCGATGGTTGTTGGCGTGGCGCGCGTATTCCTCCAGATAAATGGCCGCGCCCAGGCCCAGTGGCAGCGACACGCCGATGGCGATCACCAGCATCCACAGCGTACCCAGCAGGGCCACGCGGATGCCGCTGGTCAACGCCTGGCTGGAGCCGGGCGTGCGCAGGAAGTCGGCGTTCAACCAGGAGCGGAATTCAAGTGTCGCCTGCGGAAAGTCCCGCGCGGCCCTGGCCCGGATCTCGTCCTGGCGCGTCAGAGAGTCGATCAGGTTCCAGCTTTCCAGCAGCTCCACCTGCACGATGTCGTTATAGACCAGTTCCAGCAGCCGCCCCTGCTCCACGTTGCCGGCCAGCAGCAGGGCGATGTCGGCCCGCGCCCTTGCGTCCCGTTCGACGCGCGCCACGTCCGGCAAACGCAATTCGAACAGAGTGCGGTCCGCCCATTTCTGCGGGAAGTTCTGTCCGCTGAACAGGGCCTGGCCCACGGTCAGGTTGCGCAGCGCGGAAGACGGTAACTCCGTCCGTGCGACCTCGTCCAGGAAGAGTGTGAAGAGGCGGTCGGTGCTGACGAAATGACGTCCTTCCTCGTCCAGGTAGTCCCGGGCGAGGCCGGCCAGTTCTTCTGCGTTCTGCTGTTCAATGCTGCGGCCGTCTTGGCTGACCAGGCTGGCGGGGTCGACGACGTTGACAACCGCCACGGTGCCGAAGGCGTCATCGACGATCTTGAGCAGCAAAATGACCAGGGCCAGGGCCGCCAGCCCGACGCAGGCCTGATAGACCCGCGACCAGAGGCGACTGATGCGCTGGCGTCGCGTCAGGCTGCCCCTGTTGCCCTGCTGTGTCACTGTGGCCATCTCAGGTCGCCTCACGATAGCGACGCGTGATGGCGCCGCTGACGACGTTGAAGGCCAGCGTCAGCAGGAAGAGCAGCAGGCCTATCGCGAACAGGCTGTTGTAATCGATGGTGTTGTAGCTGATGTCGCCGCCGGAAATACGCACGATATGCCCCGTCATCGTCTCCGCCCCTTCCAGGGGGTTGAAGGTGAAGTTGGGGCCGGCGCCCGCCGCCAGCGCCACAATCATGGTCTCACCCACCGCCCGCGAGATGCCCAGCAGGAAGGCCGCCATAATGCCCGACACGGCCGCCGGCAATACCGCGCGCCGGATGGTCTCCTGGCGGGTGGCGCCCAGCGCATAAGAGGCCTCGCGCAGAGCCCGCGGCACGGCACCCAGCGCGTCCTCACTGATGGAGGCGATGGTCGGGACGATCATGATGCCCATGACCAGCCCCGCCGAGAGGGTGTTGAACTGCTTCACTTGCGGCCCGATGATCTGCTGCAACAGCGGCGTCATCCAGGTGAGCGCGAAGTAGCCGAAGACCACCGTCGGCACGCCCACCAGCAATTCCAGCACGGGCTTGACCAGCGAACGCACCCGCGCGCTGGCGTATTCGCTGAGATAAATCGCCACGCCCAGGCCGACGGGCAACGCCGTCAGCAGGGCGAAGAAGGTCGTCATCAGGGTGGCGTTGAGCAGCGGCCAGATGCCCAGGTGACCCAGTTGCGGGTTCCAGCGCGTGCCGGTCAGAAATTCGCCCAAAGTCACGGCAGACGGACTGAAAAGGGGCAGGCCGGCGCTGTGGCGGGCGGGGTTGCTGCCCTCCTCTCCACGCCGCACGGCCAGCATGTCGCTGACAGGCTCGACCTGCAGGACGCGCATGACTTCCTCGTCGGCCTGAATCAGGTCATCGATCTGAAATGCGGCGGCAGCACCTTCGGACAGGTGAATCACCGTGTCGTCGGCCCTCAGGTCTGCACCGAGCAGCACCGTGCGCTCGTTGTGCACGAACACCGGCGTGTCGACCGGATGCGCCAGCGCCTGGCTGGCGTTGACGCCGCGCTCCACCTCCAGCCCGTCGCGACTGGCCGCCATCACCCGCATCCGCTCCCCGCCCAGTTCAATCAACTGGCCCTCGCTGAAGGGCAGCGTGGCCCGTTCATCGAGTTCAAGTGACAGATATGAATTCTGCGCGTCCAGGGCCGCGGCGAGGGATACCTCCTGGCCCAGGTTGACCACCACGGCGCGTTCCACCGTGTCGTATTTCACCTGCTGCCAGGAGCGCTGACTGAAGAAAAGCAGCGAGTTCTCACCCAGGGTGACGAGGATGCCGACGGTGGAGAGAATGGAGACCAGCCCGCAGAGCAGCAAGAGGAAGCGGACGATGGATTCGACCGGTCGGGCCCGCCGCCTGAGACTGCGCTGCCGCAGCGCGCGTTCCAGCGTGGCCGCCTTTTCGGCCCCCGAACGCTGCACCGCCTGATATTGCGCCATGGATCCTGCCTGATCGTCTTGATTCGTCCGCGCGGCAGTATAGCCAAAGCAGGTTAAGGAACGGGCCTCTTGTGTTAAATCCTGATTAAGTCGGATGACTCGCTCGCGCAGGCACACGCTTTTACATGTTGGCTGGTCAGTGCTCCCGGAAACAGAGCAGATTGGAAAATGAAAGCGCCTCCACTTCAGTAACTATTCATGAGTCTGATACCACTAGGAATTTCTGTCAGGAACCAAAAAGACGGCGGGCGCAGGCCCGCCGCCTTCGTTGTACCTGAGTCTTTCCCGCGGCTCAGCCGCCGGTGGCCGCCGCCACCAGCAGGCGCGCGACGTTCAGACCGGCCGCGTCCGCCGGGAAGTAGCCGGCGGCCTCAACCTCCTCGTTGACCACGGCCAGATAGTAATTCAGAAATTCGCCGACCTGCGGCTTCTCACTGATGGTCTCCGGCGCGGCGTACATGAAGACATCATCCACGCTGCTGCCGGCCGGGGCCACATCCTCGATCGGGACCGCTTTCAGAATGTCGCGGTTGGCCTCGAAGTAAGCGTAGCCGAAGAAGCCCACCGCGTAGGGATTGCCCGACACGCCGTTCACCAGCACGTTGTCGTCCTCGCTCAGGCTGGTGCGCGCGGCATCCAGCATGGGCGCCTGGTCCTTGTCGAAGACCTCTTCCACGAAGTAGTCAAAAGTGCCGCTGTCCGTGCCGGGGATGAAGCGCTCGACCGGCTCCGCGGGCCAGTCCGCGTTGACGTCCTGCCAGGTGTTGGCCGTGCTGAAGAGCCGGGCCAGTTCCTCAAGGGTCAGGTTGTCGGCGAAGTCATTGGCGCTGTTGATGACCACCGCCAGCGCATCCGTGCCCACACGAATCGGGAAGACGCTGCGGCCGATACTGTGGCAGTTCTCCAGCTCGGCGTCCTTGATCCCGCGGCTGGCATTGGAGATGTCGGTCACGCCCTCGGCGCAGAAGCGCTCGAAGCCGGCGCCCGAGCCAATGCTGTCGACGGTGATGTTGCCCGCGTAACCCTCGTCCCGGAAGCGCGTGGCAATGGCGTCGCTGAGCGGGAACACGGTCGAGCTGCCGGCCGCGATGATGTCACCCTCCACGAAGGCGGGGATCACCTCGGTCAGTTCGAGCTCGGGCAGCAGCAGCGCATCGATCAGTTGCAGCGTGCCGTTGTCGGCATCCAGCGGGTCAGCGACGGCGTTGGCGCCCGTCATGTCGCCAGTCAGATGCTGGTTGATCACCGCTGCCAGTCGATCGGGATTGTTCAGCAGCCAGTCCACTGCGAAGTCCGGCAGGGCGGCGAAGGCCTCGTCGACCGGCGCGTAAAGAGTCAGGGGACCTTCTCCGGCCAGGGCGTCGCCCATGCCGGCCGAGTCGACCAGCATCTGCAGCGTGGTCAACTGCTCGTTTTCGGCGACCAGTTCGGCCAGCGTGTGGCTGTCCGCCTGTACGATCGCGAATGGCAGGGCCAGTACGGCCACCAGATACAGGATGGTGCGGAAATTCATCATCTTCTTGTACTCCCTGTGACAGAACGCTTTCATTCGCAGCGCATGCTGGCACAAGGGCTTTAAGCGTTGGCTGCCCAAAGGTTAAGAGTTGACATGATAAATCTTAACCGCGGGATAATCCGGTCGCGTGGCCGCCTGTCACTCAGTGCCCGATGGCGGCCCTCAGCAGCAGGCGGGAGCGATTGAGGGTCTGCGGGTCCACCTCGAAATAGCCGGCCTTTTCAATCTCCTGGTTGACCACTGTGAGATAGTAACTCAGGAATTCGCCCACCTGCGGCCGCGCCGCGATGATGTCGGGCGCGGAATAGAGCATCAACGAACGCGCCAGGGGATAGCTGCCGTCGAATACATTGCTGCCATGCGGCGCCACCCCTTCCAGCGGGACGGCTTTCAGGCGGTGGCGGTTGGCATTGAAGGCCGCGTAGCCGAGAAAGCCAACCCCGTACAGGTTGCCCGCCACGCCATGCGCCAGCACGTTGACGTCCCCGCTCACGCTGGTGCGCGAGGCGCCCAGGATCGGTGCGCGGTCCTTGCTGAAGAGATGTTCCACGAAAAGGTCAAGGCTGCCGCTGTCCGTGCCCGGGATGAATCGTTCAACCGGCCGGGCCGGCCATGCCGGGTTGACGTCCTGCCAGGTGTCCGCCGTGCTGAACAGGCGCGCCAGTTGCGCCAGGCTCAGATTGTCCGCGAAGTCGTTGGCGCTGTTGACGACCACGACCAGCAGATCTGTCCCTGCGTGCAGCGCAAAAACCTGGCGGCCGATGGCCTGGCACTTCTGCCGCTCGCCATCCGTGATGGGCCGGCTGGCGTTGGCAATGTCGGTGATGCCTTCCGTACAGAAGCGCTCGAAGCCGGCTCCCGTGCCAATGCTGTAGACGCTGACGTTGCCGCCGCGATAACCTTCACGGCGAAAGCGCGCGGCAATCACCTCGCTGAGCAAAAAGACGGTCGAGCTGCCGGCGCTGACGATGCTGCCTTCCACAAAGGCGGGGACGACCACCTCCAGCTCCTGCGCTGGCAGCAACACGCGGTCGATGGGGCGCAAGCGACCATTGTGTGCATTAACGTCGTCGGCGATGACCCCTGCGCCATGGGTGTCCAGGACAGCTTCGACCCTGCCGTCTGCCAGTGCGCCCGGCAGGACATGCAAATGCAGCAGATTCTGCAGGACTGCCGGGCGACGAGCCAGCCACGCAAGCACGAAGTCCGGCAATTCCGCGAAGGCCTCGTTGACCGGCGCCAGCAGGGTCATGGGACCTGCGCCGGCCAGAACGTCCAACGTCCCGCCCGTTGCGGCCAGGCGCAAGAAAGTGGAGAAGCGTTCGTCGCCGGCGAGCAGGTCGGCAAGCTCCGCTTCGCGGGCCTGCAGGTCTGCCAGCGGCGGGGTCAATACGACGATCAGGAACAGGAAACCTGCGTATCTCCCCAATTTCCTGCCCTCCCGCCGTCCATGCCCGCCTGCGCCGGGGCGAAGCGACACCCCGTCTTTACCCTGATTACCATAACATGGCGGGCTCCGCGTGATTCGCAGCGCCGTCAGGCTGCACTATAATGACCGGGACTGAAACCCGGAGACCCGATGACCTTCCGCCGCACCGGCATTCTGGCCCACCCGCGCCGCCCGCAGTCTGCGCCCGTCGCCAGGGACATCGCCGCCCTGCTGCGCGAGCGTGGTCTCAAGACCTGGGTACGCGAGGTCTGGACGGAGGAAGATATTCAGGAGGAAGTAAAAGACTCGGACCTCGTGGTCGCCATCGGCGGCGACGGGGCCATGCTGCACGCCGCGCGCGTCTGCGCCGAACCCCGCGTGCCGGTGCTGGGCGTGAACATGGGCAATCTCGGCTTTCTGACCGAAATCATCAATCCGGACGATTTCCCGCAGCAAGTCGACCGGCTGCTGGACGGCGATTTCTGGATTGAGCAGCGCATGATGATCCGCGCCCAGGTGCTGCGCGACGACGCGCTGCTGGCCAGCGAGGACGCGCTCAACGACGTTGTCGTCAGCAGCAACCGGGTCACGACCACGGTGCGCATGGAAATGTACATCGACGGCGACTGGGCCACGACCTACACGGCGGACGCGCTCGTGATTGCCACGGCAACCGGCGCCACCGCCTACGCCCTGGCCGCCGGCGGCCCCATCCTGCCACCGGAACTGCTCAACATCCTCGTCGTCCCGGTTGCGCCGCACCTCAGCATGAACCGCCCCATCGTGCTCTCCCAGGGTTCCTTCGTCGACGTCCTTCCGGCCTCGGGCGATCGAAGTCCGGCGCTGCTGAGCGTCGACGGCCGTATTCTGCGCTCGCTGGAGCCGGACGAGCAGTTGCGCCTGCAGGCCAGTTCACGCGTCAGCCGCTTTGTGCGCATGCGCGATCGCAACTACTTCTATCGCTCGCTGCTGGATCGGCTGGAACCGCGCATCGACGCGCCGCCACCGCCGGCCCTGCCCCGGCGCGGCCTTGCCCCCCGGTGAACGCCATGAGCGAAGCGACCTTTTGCGGGCAGCATCCGGAGCGTGAGACCAGCCTGCGCTGCAACCGCTGCGACCGCTACATGTGCCCCGCCTGCGCCGTGCAAACGCCGGTCGGCTATCGCTGCCGCGAATGTGTGCGCGAGCAGGAGGACCACTTCTTCAGCGGCACCAATGCCGATTACGTGCTGGTCTTCGCCGTCAGTGCAGTCGGCGCGGCTCTGGCGCAGTTGCTCATCGGCCTCATTGGTGGTTTTCTGATACTGGCGATCCTGCTGGCCGTGCCAGCCGGTGGCGTCATCGCTACGCTGGCACTGCAATTGAGCGGGCGCCGGCGCGGTCGCTGGTCCGGCCACGTGGCGGCGGCGGGCGTGGTGGCCGGCAGTTTGCTCTTCGCGTTGTTCCTGGGAGGCCTGGGAATTCGGACCTTGCTCCTCGCCGGTATCATGACGGTCTCGGTCTTCGGCCGTTACCGCATGAGGATCTGAACCGGTACGCGCGCATGCTTGAGGAACTGCAGATCCGCAACCTGGCCGTCATTGAGGACCTGACGCTGGTCTTCGGGCCGGGTTTCAACGTCATCACCGGCGAGACCGGCGCCGGCAAGTCGCTGCTGGTCGACGCGCTCGGCCTGGCGCTGGGCCGGCGGGCGGACCCCGTCCTCGTCCGCGCCGACGCCGAACGCCCCAGCCTCGAGGCCTTCTTCCGCCACGATGAGCCGACGCGCGCGCGCCTGGAGCCCCTGCTATGTGACGAGCAGCTGGACGACGAAGTCGGCACTTCGCTGCTGCTGACGCGCGACATCCGGCGCAACGGCCGCTCGACCGCGCGCGTCAACGGCATCGCCGTGCGCAGCGGCCTGCTCAGGGCCATCGGCGAGGAACTGGTGGACATCCACGGCCAGTCCGATCACCTCTCGCTGCTGCGGCCCGTCACCCACGTCGACCTGCTCGACCGGCACGCCAACCTGCTCGAACAACGCGCCAGGGTCGCGGCGCTGGTGCGTCGCCTGCAGGCGACGCGCGCGCAACTGGGAAAACTGCGGCAGGATGAAGGCGAACGCGAACGCCGCGCCGATCAGCTGCGGCGCGAGATCGCGGAGATCGAGGCCGTGGCGCCGCAGCCCGACGAGGACCAGCGCCTGCGCCAGGAGAGCGCGCGACTCGGCAACAGCGAACAGCTGGCGCAACTGGGCGCCGACGCCTTGCGGGCGCTGGCCGGCGACGAGAGCGGCGCGCAAACGCCCGGCGCGCTGGAGCAACTGATGCAGGCCGAACAACTGCTGGCGCGCCTGGCGCGCATCGACCCGCAGCTGCAGGAGGGCCATGCCCTGGCCGACGCGCTGGCGCAGCAGGTGCAGGAACTGAGCGGCGCCCTGCAGGACTACGGCGGCCAGGTGGAACACAACCCGCAGCGTCTGGCGGAGGTGGAACAGCGCCTTGAGGCCATCAATGCCTTGCGCAGGCGCTTCGGCGCCAGCATCGAGGCCGTGCTGGCGCATGCCGACGAAGCGCGCGCGCAGCTCGACGCGCTCGAACACAACGAGGAGCAGCTGCAGGCCTGCCAGGCGGAGGAAGCCCGGCTGCTGGCCGACCTGGGACAGGCGGCAGCGGCGCTCAGCGCGTTGCGGCAGAAGGCCGGCCACAGCCTCGCGCGGCGGGTGATGACCGAGCTGGCCGACCTGCGCATGGGCGCCACGCGCTTCGAGGTCAGCATCACGCAGCAGGAGAGCGAGACGGGCTGCCCGGTCGACGAAAGACGTCTGCGCTTCGACGGCAAGGGCATCGACCAGCTGCAGTTCCTGATGAGCGCCAACCCCGGCCAGCCCACGCAGCCGCTGGCGAAAGTCGCCTCCGGCGGCGAGGCGGCGCGCCTCATGCTGGCGCTCAAGCACGTGCTGGCCCGCGCGGACCGCACCCCTACCCTGATCTTCGACGAAATCGACCAGGGCATCGGCGGACGCGTGGGCGCCGTGGCGGGCCACAAGTTGCGCTCGCTGGGCGACGCTCACCAGGTGCTGGCCGTCACACATCTGGCCCAGCTGGCCGCCTGCGCCGACCGGCACTACCGCGTTGACAAGGACCCGGCGGACCGACAGACCCGCGCCTCGGTGCAACGCCTGCAGGACGATGAAGCGCGCGTCAGCGAGCTGGCGGCGATGCTGGGCGCCGCCGGCGACAGCGGCCACCAAACGGCCCGCGAGTTGTTGCAGGCTGCCGCAAGGCCCGCTTCCCGCGACGCGCAATGAGGACTACAATACTGCTGGCAGGTAACGTGGAGAACGCACATGACGCTCATCGGGCATGACGAAGCCATCGTCGATTTCGACGAGATTATCGACCGCCGCAACTCGGACAGCGCCAAATGGAACCGCTACGACGAGGACGTCATTCCGGCCTGGACGGCCGACATGGACTTTCTCTCGCCGCCGGCCGTCACCGCGGCCCTGCAGCGGCGCGTCGCCCACGGCGTCTTCGGCTACAGCGCCGCGGGCCGCTTCGACACCAGTGGCGGATTGCTGGAGGCGGTCAGCGAGCGCTATCGCCAGCGCCATGGCCTCGATTGCGCGCCCGATGACGTGCTGATCGTGCCGGGCGTGGTCAGCGGCCTTTACGCCATGAGCCAGTTCATCGCCAGCGATGAAAGCATCCTGATCCAGACGCCCAACTACTGGCCCTTCTTCAGCGCCGCCGAGACCGCCGCGCGCGCCACTGTGAGCGCGCCGCTGGTCGCCTGTCAGGAAGGTGCGCTGGACCGCTACGAGATCGACTTCGACGCCCTTGAGGCGGCCATCCAGCCACAGACGCGCATGCTGATGTTCTGCAACCCGCACAACCCCGTCGGGCGCGCCTACCGCCGCGACGAACTGGAACGCATCGCCGACATTTGCCTGCGGCATCGCCTGATCATCTGCTCCGACGAAATCCACGCCGGCCTGACCTACCCGCAGTTCGAACACCACGCCATCGCCGGCATCGACCCCGAAGTCGCCGCCTGCACCGTCACGCTCAACTCCTCCACCAAGTCCTACAACCTGGCCGGTTTCAAGCTGGGCGTGGCCATCACCAGCAATCCGGAGATGCGGGAGTGGCTGGGCGCGTACTACCGAAGAGTGGGCGTATATTCCGTATCGGCGCTGGGCCTGGTCGCCGCCGAGGCAGCCTTCCGTCACGGCCAGCCCTGGCTGGATTCGCTGCTGGCCTACCTGCAGGACAATCGTGACTACGCCATCGACTTTGTGCTGCGTGAAATGCCGGCGCTTCGCCCCACCTGCCCCGAGGCGACCTATCTGCTGCTGCTGGACTGCGCGGCGACGCCTTTCGCCGCCGACCCCGTGCAGTTTTTCCTCGACGAAGCGCGCGTGGCGCTCAGTGGCAACTTCGGCCCGCAGGGCTATCCCAACCTGGCGCGGCTGAACTTCGGCTGCCCGCGCGCCACCTTGAGCGAAATACTGGAACGCATGGCCGCGGCTTACGACCGCGCCTGAACTTCAGGAACGCAGCGCCTTCTCCAGGGAGGCGAGCAGGTCTTCCTCCTCGTCCGGCAGCACTGTGCGCGGGTCGAGCAGGACGCGGCCCCCGGCGATGCGCGCGATGACCGGCGGCTGCGCCGCCCGCAGTTGCGCCAGCAGTGCGTCAGGCTGCGCCACATCCAGCGCCAGCGTCCAGGTCGGCAGAGTTGCGCCGGGCAGTGAACCGCCGCCCACCGCCGACTCGCCCGCCAGCACCTCACCTCCAAGACGTTGCGACCAGGCTTCGGCGACACCCCGCAGTTCCTGCGCCTCGCGCGCGATCATGCGCCAGATCGGAATCTGCGTCAGCGCCTGGCCGCGCAACCACAGGTCAAGCGTGGCCGACAGCCCCGCCAGGCAAAGCTTGTCGGCGCGCAGGGCCCGCGCCAGCGGGTGGCGCTTCAGGGCCGCCAGCGGCTCCGCCCGACCGACGATGATTCCCGCCTGCGGGCCGCCCGCCAGCTTGTCGCCGCTGAAGGCCACCAGGTCCGCGCCCGCCGCCAGGCTCTCCATAACGGTCGGTTCGTGCAGCAGGCCGAAGGCCTCCGTATCCAGCAGCGCGCCGCTGCCGAGATCGTCGACCAGCAGGAGTCCCCTCTCGCGGGCCAGTTGGGCCAGTTCGTCCAGCGGCACCTCTGCGGTGAAGCCACTCATGCGGAAGTTGGAAGCGTGGGCGCGCATCAGCAGGGCCGTGTCGGGCCCGATGGCGCGCTCGTAATCGCTGCGGCGCGTGCGGTTGGTGGTGCCGACCTCGACCAGCCGCGCCCCGGCGCCGGCCATCACCTCCGGCACGCGAAAGCCGCCGCCGATCTCAATCAACTGGCCGCGGCTGATGATCACTTCCCGCCCCTGCGCGAGGGTCGCCAGCAGCAGCACCAGGGCGGCCGCGTTGTTGTTGACCACCAGAGCCGCTTCCGCCCCGGTCAACTCGCAGAGGACGTCCTCGCAATGCTTCAGGCGGCTGCCGCGCGCGCCGCGCTCGAGGTCGTATTCCAGCGTGCTGTAACGCCCGCCGACCTCCGCCATGGTCTGGATGGCCGCCGGCGCCAGAGGCGCCCGCCCCAGATTGGTATGCAGGATGACGCCGCTGGCGTTGATCACCGGGCGCAGGCCGGGCAGAAAGCGACGCGCCAGTTGCGCGGCGGCGCGCTCCAGCAGACTTTTTCGGGTGGGTTCAGGTCCGTCACCGGCGCGGAGCTCGTTGCGCGTCTGTTGCAAACTGTCGCGCAGGGCCGCCAGGGTCGCATTGCGGCCGTATTGCGCGCAGAGCGCCCGGGCCTGCGCCTCCCCAAGCAGCGCGTCCACCGCCGGCAGGCGGCGCAGCGCGTCAGCGCCGTTCACTGGCCAGCTCCCGGCCGCGCAGGATGATTTCCAGGATGATGAAGACCAGCGCCACCAGCAGCACCACGTGCAGTTGCAGGGCGCGCGGGATTTGCAACCAGACGCAGATCACCACAAATAGCCCGATCCACACGCTCTGCCGCACCAGCACCACAGCGGGCGGCAGGGGCGACGTGCGCGGCGTGAAGCGCGCGTTGAGCATGCGCACCAGAGGCAAGGCCGTGCCGGTGACGGCGACCTGCAGCAACACGAAGAAGACCCAGCGCGGCCCCACCCGCGGCGTCGTGCTGAGGACCAGCAGATAGATGCCGCCCCAGCCGACCAGCAGCATCAGCAGGGCGGCGATCAACACGCCGAGGTGGTCGGCCGGGAAGCGTCGCCTGCGCGGCTCATTCATGCCGTCCAGTATAGCGATCGACGTCCAGGCTGTCAGCGCGCCTCCGCTTCCGGCAACTCCAGCAGATGCTGCGCCAGCGCCTGCAGTTGCGTCTGCAGGTCGGGCGCGCGGGACAGCGCGGCGGCCAGTTTCTGCAGGCGAAAGCTGTCGTCGAGGCAATTGGCGCGCAACACGCCCAGGCTCTCGTCGCCAAAGCGTCGCCGCAAATGCGGGAACTCCTCGTCGAGGTGGTAACGCAGCGCGGCCAGGATCAGTTGCATGCTCATCTCACGCCGGTCGATGCGCAGGCGCAGGCCCTCCGGCGCGATGCCCTCGCGCGCTGCCAGGGACTCAATCGCCGTCAATTGTTCACAGGCCGACACCCGCCAGCGCTCAATGGCATCCGCCCTCGCCGGATCATTGCGCAGCGTGCGCAACAGGGCCACGACGAGGGCCCGCAGCACGCGACGCGCCTTCATCGCCGCCGCCACAGGACGAAGACGATGACGGCCAGACCCAGCAGCGCGGCCTGGGCGCCCAGCGCCAGGATCACCCACAGCGGCGCATTGCCGCTCCCCTGCCCGGACGCCTGCGGCGCGAACGTGGCGCGTCCGGACGGCGGGCGGGCGGCTGTGACGAGGTCCGGCGGCAGGCTCTCGCTGGTGGCGACCGCTGGCCGCGTCGCCGTGGACGTCGCCACAGGGGTCAGCGCCGTCGTGGGCGTGGCCGTCGTAACCGGCGTGCCGGGCGTGGGCGTGTAGGTGCCGTCGGCGGGCGGCACGAGGAAGATCTCGCCCGGCTTCAGCAGGTTGTCATTCTCTTCCATCCCGTTGATCGTGCGCATGTAGGGCAGGTCGTCCCAGGAGTAGCCATAAATCAGCGCGATCAGGCCGAGGGTGTCTTCGGGCTGGATGCGGTGCATGATGAAGCCGCGCGGGTCCCGGCCGACCACGTAGGAGGGCGGCCCGGCGGGCGCGCTGCGGCCCGGCGCGACCGGCGCGCCGCCCGGATTGCCGAAGACGATCACGAAGGCCGTGCGTCCGCGGCCGGTGCCGGCGTAGCCAATGCCCATCTCCTGCAGGTAGGGACCAACCAGCGTATCGTAGTGAATTTTGGAGCCGAGCCAGAAGTTCCAGGCGCTTTGGACGCTGGCGCCCATGTAAATGATCTCCGCCACCCAGGTGGTGGGGTAACCGGCATTGCGGGTGCGCGCGCGCAGGTCGGTGCCGTCGGGACGGGTGTGACGGATCAGGCCGGTTTCGGCCATCCAGCGCGCCTGACTGCGCGCCGCAATACCCAGCGCGTTGTTGAGACGCATGGCCGGCAGGCCCTGCGACGCCCGCAGTCTGTTGACGCGCTGCGCCAGGTCCGCACCGGGGTCCTGGGCCTGCAAGGTTGCGGCCCCGATGAGCAGCGCCGCAAGCAACAGGCAGCGTCGAAACATGACATACATTCTAACACGCGCCAGGGCCGCGGCTATAATGACCGAACAGCGTCAGGCCATCCAGGAGACCTTGTTGCAATGAGACCGGCTGTGGAGGGGCGCGCCCCGGCCAGCCAGGGCGGGAGTTTCTTCCGCCGTCATTTACCCGTCTGGCTGCGCGAAATGCCGCGCTACGGACCCTTCCGTCCGGCCCGGCCGGACCCTCACTTCAGGCTGCTGGACCCCGACCAGCTGGAGCATGTTTTGCAGGGCGTGCCGGAAGTCGTGCGTCAGGAGATTCACGAGGACGTCGACTACCTCGAATACGAGGTGCTGCGCCTCTTTCGCGAGCGCGATCATCGCGCCAAGATGCAGCAGAACCGCTATCGCCGCCAGCAAATCAACTTCCTGCTGCTGGCCATTCTCTCCACCCTGGTCGGCTCCCTGCAACTGATCGCGCTCTCCACCCAGCCGCAGCAGATGCCGGTCTTCGCTTTCATCGAGACGGTGATCTCCCTGCTGACGGCCTTCCTTGCGGCCGTCGGCGGGCGCGAACCGCCGCAGGAGCAATGGCTGCTCAACCGGCGCCGCGCCGAGGAACTGCGCCGCGAATACTTTCGCTTCCTGACCCGCGTGCCGCCCTATGACGAGATCGGCGGTTACCAGCGCCGCATGCTGCTGGCGCAGCGCGCCGCCGAGATCAACCGCGGCCTGCAGCCGCGCGATGCTGCCACGGGAGCGACGACCTGATGCCGCCCGAACAGCTCGAACGCATGCGGCTGCGCGCCGCCTACCGCCTCTTCCAGTGGTTTTCGCTGGAAGACCAGCGCAATTTCTGGCAACGCGCCGCCGGCCAGTACCGTCGCGCCGGCAACCAGGTCAATTTCATCGTGGCCGTCTTCGCCTTCATCGCCGGCCTGGCCGCCGCGCTGGCCGGTCTGTTGGCCACCGGCTGGCTGGTGCCGGGCTCCTTCGCCAACAACGGCGCCTGCGCCGAACTGGCGGACAGCCAGGGGCTGGTGCGCAGCATGCAGCAACTGGGGCTCATCGAACAGGCGGGTGGCGAAGACGACGCGCTGCAGGAATTCGGCGAGTTGCTGGCCACCTCACCCATCGCCCAGGCGCGCGTGGATGGCATGGAATTTATCACCGCCCTGAACGACATGGCCGGCATCGACGGCGACGAATGCAGCACCGTGCACTCCCTGACGAACCTGCTGATGCTGGTCGCCGTGGTCGCGCCCGCCGTCGGCGGCGCCTTCACCACCCTCACCGGCCTCTACCAATGGGACCGCTCGGCCAACATTTACGAGAGCGCGCTGGAGAGCCTCGAAGTGGCCGATTCGCAGTCGCCGCTGGACGACATGGATACACTGACCTATCGCGCCGCCCTGCGCGCCTACGTGGAGAACACACTGCAGGTGATGAGCGACGAGTCCGCCCAGTGGGGCCAGTCGGTGCGTCCTCCGGCGCAACTGGAGCAATTCCTGAGTGAGGAACGCGAGAAGGCCCTGCGCGCCACGCGCCTGGGCAATGCCTGGGACCTCGGCGGGGACGACGACGGGGGTATTGGCCCGCTCGGCTGAGCCTTTACTCAGTGCTGCTGCTTGATGGTCGCGGGGTCGATGATGCCCGCGCTGCTGCCCTTGTTAACGGCCAGCTTGACCTCGCCGATGGCGCGCGTCACCTCGATGCCGCGCGGGCAGGCCGGCGTGCAGTTGAAGATCGTGCGGCAGCGCCAGACGCCATCCGGCGCGCCAAGAACGTCAAGGCGCGCATCGTCGCCGGTATCGCGGCTATCAAAAAGGAAGCGGTGCGCCTGCACGATGGCCGCCGGGCCGACGTACTCGCCATTGGCCCAGAAGCTGGGGCAGGACGTGGTGCAGGCCGCACAAAGGATGCAATTGGTGCTGTCGTTGATGAGGTCCTTGTCTTGCTGCGTCTGCAGGCGCTCGCGCCCGTCCGCGGGCAACGGCCCGTCGTTGACGAACCAGGGCAGCACCTGACGATAATGCGCGAGGAAGGGCTCCATATCCACGATCATGTCCTTGATGACGCGCAGGCCAAGGATCGGCTCCACCTGAATCTTCGGGCCCACGTCGCGCGCCAGCAGTTTGCAGGCCAGGGCGTTGCGCCCGTTGATGCGCATGGCGTCCGAGCCGCAAATACCGCTTGAGCAGGAGCGTCGGAAAGCCAGCGTACCGTCCTGTTCCCACTTGACGCGATGCAGCAGCTCCAGCACGCGCTGGGTCGGCTCCACGTCGTTTAGCGTGAATTCCTGCCAGTAAGGTTTGGAACGCCCGGCCTCCGGGTTGTAACGGCGGATGCGAAAGCTGATGTCCATGCGGCTCACCGTCCCCTGCTAATAGACGCGTTCTTTCGGCGCGAAGCGCGCGTCTTCCGCTTCCAGCGAGCGGTCGACCGGCTTGTCGTGATTCAATGACAGCTCCAGCTGCTCCGTGACGAGGCCGCTGGCCTGGCTGCTGATCAGCGAATGCACCAGCCAGTTCGCGTCGTCGCGCTCGCGGAAGTCCTCGCGGCTGTGGGCGCCGCGGCTTTCCTCACGCGCCAGCGCGCTCTCCGCGGTCACCACGGCCGTATCCAGCAAACAGCCCAGTTCCCAGGCTTCCATCAGGTCCGTATTGAAGACCTGGCCCCGGTCGTCGATGCCAAGGTCTTGCAGGAAGCGCTGGCGCAATTCAAGCACCGCGTCAAGTCCCTGTCGCATGCCCTCCGCGCTGCGGAAGACACCGACGTGCGTCATCATCTCGTCCTGCATGCGCGCGCGCAACTCGCCGGGTCGGCTCTTGCCCGAACTGTTGCGAATGCGCTCGAACTCCGCGCGCACTTCCTCGGCGGCGTCCATCGGCGGCGGCACCAGCGGCGCCTCGCGCACGAAGTTGGCGATGCGCTTGCCGCCGCGGCGCCCGAAGACGACCAGGTCCACCAGGGAATTTGTGCCCAGGCGGTTGGCGCCGTGGCAACTGACGCAGGCCACCTCGCCCGCCGAATACAGACCCTGCAGCACCTTGCCGGAGGCATCGACGATCACCTCGGCGTTGACGTTGGTGGGGATGCCACCCATGGCATAGTGCGCCGTGGGTTGCACCGGCATCGGCTCCTGCAGCGGGTCCACACCGGCGTAGGTGCGGCAGACCTCCAGCGTTTCCGCCAGGTTGCGCGCAATAAAGTCCTCGTCGATGCGCCGCGTCTCGCCGGCCTCCGCCAGATAGCGGTTGACCGTCTCGGGACGGATGTCGAGGTGCAGGTAGTCGCTGCCGCCGATACCCTTGCCTTCGCGCAGTTCAAGATAAATGGAGCGGCTGACCACGTCGCGGCTGGCGAGGTCCTTGATCGTCGGCGCGTAGCGCTCCATGAAACGCTCGCCATGGCGGTTGAGCAGCACGCCGCCCTCGCCGCGAATGCCTTCGGTCAGCAGCACGCCGAGGCCATACAGTCCGGTGGGATGAAACTGATAGAACTCCATGTCTTCCAGCGGCAGGCCGCGGCGCAGCAAAATGGCCGCGCCGTCGCCGGTCAGGCTGTGGGCGTTGCTGGTCACCTGCCACACGCGGCCCCAGCCGCCGGTGGCGAAGAGCGTGGCCTTTGCGTTGAAGCAGTGGAACTCACCGCTGCCCAGTTGGATGGCCACCGCACCGCAGGCCACGCCCTGGTTGAGCAGCAGGTCAACCACCTGGTACTCGTCAAAGAAACGCACCTCGTTGCGCAGGCATTGCTGGTAAAGCGTCTGCAGAATCATGTGGCCCGTGCGGTCCGCCGAGTGACAGGCGCGGCGCACGGCCTTTTCACCGAAGTTGCTGGTGTGCCCGCCGAAGCGCCGCTGGCTGATGCGCCCTTCGGAAGTGCGGTCGAAGGGCAGGCCCATGTGCTCCAGCTCGATGACGGCGTCGACGGCCTCCTCGGCCAGCACGCGCACGGCCTCCTGGTCGGCGAGGTAGTCGCCGCCCTTGACGGTATCATACATGTGCCATTCGGGCCGGTCTTCCTCGTGGTTGCCGAGCGCTGCGCCGATGCCGCCGAGGGCCGCGCCGGTATGGCTGCGGGTCGGATAGAGCTTGCTGACCACGGCGACCTTCGCGCCGCCCTGGCTGGCATAAAGCGCCGCCATCAACCCGGCGCCGCCGGCGCCCACGATCAGCGCATCAAACTGGTGGGTCTGCATCGTCTCCCTCTTCCCGCCAAATCGCGGGAGCCCTTCCGCTAAATCGCGGGGTTCCCACCCGCCAGGTCGCGGGAGCCCTTCCGCCGCTCAGGGCGCTGCGTGCAGGCGCTCCATGGCCGCCACGCCCATCTCAATGGCGGTTTCGTCGATGGTGCCCAGCAGCGCGCCCACGCCGAGCAGCAGCAGCGTCACTGCCCCCAGCATGCACAGGTAAACGCTGGCGCGGCGCAGCAGGGGGCTGTGTGACGTGTAATCGGTGAGCACGTAGCGCAGGCCATTGAAACCGTGCGCCACCACCAGTGCCAGCAAGGCAAAATCGTAGACGCGCCAGACCGCCACGCCGCCCACCAGCAGGTTCCAGCGCGCGGCCACGAACTCCACCGCTGTGCCACTCTCGTTGACGAGGCCCGTGCCCACCACGTCGTGGCCCTGGGCCGTGATGTCGAAAACGCCCTGCAGGACATGCATGACGCCCAGGTGGCCGAAGACCAGCGGCAATATCAGCAGCGAACTGACGCGCATGAAGGACCACCAGAAGCGCTCGCTGCGGCTGCCCTGTACGCTGGCTGCGGCCTCTCCGCCGCCGGCGACCAGCCCGTGCAGGCCCGAAAGAATCACGGCGGCGACGATGGCCGCGATGAAGCCGGGCAGGAAGACCAGCTGGGCGCGCAGCACCTCCGTCAGCGGCAACACCTGCGGCGCCGAACGGTAGAAATCCAGCACGTGGCCGAACATCAGCAGGAACACCGGCGCCAGCACGACCAGCGTGGCGAGCAGCACGATCTGCGCCGCCCGTTGCTGATGACGCCAGAGGTGGGGTTTGTAATCGAAAAAGACGATGCGCAGGCCATTGAAGGCATGGTAGACCACCGCCGCCACCAGGCCGAACTCGCCGATGGTGAAGAGCGGCGACTGGTAGCTGGCGATCGCCTCTTCGTAGAGCCCGGGCCAGAAGACGGCCCAGGAGGTATCGATGACGTGCAACACCAGGAAAAGCACCACGCCCAGCCCGCTCAGGCGGTGCAGCGCCCAACTCCACTGGCCGATGGCGCCCCGGTAGCGCAGCGTCTCGGTGACCGTGATGACCAGTGACGTCAAGGAATGCCTCCGGGCTACGGGCGCAGGCGAGCAGTATAGCAGCGCGGCCAGGCCCCCGCAATGCCGCCTGGCTGCGGGCGCGGGCTACCCGGCGCCAGGGCCTTTCAGTTCGATTCGGAAAAGATCTCCCGCACTGGCAGGCGGAACCCCGGCAGCACCACGCCGCCATCAATGATGTCGTCGCCACTCAGGGTCCGGGGCGGGCTGCCGGCCACGTGCAGCACAAGCGATTGCGCCTGCGGGTAGAGGAGCCAGACCATCTGCGTGCCGTGCTCCAAATAGCGCGCTGCCTTGGCTTCCAGTTCGCTGCGGGTGTTGCTCCTGCTGTACACCTCAACAGCCAGCAAGGGAGCTTCCGTCGGGACATTCGGGTCAGCAGCGATGCGCTGGATGGCGACATCCGGCAGGCAATACCAGCCATCGAGGTCGTGCAGGGCTTCGGTGCCCACGTCGTAGCCGGGCAAACCGCCGGCGTCCAGCCATGCGGCCAGCAACACGGCAACGCGCGCCTGCTTTCTGGAATGCAACCAACTGGGCGGCATCTCTACGATTTCCCCCCTGGCGTTGAATCTGAACTTCTTGCCGGGGTGCCGCCGGACCAGCCGAAAATAGCGCTCAAGCAACTGCTCGGCAGGGCTTTGGATGGTTACAGCCATGTAGCCCTCCTGGTACTCACCTCGCTCCAGTATACCCGACAGCGCCGGGCAGGTGAACGCCGCCCCGATGCCGCCTGGCTTGACGCTGCGCCGCCGCCTCCTGTAGAATGCGCCGCAATCGGGCCTGTAGCTCAGTTGGGAGAGCGCCACAATCGCACTGTGGAGGCCAGGGGTTCGAGTCCCCTCAGGTCCACCAGATTTGACAAAATCGGGAACTATCACCCTGGGCATCGTGCCGGGCCAGCTTCCCGTCGTATGGAAACGAGGCCCCTGTTCTCTGGAGCAGGGGCCGCTCGTTTGTGCAGCCAGGTCTCCTGCGCGGGAGAGGTGATCCCGCAGGAGGGCGTTCTCCCGCATGTAGCCGTCGCTATCCTTCTGCTGCTCACCCCGTTGCCCCCGCCCCAGGGCCCGCTGCCACCGTGCGGACGCGGCCAGGCGCACCGGGCCTGGCTTCCGGTGGAAATCGGAGCAACAGCGGGTAGAATCGCCAATCCGCTGCCACGCATCATCGAAAAACAGGGGTGGTGGAGAGATCGCAATGACCGGCAAGGCAGGCAGGAAATCAATGAAGGCGGACGCAAGTCAGGCCGACGGGAAACCGGGATTGCTCTCCGGCGGCAACCCCCAGATCCCCAAGGGCGACGGCGACGCGCCTGTGCAAGCCTACATCGCGGCCATGCCAGGCTGGAAGAGCGCCCTCGGGCGTCGTATTGACGAGATCATCGTGGAGAACGTACCCAGGGTGCGCAAGGCCGTGCGCTGGAACTCGCCATGGTATGGCATCCAGGGCCAGGGCTGGTTCCTGACCACCCACGTCTTCACCCGTTACGTAAAGGTGACCTTCATAAGCGGCGCGTCACTGCAGCCCCCGCCGCCCGGCAGCGGCAAGGACCCCGACGCGCGCTGGTATAACATCTACGAAGACGGATTCGACGAGGCGCAGTTTGTCGAATGGGTCCGGCAGGCCGCTGCCCTGCCCGGCTGGGACGGCTTTGACACCCTGAAGTAATAGTTTCGCCGTCAGTCACAGTGGCGGCGGGAACGATCCGGTCGGACGTCTAAAGCTCGTACTCGAACGCCATGTCGTGTTCTTCCGCATGACCCGCCGAGAATTCGCCGCTGCCCGACAGCCCTGCCAGTTCGTCGGTGCCCGACCCCGGCACGACCTCGCAATTTGCCCTGGCCTGCTGGCCGTCGTAGGCGCCCGTGTGCCGCAGCACGAAGCTGCCGCTGCGTCCGCCCAGACTGCCCGCAACTCTCTCGAAACCTGAAAACACGGCGCCCCCGCCCTCAAGGTAGGTCATCACGTACATCAGGTTGCCCGTGGCGACGAGATCGCCCGCGAAGGACTTGCGGATCTGCGCCCGCGTCATCTTGGGACCGTCCTCCGGCTCGTCAAAGGGCTCTTCGTCCCAGGCGAGGATTTTGAACTTGACAGATGTCTGCATGGGTTTCTCCTGTCATGTTGACAGGATGCAGCATACACCGGGCAGGCAGATAATCTCAGGGGCAAGGGGTCAGCCGCGGGATGACGCAAGCCGTCCCTGCTCAGACCCTGAATTCGAACGGCTTCTCGTAGCGGTACTGCGGGATTTCCACGCGCGCGCCGCCCTGCATGGCCGACCCGTGCGCGCAGATGCCGGCGGCCGTCCAGCCGGCCGTCCGCACTGCGTCCGGCCAGGGCAGACGCTCCTCCACGATGCTGCTGACGAACTCGTGCACCATGTGCGGGTGCGAACCGTCGTGGCCGCCGCCCTGCACGAAGGACAAATGCGCGTGGCTCTCGTCGTAGACGCCGCGCTGCGTGAAGCGCGCGATCTCCGGCGGCAGCAGGTCCTGGCGGTCGGGCACGTCCAGCTTCTCGTGGCGTATCTCGTTGCCGCGTCCCCAGGTTTCCACCACCGGCCGCATGCGGAAGATGACCGGCTGCTCGCCTTCCACCTGCTCCCACTCGAAAGTGGCCTTGTCGCCATAGACGTTGAAGCTCTCGACGTATCCGTGCGCCGTGTGGAACAGACTGCGCGTGACCTCGGCGGCCAGCGGCGGATCGTCCTGCAGCTCGTAGATGGCGGTCTCGATCGGGAAGGGATTGCCGTACTGTTCGTGCAGTTCATTGCGCATGACGCCGGAGCCGAAGCAGTGCACCGCCTTCGCCTGCATGCCGGCCAGCGCCAGCACCGGCGAGACGGCGTGGGTGGCGTAGTGCATGGGCGGCAGGCCCAGCCAGTAGGGCGGCCAGTGTTCCATGTCCTGGTAATGCGCGCCGCGCAGAAACTGGATGCGGCCCAGCTCGCCCTTTCGCTGCATCTCGCGGGCATAGATGAAGCGTTTGGTGTAGACGGCCGTCTCCATGCCCATGTAGATCTTGCCGCTGGCCTGCTGCGCGTCGATGATGGCCTGCAGGTCCTCCAGGCGGGTGGCCATGGGCACGGTGCAGGAGCAGTGCTTGCCGGCGTTCAGCACGGCGAGCGTCTGTTGCACGTGCAGTGGGATGGGCGACACCAGATGGATGGCGTCGAGTGAGTCGTCGTTGATCAGGTCGTCGAGATCGGTCGTACGCTGTTTGATCTCGAAGCGGTCGCCGATCTTCTGCAGCACGGCCGGATTTGAATCGCAGATGACCAGATGCTCTACACGCGGATGATGCAGGTAGATGGGCACGAATTCCGCGCCAAAGCCCAGTCCGGCCAGTCCTACCCGAATGTTACGGTCCATGGTCACCTGTACCTTCCGCTCGATTTGCTTCCTGTAGATTCACTTTAGGATGCGTGGTCTTTTGACGGTCCATCTGATAAATCGCCCCTGCACGGACCGTAGGGGCACCATACCATGTCGCCCGCGCGGCGTCGCGCTGGTGATGTGGCGTTTGGCGCGTGACGGGCCATCTGATAAATCGCCCCTGCACGGGCCGTAGGGGCGACATACCATGTCGCCCGCGCGCGTCGCTGGTGTTGTGGCGTATGGTGCGTGACGGGCGATTTGATAAATCGCCCCTGCGCCAGAATTGGGGTCCAGGGTGAAGGTCAAGGCCCACACCGTCAACCGGCTATTCCTTCACGGCGCCGAAGGTGATGCCTGTCACCAGTTGCCTCTGCACGCGGAAGAGCAGCGGCACCAGCGGCAGCAGCACCAGCACGCCGCCCACCGCGTAAAGGTCATAGGGTACCTGCATGATGTTGGTGCCGCTGGGCACCTCGAGCAGGCGCAGGGTGAGCACCCGAATCTCCGGCCGCACTGTCAGCACGAAGGCGAAGAGGAACTCGTTCCAGCCGGCGATCAACAGCAGCAGGAAGGTGACGAAGGCGCCGGGCAGGGCGATCGGCAGGATGACGCGAAAGAGCGTGCCGAACCAGCCGCAGCCGTCGATGGCCGCCGCGTCATCCAGTTCGCGCGGGATCGAGTTGTAGTAGGTGAAGAGCACCAGCACGGCCAGCGGCAAACCCCCGGCGAGGTACACGAGGATGATGCCGTGGCGCGTATCCAGCAGGCCGATTTCGAAGTAGGTGATGAAGATGGGCCCGAGCGTCACCATGGCCGGTACGGCGATGCTGGCCACCAACAGGCTGTACATCAGCGCCTTGCCGGCGAAGGTCGCGCGGCTGAAGCTGTAGGCCGCCATTCCGCCCAGCAGCGTCGCGCCCAGCGCGGAGAGGCCCGCGATCATGATGGTGTTGAACAGCCCCGGCAGGTAATTCCAGCGGCGAACCATGAAGGGATAGTTGTCGAAATTGAGGTTCCCCGGGACGAGGCGCGGCGGGACGCGCAGAAACTCGTCCAGAGTCATGACCGAGGTGGCCAACATGTAATAAATAGGAAAGAGCAGCAGCACCAGGGTCACAAGCAGCAGGGTGTATTGCACCAGCCGCAGCAAGCGTTCTCCCGTCAGGAACGGGACAGGACGCGTGCCTCGTGCAGCCTGGGCGGACATCAGCGGGCCACGCGGGTGCCGGAGCGATACAGCAGCCAGGCGAAAACGCCGCCGATGGCCACCGTAAGCAGCAGCAGGAGGACGTTAATGGCCGAGCCGTAGCCGTAGCGCAGCTCGACGAAGAAGCGCTGGTAGGAGTAGAGCGCGAGTGTGCGCGTGGCGTTGCCCGGGCCGCCCTGCGTCAGGCCCAGAATCTGCTCGAAGGTCTGCACCTCGGCCATGCCGCGCAGCATCAGCACGAGGTAGATGCTCGGCCGCAGCAGCGGCAGCGTCACGAACCAGAAGCGCTGCAGGGCGTTGGCGCCATCGACGGCGGCGGCCTCCAGCACTTCCTTTGACAGCGAGCCGAGCGCCGCCATGAAGATCAGCGCGACCCAGGACACGTTCTTCCAGACGGTCAGCACGACCACGGAGACGCGCGCCATGGCGGGGTCGCTGAGCCAGCGCACCAGTTCGTCAATCAGGCCGGCCTCCAGCAGCATGAAGTTCAGCAGGCCGGATTGCTCCCAGTAGATCACGCGCCAGACGACGCCGGCCAGCAGCGGCGCCATGACCCAGGGCAACAGCATGACGAAATTGCTGAAGCCGCGCCCGCGCAGCCTTTGCATCATCAGCACGGCGATGCCCAGCCCCAGCACCGTCTCCAGCAGCGTGCTGGCCGCAGTGTAGGCGATGGTATAGCCTAGGGAGTTGATGAGCGTCTTGTCGCGCGTCAGGGCGAACTGGTAGTTCTGCAGGCCCACGAAGGCGCCCGGGTTGACGAGCGAGCGGTTGGTCAGGCTGAGCCAGACGGTCTGCACCAGGGGAATGAAGCTGTAGAGCATGCGCAGCACGAAGGCCGGCAGAACGAAGAGATAGATGATGGCGTATCTGCTTGTGAGTATGCGCGGCCGACCGTGTTCGGCGCTGCCCTGCGCGACAGTGGTTGTGGTCATGCGCTTCCGTCCCGGTTGGCGCAGGTGGACCCCCGGCAGTGCCTGGACTGCCGGGGACCCTCCTTGTCGGTGATGCCGGGTGTGGCCCCGGTCACCCGTCGCTGCGGGCTATATGCCCATCTTGATGATGTCGTATTCGGCCACGGCCCACTCCTGCACCTCTTCCGGAGTCAGCTCAAGCGCAAGCACCTGTTGGCCCAGCTGCTCGAACATCTGCCACAGCTGGGTCGTCTGCGGGCTGTTGACGATCGGCTCGCGGAACTTCGCGCCGCGCAGCAACTCGGCCCAGCCGGGGCCGGCGCTCAGCACCCTGGCCAGCGCAACGATTTCCTCGTCCTCGATGAGCGAGTTCATGGCCGGCACCAGGCCGTTGTAACGGACGCTGATGTCCTTCATCTTTTCGCGCGTGGCAAGGACATCCATCAGTTCCAGCGCGGTGGCCTTGTTCTGGCCGGCCGCCGGCACCAAATAGCCCCAACCATGCACCAGACCGACGTCGCTGCCCGGGCCCATCGGGAAGCGCGCCAGGCCCAGATTCTCCTCGGTAAACACCGTGTCCTCGACGGTCAGCATGGAGTTGTAGTTGCCCTCGTAGTTCCACCACATGCCGACCTTGCCGGCGGCGGCGAGGCCAAAGTTGTTCTCGGAGATGATGGTGGGTGAACTGATGCCGCGCTTGATCCAGTCCTGCATGAACTGGAAGGCCACCAGGCTGTTCTCGTCCGCAAGGGTCTCAAGGTCGCCCCCGGCGTGATTGAGCGCGAGCAGCACCGTGTTGAATGCGTGGCCGCCTTCCGTGCGCGGGTGCCAGCCCCAGACGCCGTTCTCCTGGTCGGTGACGGCCTCGCCGATGCTGAAGAGTTCTTCCCAGGTCGTGGGCGGCTCGGGCACCAGATCCTTGTTGTAAAAGAAGGGTTCCAGGCCAAGAAAGTAGAAGAGGCGGAAGACGCCGCCGACGGCCTCGTTCAGCACGTGAACGTTGTCGACCACGTCATCCTTGTTGTCCTGCCAGGCGTTGGTGTTGGTCATGTCCTCGGCCCAGCCGTTCATGCCCCACAAGCCGCCGATGAGGTCGTCGGCCCAGAGCACATCGATGCCGTCGAATTGCGTCTGGCCCCAAAGCGTGATCTTCGCCATCACGTCGTTCCAGACCGGCGGCAGCGCGTCGTAATTGATCTGGATGCCGGTCTCCTCCGAGACCGCCGCCATGAACTCCGGCGGGACGTCGCCGCCCCAGCCGACCATGTTAACGACCTTCTCCTCCTGCGCCACGCCGATGCTGGTCGTGGCCGTCAGGCCGAGACCGGCGCCGGCCACGGCCGTCGTTCTGAGGAAATCCCGTCGTGAAAGTCTTTGTGAACCACTCATGCTGCATCTCTCCTTACAAATTTTCAAAAAATACACAGCAAGACTTTAGCATGGGTCAGGTCGAGACGCAAAAGTCTTGAGTCCAGATGGCTCCTGTGTCGGATTTTCCTTCTTGACCAGTCCGCGGCGGGTGCCCTCACCCCCGACCCCTTTCCCGTGTAGGGGCAATTTTTCAATTCGCCCGCCCTGTTTTCCTGTCGTATGCGGGCGACATGATATGTCGCCCCTACACCACATTTGGACATCGGCAGGGGCAATTTATCAAATAGCCCGTCAAGCGCCATACGCCACAACAACGGCGACGCGCGCGCCATGGTATGGCACCCCTACATCCGCCGTAAGGGCAATTTATCAAATCGCCCGCAAGGTCCCGCCGCGCGCATCACCCCCACGGCCGCATGGTGGCGGGCGACATGATATGTCGCTCCTGCGGCACAGGTCGGTCGCGGGAAAGGACCTGGGGTGAGGGCGCCCTCACCCGTCCGCGACCACGCCAAAGGTGAAGCCCCGCACCAGCCGCTTCTGCACCAGCAGCAGCAGCGGTACCAGCGGCAGCAGAATCAACACGCCGCCGGCCGCGCGCAGCACGTAGGAACGTCCCCCGGCCTCCAGCAGACGCACGGTCAGCACCCGTGTCTCCGGCCCCACCGTCAGCACGAAGGCGAAGAGGAATTCGTTCCAGCCGGCGATCAGCAACAGCAGGAAGGTGACGACGACGCCGGGCATGGCGACCGGCAGGATGACCCGAAAAAGGGCGTTGAACCAGCCGCAGCCGTCCATGGCCGCCGCGTCGTCCAGTTCGCGCGGTACAGCGTTGTAGTAGGCGAAGAGCACCAGCACGGCCAGCGGCAGACCGGTGGCGAGATTGACCAGCACCAGGCCCTGCAGCGTATCCAGCAGGCCGATGTCTGTGTAGGTGATGAAGACCGGCCCCAGCGTCACCATGGCCGGCACCGCGATGCTGGCCACCAGCAGGCCGTACATCAACACCTTGCCGGCAAAGGTCGCGCGGCTAAAGCTGTAGGCCGCCATGCCGCCCAGCAAGGTGCCGCCCAGCGCGGACAGGCCCGCAACCAGCACCGTGTTGCGCAGCGCGGTGAAGTAGTGCATCCGGCGGAAGAGGAAGGGGTAGTTGAGCAGCGTCACTTCGCGCGGGAACAGGGTCGGGGGGACGCGCGCGAACTCGTTGCCCGTCTTCAGGGACGTGAGCAGCATGAAAAGCACGGGGAAGACCAGCGCGATCAGCACCAGCGCCAGCAGCGCGTAGAGCAGCAGTTGTATGAGGCCATGGCGCCATCGTCGCGTGGGCATCAGGAGTGCAGACCTGGCCGTATGGATCGTTTCATGCCTGCGTTCGCTTTCCCTTCAGTAGTTGCCAGGGAGCCTGATTGAGCGCCCTCATTCTCCGGCCACCTGTTCCCGCGCAGGGGCAGTTTATCAAATCGCCCGCCCTGTTTTCCTGTCGTATGCGGGCGAAATGACATGTCGCCCCTGCGACACAGGTCGGTCGCGGGAAAGGATTTGGCGTGAGGGCCCACCCCAGGCAAGCCCCCGCTCCCCTGGCTATACTACCCGCCAAATCCGGTGGCGGGTGATGGAGGCGGAGCAATGGGCTACCAGCCGCTGGCCGACGTACGCAAGACATTGCGCGTGGAGTGGTACCGCAGCCCGATTCCCGGGAAACGACTGCGCGAGCTTTCGCGCCGCAGCGACCGCCAGGGCTGGCTCCAGGCCGGTGGCCACCTGGCGCTCTTCATCCTCACCGGCGCGCTGGTCTTTCACTTCTGGTCGCTGCAACTGTGGGCCGCATTCCTGGTCGCGCTCTTCTGCCACGGCACGGTCACCAGCTTCTTCACCGGCGTCGCCCCGCACGAACTGGGCCACGGCACCGTTTTCCGCAGCAAATGGCTCAACAAGGTCTTTCTCTACCTCTTCAGCCTCATCGGCTGGTGGGACCTCTACGATTACGGCAGCAGCCACACCTACCACCATCGCTATACCCTGCACCCCGAGGGCGACCGCGAGAACCTGCTGCCGCTGGAACCCTCGCTGGCCTCCTTCTTCATGCTGCAACTCTTCACCGTCAACCTGGTGACGCAGCCGCGGCGCGTCTTCAGCAAGGGCGGCCTGGTCTCGACCGTGTGGGTCACACTGAAGGGCGCCTTCGGCATCGTCGGCCCGGCCGAGGTGCCCATCTTCGAGTGGCTGCGCGCCCTGCACGTCGACCAGCCGGAGGAGTTTCGCAAGTCGATCCGCTGGTCGCGCATCCTGATTCTCTTCCACGGCGGTGTGCTGGTCATCGCGATCGTCAGCGGCCTGTGGCTGCTGCCGCTGATTTTCAGCGTCGCGCCCTTCACCGCCAACTGGCTGCACTACTTCGTCGGCATGACGCAGCACTGCGGCCTGATGGAAAACGTGCCCGACTTCCGCAAGAGCGTGCGCTCGATGCGCCTCAACCCGCTTTTCTCCTTCCTCTACTGGCACATGGAGTGGCACAGCGAACACCACATGTACGCCGGCGTTCCCTGCTACAACCTCGGCCGGCTTTACGAGGAAATCGCCGACGACATGCCCGCGCCGCGCAGCCTCGTCGGCGCCTGGCGCGAAATGCGCATGATCTGGCGCAAACAGAAGGAAGACCCCGACTACCAGTTCGATAC
The DNA here is from genome assembly GCA_021296065.1 of Anaerolineae bacterium. Taxonomy (GTDB): domain Bacteria; phylum Chloroflexota; class Anaerolineae; order Aggregatilineales; family Phototrophicaceae; genus JAGWBD01. Next base: position 60,890 of record JAGWBD010000013.1, read on the forward strand.
GCCCCTGCCGCCGACGGCCAGGGTGATCCGTCACGAAACGTCGGAAGAAATTGAACTGGAGAGTTCCATCGGGGACCTTGCGCCGGCGGGTTTGCGGCAGGCGTAACCCTCACCCCCAACCCCTTATCCCGCGCCGGGCAACGGGCGCCAGGGTGTGGTCATCCGTAGGGGCAATTTGTCAAATCGCCCGTCACGCACCATACGCCAGAACAACAGGCAGACTATCCCCTCCCTGGCTATATTCAGGCAATGGCGGCACAGGTTTCAGGAGCAGGAGCAATGAGTTACCCACCGCTGGCCGACGTGCGCAAGACCCTGCGGGTGGAGTGGTACCGCAGTCCCATTCCGGGCAAAACACTGCGTGAGCTCTCGCGCCGCAGTGACCTGCAGGGCTGGTTTCAGGCCGGCGGTCATCTGGCGCTCTTCTGCCTCACGGGCGCGCTGGTCTTTCACTTCTGGTCGCTGCAGCTCTGGGGCGCCTTTATGCTGTCGCTCTTCTGTCACGGAACGGTCACCAGCTTTTTCAGCGGCATCGCCGCGCACGAACTGGGGCATGGCACCGTTTTCCGTACCAAATGGCTCAACAAGATCTTCCTCCACATCTTCAGCCTGATCGGCTGGTTCGACACCTACGACTACAACATGAGTCACACCTACCACCACCGCTACACCCTGCACCCCGAAGGCGACCGCGAGGTGTTGCTGCCGATAGAACCCACCCTGGCCTCCTTCTTCATGCTTCAACTCTTCACGATAAACATAACGTCCAGGCCCCGGCGGGTCTTCGACAAGGGCGGCCTGATTTCAACCGTGATGGTCACGCTGAAGCGCGCTTTCGGCGTCGTCGGCCCGGCCAGGGTGCCGATTTTTGAGTGGTACCGCGCCCTGCACGCCGACCAACCGGAGGAGTTTCGCAAGTCGATCCGCTGGTCGCGCATCCTGCTTCTCTTCCACGGCGGCGTGCTGGTCATCGCGATCGTCAGCGGCCTGTGGCTGCTGCCTCTGATCTTCAGCACGGCGACCTTCACCGCCAACTGGATTCGTTACTTCGTCGCCCTGCCACAGCACTGCGGTCTGCGGGACAAGGTCAACGACTTCCGCAAGAGCGTGCGCTCCATGCGCATCAATCCGCTCTTTTCCTTCCTTTACTGGCGCATGGAATGGCACCTCGAGCACCACATGTATGCCGGCGTGCCTTGCTACAACCTGCGCAAACTTTACGAGGAAATCGCCGACGACCTGCCCGAACCGCGAACCCTGGTCGGCGCCTGGAAGGAAATGCGCATGATCTGGCGAAGACAGAAGGAAGACCCGGACTACCAGTTCGATACGCCCCTGCCGCCGACGGCCAGAGCCTTTCGTGAAGAGGCGCCGGAAGAAATTGAACTGGAGAGTTCCATCGGCGACCTGGCGCCGGCGGGCCTGCGTTAGGCGCTCCTACGGTTCAGGACAGGGGTAATTTATCAAATCGCCCGTCACGCACCATACGCCAGAACATCAGGCAGACCATCCCCTCCCTGGCTATACTCCGGCAATGGCGGCACAGGTTTCAGGAGCAGGAGCAATGAGTTACCCACCGCTGGCCGACGTGCGCAAGACCTTGCGGGTGGAGTGGTACCGCAGCCCCATTCCGGGCAAAACACTGCGCGAGCTTTCTCGGCGAAGTGACCTGCAGGGCTGGTTTCAGGCCGGCGGGCACCTGGCGCTTTTCTGCCTGACCGGCGCGCTGGTCTTTCACTACTGGTCCCTGCAACTTTGGGGCGCTTTCATCGTCGCGCTCTTCTGCCATGGCACGGTCACCAGTTTCTTCAGCGGCATCGCCCCGCATGAACTGGGGCATGGCACCGTCTTCCGCACCAAATGGCTCAACAAGGTCTTCCTCCACATCTTCAGCCTGATCGGCTGGTTCGATACCTACGACTACAACATGAGCCACACCTACCACCACCGCTACACCCTGCACCCCGAAGGCGACCGCGAGGTGCTGCTGCCGATCGAACCCACCCTGGCCTCAACCTTCGTGTTGCAACTCTTTACGATCAACCTGCTCACGCGCCGCGGGCGTACCTTCAGCAAGGGCGGGCTCTTCGACAATATCGCGACCTCCCTCCGCACCGCCCTTCGGCTCAACGACCCGGGCAGGGCGCCCGGCACGGACTGGGTGCGCGCGCTGCATGAGGACCAGCCGGAGGAATACCGCAAGACGGTGCTCTGGTCGCGCATCCTGATCCTCTTCCACGGCTCGATTCTGGTCATCGCCATCCTCAGCGGCCTGTGGGTGCTGCCGCTGATCTTCAGCACGGCGGTCTTCACCGCCAACTGGCTGGGTTACTTCCTGGGCCTGCCGCAGCACTGCGGCCTGCAGGACAAGGTCAACGACTTCCGCAAGAGTGTGCGCTCGATGCGCCTCAATCCGCTCTTTTCCTTCCTCTACTGGCGCATGGAATGGCATATCGAGCACCACATGTACGCCGGTGTGCCCTGCTACAACCTCGGCAGGCTCTACGAGGAAGTGGCCGACGATATGCCCGAACCGCGTACGCTGATCGGCGCCTGGAAGGAAATGCGGATGGTCTGGCGCAGGCAGAAGGAAGACTCCGACTACCAGTTCGATACGCCCCTGCCGCCGACGGCCAGGGTCGTACGCGACGAGGCGCCGGAAGAAATCGAACTGGAAAGCTCGATCGGCGAACTGGCGCCGGAGGGCTTGCGCCAGGCGTAGGGTCGATTTGTCAAACCGCTCGCCACCCGCGGACCACACATCGCCGGCGACGCGCGCCACGGTATGTCGCCCCTGCGGCACAGGTTGGTCGCGGGAAAGGATTTGGGTGAGAGCCCCGCTCGCATCCGTTATCCTGTACAATCATCCCGGCCCGGCCGATGCCAGGCAGGCCGAAGCCACGCAGCGCCCGCACAGGAACGGACCAGGCCCCCATGAGCGTCATTCTCGGCATCAACAGCGAACACGCCGGCGCCTCGGCCGCTCTCGTCATCGACGGCCAGCCGGTCGCCGCCGTCGCCGAGGAGCGCATCAACCGGGTCAAGTACTACGCCGGTTTCCCGCGTCAGGCCGCGCGCATGGTGCTGGAGATGGCCGGCATCAGTCCGCAGGACGTCGACTGCGTCGCCATCCCGCGCGACCCCGCGGCCAACCTGACGCGCAAGGCCGCCTTCCTCTTCGGCAACCCGACGCGTCTGCCCGCCCTGCTGCAGGCCGGCGCCGGCCAGGTGAAGCAGCTGGACGTTAAGTCTCAACTGGCCGCGGAATTCGAACTCGACCCGGCCGCGCTGAACTTTCGACAATTGCGCGTCGAACATCACCTCGCCCACGTCGCCAGCGCGTATTTCACTTCGCCATTTGACGAGGCCGCCGGTTTCAGCGTGGACGGATCCGGCGATTTCGTCACCTGCATGCTGGCCCGCTGCCAGGGCAGCGAAATCGACGTGCTGCAACGCATCCACGTGCCGCACTCGCTCGGTTCGCTTTACACCATGGTCTGCCAATTCATCGGCTACGGCCGCTATGGCGACGAGGGCAAGGTGATGGGCCTGGCGCCCTACGGCGAGGACGCCTGCTGCGACCACTTCGACGACATGCTGCGCCTGAGCGACGAAGGCTTCCGCCTTAACGGTCGCTGGTTCCTGCCCTTCGGCGCCGAGCAGTCGATCAGCATCAACCAACGCGGTGAGATGGAGATCGGCCGCCACTGGTCCGACCACATGGTCGCGATCTTCGGCGCGCCGCGCCAGCCGGGCAGCGAGATCACGCAGCGCGACATGGACCTGGCGCGCGGCCTGCAAGTCACTTTCGAGCGCGCCTGGTTGCACTTGCTGCGGCGGCTGCACGCCCTGGCGCCCTCTGACCGCGTGGTGATGGCCGGTGGCTGCGCGCTCAACAGCGTCGCCAACGGCCTCGTCACAGCACAAACGCCCTTCCGCGAGACCTGGATCCACCCCGCCGCCGGCGACGAGGGCCTGTCACTGGGCGCCGCACTTTACGCCAGCCAGCAACTGGAGAGCCCGCGCGAACGCTACGTGATGGGCAGCGCCGGACTCGGCCCGGATTACACGCAACAGGAGATTCGCAGCGCCCTGGCACGGCGACAGGTCGACGCCGTGGAATTGCCGGAGCCGGAACTGCTGCAACGCACGGCGGCAGCGATCGAGGCCGGCGCGGTCGTGGGCTGGTTCCAGGGCCGCATGGAATGGGGGCCGCGCGCCCTCGGCAACCGTTCCATCCTCGCCCATCCGGGCTTGCCGGACATGAAACAAACGCTCAACGACCGCATCAAGCGCCGTGAGTGGTTCCGTCCCTTCGCGCCAGCCGTGCTTGCCGGGCTGCAATCGAGGGTCTTCGAGAACAGCGAACCTTCGCCCCACATGCTGCACGTCTACCGCATCCGCGACGAATGGCGCGAGCGCCTTTGCGCGGTGACGCACGTGGACCAGACGGGCCGCCTGCAAACGGTTCTGCGCGAACACAACCCGCGCTATTACGACCTGATCAAGGCTTTCGAGCGACGCAGCGGCCTGCCCGTCGTCGTCAACACCAGTTTCAACGAAAACGAGCCGATCGTCTGCTCACCGGAGCAGGCCATCGACTGTTTCCTGCGCACGCGCATGGACTTGCTCGTGATTGGCGACAGCTTTTGCGAAAAGCCACCCGGCGGCGACTGATTCAACCCTCTGTCCGTCATGCAAGCAAAAGGCCGGCCCCGGCGCGGGACCGGCCTTTTGGTCAGAGGCCGTACCTGGCTACCACTGCACGTATGTGACCGTGTGGCTCTGGTTGATCGTGATGATGTAAGGCTTGTCGACGTCCGGCCCCTTGTCGGCGTAGAAGGTGCTGAGGGTCATGAGACCGTCGCCATCGTAGCTGAGCGTGTAGGACTTGTTGGCGGCGCTGTTCGTGCCGCTGGCCAGGGTGCTGGCAGCTGCCTGCGACCCGTGCAACGCGGTACTGCTGCTCACAGTCACCAGGTCCGTCGTGCTGCTGTCCTGAAAGACACCGTAAAGCGTGTATTGCGTGTAGGCCGTGTTGGCGCAAACCTTGAGGGGCGCGGCGTTGTCCGTGTTCAGGCAGTTGCCGAAGGAACCGCCGCCGCCGCCGCTGCCGCCGCTGCCGCCGCTGCCACCACTGCCGCCATTGCCATTGCCGGCCTGCGACGCCGACCACAGCGCCGCACAATCCGGAATATCGTCGTCCGGGTCTTCACAGAAGTAATAGACCACCGGGTGGCTGTCCACGTAACGCGACGAGTCATCCTGGGCCAGACTGCGCAAAATGATCCGCAGGATGTCTCCCACGTCGTATTGCACCAGACTGGCGCCGAAAAGTATGGTCTCCACAGTATCCGTCGACTGGGCAAGAACCTGGGTCTCTGCCCCGCCAAGATTTTCCGTGCCATTGGCCGAATTGCCATCCGTGTTGTCGGCCGACCAGCCGAAGCCCTGGGCATTGGTGATGACGTTGCCCACCAGGGGCACATTTACCTCGAATGTGCCGCCACTGTCGCTGGACTGGGCCTGCACGGTCTCTGCCTGGGCGTTTGGATCCGGCGTGGCCGTTGGCACTGGCGTCAACAGACTGACACTCGCGTTCAGTGGCGGAGGCAGAGCCCGAATCAGAGTCTCGGGGTCCTGACATTCCTCATGAACGGGATAGCAGAAAATCAGGCGCGGGCTGTTAATGTAGGTCTCGTCATCCAGCGCCGCCACCTGCACCAGGGAAAATGAGACGACGTGGCCATCGGCGTATTCCAGGTCCTCGGCGTCGACTGTGATGGTGCCGGCTTCGTCAGGTGCCAGACTGCCTTCCGCTTCCCCGCGCGTACTCGCGTTGACCGCCAGCCAGTCGACGGTCTCGGCATTGGCGTACTGCGTCGTGTTGGGTGCGGTGATCGTGAAGCTGCCAGTCTCGACATCATCCACGACGTTTGAACTGAGCGCAACGACCGGCGCCAGCGGTACCGGCAGCGCGGTTTTTTCCGTCGTGCCCTGCGCCAGCAACTGAACGGCAAGCAAAAGGGCCACTGACAGAAAAAGGACAAGGACATGGCGAACGGGCAGGGATTTCACAAGCGCACTCTCTTTCCCCGGAATTCAGACAACCTTTCGCCAGGGCCCGGGCTCCGTGCCGGGAACCCGTCACATCGCCGATAAACAGCAGCAGACCCTGCACAAATGCTTACAAACTTACGCAGTCTCAGTGGCCAAATTGATGATGACTGCACGGAAAATTAATTGTGCACCCGCCGCGGGGAATTGCAAACGCGCGTGCCGGAATAGTGTCTTGCGGCCCGATGGCTGGCCAGCTGATGCAGCGCGAAGGGCGTCAGACGCCTCGCAAGATGTGGTAAAGGGACAACCCTTGCCCTGCGTGCGGCGCTTCTGCCGCATGGACTGGCTCTTCATCGGCGACAACTGTCGCGAGATGCCGCCGCTTCTTGTCCGAACCCGCTGCACGCCGGCAGAATCAAAAAGGCCGGCCCCTCACGGGGACCGGCCTTCCGGTCAGTAACGGCCTTGGCCTACCACTGGATGTAACGCACGGTATGGTGCTCATCGATGGTGATGATGTAGGGCTTGTTGACGTCCGGCCCCTTGTCGGCGTAGTAGGTGCTGAGAGTCATCGTGCATGCACCATCGTAGCTGACGGTGTAGGCCTTGTTGGCAGCGGGGTTGCTGCCGCTGGCCAGGTTGTCGTTGGCGGCGGCGTGCGAGCCACAGAGACTGGAGGCGCTGGTCACGCTGGCCAGCGACTGCACGCTGCTGTCCTGATAGATGCCGTAGAGCGTATAGGACGTGTAGTCGGCGTTGGCGCAGACCTTGATGGGTGCTGCGTTGTCCGTGTTCAGGCAGTTTTCGCCGCTGCCACCATCACCGTCGCCATCGTCGTCGCCGCCGGGGGGAGAAGCGCTCCACAAACCGGGGCAGTTCACAGTCGGGTCGCTACAGTAATAGTAGACCACGGGGTGGCTGTCCACGTAGCGACGGGAACCACTCAGGGCCAGGGTACGCAAGGTGAGGCGGAGGCCTTCTTCCACCTGGTAATCGATCAGGCCCGCGCCGAAACGAATGGTCTCGCTTGTGTCAACCGCCTGCGCCTGGGCTTGCTCATTGCCCAGGTTCTTCGTGCCGCTGGCCATATTGCCATCCGAGTTTTCCGCCTGCCAGTCGAAACCGGCGGCGTTGTTGATGACTGTGCCCCTGAGCGGAATGTTAACTTCAATGGTGCCGCCCTCGTCGATGGTCTGGGCTGCCGGTTCCTCTTCTTCAGCCGGCTCCGGGGTCACCAGGTCGATTGTCGCATCCAGTGGCGGCGGCAGGGAACGGACCAGGGTTCGGGGGTCGAGGCAGGATTCGTAGACCGGGTAGCAGAAGATCAGGCTGGGGCTGTCGCTGTAGGTGGGGTCGTCAAGGGCAGCCAGACTGGCCAGGGAGAAGGAGATGATGTCTCCATCCTCGTAACCCAGGTCCTCGGCGGGAACCCTGATGGATCCGGCGCGGGCGGGCACGACCGTGCCTTCCGCAACATCCCGTGTCGATTCGTTAGCCGCGACCC
>JAGWBD010000066.1 GCA_021296065.1 Anaerolineae bacterium
AAGCGACCACTGCCGGTCGAACTGGCAGGCGCAGTCTCAGAAGGCCCAGCGCCAGCAGGGAACTGCCCGCCGCGCTGACAGGAAACAACAATCGTCCGGTTGAGGCGGCCGTCTGAAGCGTCCACACAACAAGTGCGATCAAGAACAGGGCGACACAAAACAGCAACAGGGAATGCGGGACAAGGGTCTCAGGTTTGGCCCGGGCCTGCCACAGGCAGCGCAGCAGACCGAACGCGCCCGCCAGGGTGACAATGTCCATGGCCAGATAGAAAAGCGTCGGACTGAAGATATTGAAAGCGCCGAAAATGCCCCAGTAGCTGTAACGCAAACCGCGAAATTCCTCGGTCAGCAGATTCTCCAGCGAAGGGGCGGGCCGTCGTCCGAAAATGTCCAGCATGGTCTGCGAGCCGGTGAGCTCGCCATAGAGCGTCAGATTGCGAGCGTACCAGGGGCCGGCGATCACCAGCAAACAGACGCCGGTCAACAGCGCCAGGCGAAGAAACTCCCTTTTCTGGCCAAAGCGAATGGCGGCCCAAAGGGCGGCCAGACCCAGCGGTGCAATGAGCAGGAGCCCGCTTAGCTTGCTCGCTGCAGCCAGGGCCAGCAGCAAGGCCAGCGCCAGACTGCGGCGGGCATTCAGACCGTTGCGCGACAGGGCCAGCATTTGCCAAATCGCCAGGCTGGCCAGGAGTGTGATCAGGTTGTCGTTGCTGACCGATGCCGAGATAAACAGAAACTGGGGATTGAATGCGACCAGGCCGGCAGCAAGCAGAGCCAGGCGCTCCGGATTCTGCCCGGTCAGATACGCGAGTTCGCGGGCGGTCAGCCACACGCCGGCGACGCTGCCGCATGCCAGCAGCAGGCTGAAAACGCGGGCGACATAAATTGCCAGCGCGCTACCATGCAATGGTGGAAAGGAGGTGTCATGCAAGAAGCGGTTGTGGTTGTTGATTGTGGAGGGATCACCGACGATCGCGTGCGGATTTGGTCGCATGAGGTCCGGTAAATCGCCCGTGTCGACAGGCGCAATCAGGGCCGCCACAAGAATGTAGTAAAGTGGGGGTTGGCTGCCTTCCTGGGCCCAGGGCGTGATTTCCCCCGGGACCTGTACCGGCAGCGTCCAGTGACGGCTGATGAATTCGGCGAAGGCGAAATGATGGGGCTCGTCCGACGCTTCCAGAACAGGCGTTGCCCAGGCATACAGCAGGCCGACAAGCAGGAACGCCAGCAAGAGCCCCGGCAGCGTTATTTTCACCAGTCGCCAGGGGTGCCTGTTTGCTGGCAGAAGAGTTTTGCTCACGCGAAGGCCTTTACGGGAACTTCAAACGACAGGAAAAACGGCCTTCAACCCCGAAATCTGAAGGCCGACAAAAGACCACATGCCGGGCTATTGTACATCGCCGGAACAAGGCGGCGACCAGGCGGGCCCCATGCTTGACAAAGGCCGAATCTCTTGCGTTCTGGGCGACCGGCCCTTCATTTGGCGACGGGCAACCGGAAGCACCAATGCGGATGCGCTGGACTGGCTGCGCCAGGGCGCGCCGACGGGCTCACTGGTACTGGCGGATGAACAGCTGCAGGGCAGGGGCCGGCTGGGCCGCGGCTGGCACACGCCGGCGGGTGCGGCGCTTGCGCTTTCGATTGTCCTGCGTCCGGAATCACAGGACCTGCCTCGTCTGACCATGGCGGGGGCTCTGGCGATTGCAGGGATGGCCGACGAAGCGGGAGCCAGGGACGTCAGTCTGAAGTGGCCAAATGACGTGCAGGTTGGGGGCCTCAAACTGGCCGGCGTGCTGAGTGAAGCGTTGTGGCAGGGCGACAGGCTGGCGGGCGCCGTGCTGGGTATGGGCGTCAATGTCCGGGTGGATTTCCGTGGCAGCCCGCTGGAAGAACAGGCCATCAGTCTGGAGACGGCCTGCGGCTGCAGTCTGGATCGCGCCCGCCTGTTGGCCCTGCTGGTCAATCACGCAGATGTTTTGCTGCAGCAAGCGGGTGGCGACGCTCTCTATCGGGCGTGGCGCCAGCGACTGAAATTGCCCACGAGTCGGGTTGAGGTGAACGGTTTGCAAGGCTTTATTGAAGGCGTTGATCGGGACGGGGCCCTTCTGCTGCGAGCAGAAACAGGGCAATTGCACACGCTTTACAGCGGCGAAGCGTTACATGCGCCAAAGGCGACCGATGGGCATTGAATTCGAATGGGACCTCGATTCGGCCGACGAGCAGGCTCAGCCCGGCAAGGTCGGCAGACGGGACACAGTGCGCCAATGGAAGCGCCTGGCGCGGTTGGGCTTTCTGCTGCTTGTCCTGACGCTGCTGGCCGGAGGCTTTTTTCTGCGCTTGCGGGAAGTGGACAGCCAACAGGAAGACCTTTTGCGCGCCAGTGTGGAGACGGAAATCACGGCCCTGCGTCTCGGTGATCTGCAGGCCTTCCAGCAGATGCAGGCCAGTGGCGACCAGGCGCAACAATTATTCTGGCGGGATTTGTTCGATGCCTGGCAAATGCGCAAGCTGGAGAGTAACGCCCGGGGTGGTGGGGTCGCAGCCATGGCCATCAGCGGCGAGGATGCCTGGGTGCAGGTTGAAGAAATCATTCATGGGGAAACCTGGTTGCATACCTGGTTCTACCGCCGCAGCGGCAAAGGCTGGCGGCACGTGTCGCCACAAGCCGGTTGGCGCGGCCATGCGCGCAGCCACCGCGTCAGCGGATTGCGCATCGATTACGAAGACATCGATGCGCCGCTTGTGACCGGGTTGGGCCCCGAGCTGGAGTCATGGCTGGTGAGGGGTTGCCAGCTCCTGAATTGCGCCGTCAGGCCTGCCCTGAATGTTCAGGTCCTTGCCCAACCTGGCGCACCGGTCTGGTCCACGGCGGATTCCTGGCTGCTGCTCTTGCCCTCGCCCTGGACGGGGCTGGTGCGTCAGGGCGACGCGCTGAACACGGGCCTGAGGGCGGAAGTCGCAAGACTTCTGTCAGAACGCCTGTTGCGGGAGATTGCCGGGCAGCCGGGACCCGCGTGGTCCCGCGAGGCACGCTGGCTGCATGCGTCGGCAGATGCCTGGCTGGCGGGTCGCCTGCTACAGGAGGACAGCGGCCAGCATCTTTTGAAGAGTATTTCGGCAAATTTCGGTGAAGATGCGCCGGCGGCGTTGATTAAGGGCCTTGAGCCAACATCCACGCTGGACCTGGTCGCCGATGTCACCGGTGTTCCCGACCTGCATGACGCGGCGCTGGACTGGCGCGATCTCCTGGCATGGCAGGTGGGAGAGGAGGCTGCCACACGTCTTGCAGGCGAGCGCGATGCGTTTCTGGCTTTTTATGACCTGCGTGACGAGGCACTCGGCGTTTTGGCCAGAGCGCGTTTTGTGGCCGGAGAATTCATCGCTCCGCTGGTCGTTGACGAGGTCGAGCCGGTCAACGCGTCGGGAGGCGAACTGCTCTTGCGGGCCCAGGTGCGGGATGCCAGCAGCACGATTCCGGTCTTTTTCAGGCTGGTGGAAGGTCGTTGGTTGCGCGCCAGTTGAGCGGTCGCTGCGCAGGGCGAGACGGACTGAGGGTCGCTACCGGGCTGCCGGACAGGTATAATCCAGACTGTCAGAAACGTTTGGAGGCGGGGCCAGGCAGTGGCCGATTCCGGCGAAATCCGTGCAATAAATATCAACGAGGAAATGCGCGGCAGTTACCTTGATTACGCCATGAGCGTAATCGTGGCGCGAGCGCTGCCGGATGCCCGCGACGGGCTCAAGCCGGTGCATCGGCGAATTCTGTACGCAATGCACGACATGGGCCTGCGCTATAACACCCAGTACAAGAAGAGCGCGCGCGTCGTTGGAGACGTGTTGGGCAAGTATCATCCCCATGGTGATGGTGCCGTCTATGACGCGATGGCGCGCATGGTGCAGGAATTCTCGCTGCGTTACCCCCTGTTGGACGGCCAGGGCAACTTTGGCAGCGTTGACGGCGACAGCCCTGCGGCCATGCGATACACAGAGGCCCGTCTCGCGCGCATCGCCAGCGAATTGCTGGTCGACATTGACATGGACACCGTCGATTTCGAAGAGAACTACGACGGCAGCGCTGAAGAGCCGCTGGTGTTGCCGGCGCGTCTGCCCAATCTCCTGCTCAACGGCGCCAGCGGCATCGCCGTCGGTATGGCGACCAACGTGCCTCCGCACAACCTGCGTGAGTTGACGGATGCCATCGTTCATATCATTGACAACTATGGTCGTCGCGGCGAGATCACTGTCGACGAACTGATGGCTTTTGTTAAGGGTCCGGACTTTCCGACCGGAGCGCTGGTGATTGCTGACGAGGGCCTGCGCGAGGCCTATGCGACCGGACGGGGGCGCGTGGTCGTGCGGGCGCATTACGAACAGGAAGAACACAACGAACGTCATCGCATCATCCTGAGCGAGATTCCTTACCAGGTGAGCAAGACGGCAATCGTCGAGCGCATCGTGGCGCTGGTGCGGGAAGGCCGAATAGACACTATCGCTGACCTGCGCGATGAGTCTGACCGCAACGGCATGCGCCTGACAGTGGAGTTGAAGCGCAACGCACAACCTCTCAGAGTGCTGAACCAGCTATACAAGTTCACCCAGTTGCAGAGCACCTTCAGCATTCAGATGTTGGCGCTGGATGGCATGCAGCCGCGCTCCCTTGGCCTGAAACAGGCGCTGCAAATCTACATTGACCACCGCCTGGAGGTCATCGAACGTCGATCGCGTCACGAACTGGCGAAGTTGAGGGCGCGGGCCCACATTCTTGAGGGCCTGCTCAAAGCGCTGTCGCAGATTGAAGCGGTCATTCGCTGCATTCGTGCTTCACCCGATACCGACAGCGCCCGCACGGAACTGATGCAAGGTTTCGGCCTCGATGAATTGCAGGCCAACGCCATCCTCGAAATGCAACTGCGACGGCTGGCCGCTCTGGAACAACAGAAGCTGCAGGATGAATACGACGAGGTGCTGGCGCGCAGCGCCTGGCTTGAGGAATTGCTGGCTTCACAGGAGCGTATGCTGGCGCTCATTCGGGAAGACATGGTGGAACTGGCTGAAAGCTACGGTGATGATCGTCGCACACAGATTCTGCATGACGTCAGCACCGATTTTGACGAGGCGGACCTGGTGCGGGACGAGCGCGTGCTGGTCTCGCTCACCACGAAGGGCTACATCAAGCGCGTGCCGACGGCGACCTACCGTGCCCAGCACCGGGGCGGGAAGGGCCTGATTGGCATGACCACCCGCGAAGAGGACGTGCTGACCCACATCATCAATGCCGGCAGCCATGACCAGTTGCTGTTCTTCAGCGACAGGGGCAAGGTCTACAGCGAACCTGCCTACCGCATTCCGGAAGCCACGCGCACGGGTCGCGGGATCACGATCCATGCCGTACTGCCGCTCGAAAGCGGGGAAAGCATCACGATCATTCTGCCGTATGACGCCGACGCCGGCGATATCGCCGGCCACCTGATTCTGGCGACCCGCAACGGACGCATCAAGCGCGTCCCGCTGCGGGAGTTGCTCCATGCGCGCTCCAGTGGCTTGATTGCCATTCACCTGGAGGAAAACGACACTCTTGTTCAGGCGCGGCCCAGCGACGGCGACCAGGAAGTGATGGTTGTCACCGAGGCCGGTCAGTCCATCCGCTTTCACGAGAGCGCGGTGAGCGTCATGGGACGCGGCGCGGCAGGTGTGAATTCCATTCGTCTGCGGCCAGGGGACAGGGTTGCGGCGATGGACGTTATCGACGAGGCGGACACGCACCAGCTGGTTGTCACACGATACGGCTTTGGCAAACGCACTGTTCTTGACCAGTACCGGCAACAGGACCGCTATGGTTTTGGTATTCGTACCCTGGCGCAGAATTCGAAGACCGGGCCTGTAGTGGCCATGCGTTGCCTGAAGTCCAGCGATGACATTTTACTCATGTCTTCCAGCGGCATCGTCATTCGCACCAGCCTGGACGAAATACGCGAAACCGGACGGAGCACCCAGGGGGTCAGGGTGATGGATCTGGACAGGAACAGCCATGTTGTAGGTGTGGCCGTGGTTGATCTTCAGGAGGAAGCAGCGGCCAGCCAGGACGGGAATCTGCAGGCAAACGGGCATGCCTGAAACTGGACGGTTGCGGGGCATCATCCCGCCGTTGGTGACGCCATTTGCCGCGGACGAATCTCTGGACGAGGCGGCGCTGCAGCGGGAGGTGCGCTGGCTGATTGAAGAAGCCGGCGTTCATGGCCTGGCCGTGGGCGGCAGCACCGGGGAAGGGCATACGCTTTCCACTGAGGAATTGCGTTGTTGTGTTGGCGCCGCGCTGGACGCTGCTGCAGGCCGCGTCCCGGTCGTCGCCGGCGTGATCGTGGACAGCACGCGCCAGGCTCTGGAGAAGGCGCGGGCGTTGGAAGACATGGACCTGGCCGGCCTGCAGGTTACCCCGGTGCATTACCTTTTCCGGCCGGATGACGACAGCATGTTTCGTCACTTTGCCGCGTTGGCTGATGCGACCAGCCTGCCAGTCATCATCTACAACGTCGTGCCCTGGTCCTATTGCTCGCCGCAATTGTTGACTCGCATGCTCCGTGAAATCGATGGTGTTGTCGGGGTCAAACAAAGCGCCGGAGACATGAAGCTGCTGGCGGACCTGTTGTTGCAGGCCGGGAATGATGGCGCCATCCTGTCAGCGGTTGACGCGCTTCTGTATCCTTCTTTTTGCCTGGGGGCGCATGGGGCCATTGCGGCGATACTCAGCGCAGCGCCGGAACGCTGCGTAGCGCTGTGGGATGCGGTCGTTGCCGGCAATCACGAGCAGGCTCTGAGGCTACACTGGCAGTTGTTGAAACTGTGGAATGCAATCGAAGGGGACAATCTGCCCGCCAACGTCAAGACGGCACTGGCGTTGCAGGGACGCCCCGCAGGCCAGCCGCGTCGCCCGATGCCGGACTCCTCACCCGCTCAACGCAGGGCCATTCAGGCGGCGCTGACGCCCGGCTAAAGCCTACTCTTCTTCTTCGCTGTCTTCGCCGACCCGCTCGACGTCCGCGGCATCAACCTCTTCATCCAGTTCGCCTTCGAGTTCTTCTTCCTCGTCTTCCGCGGCAACAGCGGCGGGCATGACCACCCGGGCCAGCATTTCATCGGGGTCGTTGAGAATGTCGATATCCTCGCCGAGTTCGAGATCCCTTACGTGGATACCGTCGCCCACCTCAATCAGGCCATCCAGACTGATTTCGATCTCGTTTATCAGGTTTGCAGGCAAGGTCTCGATGGTCAGGTTGCCTGGCCCCGTGATGAGAATGCCCTGGCCGGAGACGACAGCAGGACTCTCCCCTGCAAAACGCAGAAAGACATCCGTAGCGATTTTCTGGTCCATGCGCAAAGCGAAAAAATCGACGTGAAGAATGTCGTCCCGCAACACATGCCGCTGCACGTCGCGCGCCAGCACGATATGGGTATCACCGGCCACGCTGATGTCGATCAGATTGGTCCCGCCGGCGTTCATTAGCAGGGTTTCCAGTGAACGCCCGGGGATCTGGATGTTTACGGGATCCATGGTGGGCCCGTAGATGATCCCTGGCACCAGACCCTGGCTGCGCAGTGGGCGCACCTTTTTGCCCGTTAAATTGCGTTCCTGCGCCTTAATTGCAAACTCTGACACACCAAACTCCTCATCGCCCCAAATGCAGCACGGCAACTGGCCTTGCATGAAAAACGCGCCCCGGTTGGCGGGCGCATTCACCATGAGCGGGTAACGGGATTCGAACCCGTGACACCTTGCTTGGGAAGCAAGTGCTCTACCAACTGAGCTACACCCGCAACCGCGACGCGAGTATAGGCAGACCCCGTCGGCCTGTCAAGGACAGGACTATGCATTGTACTCGTCTCGCGATTGGATACCATGGGCGGGGAGGCAGGACGCTGGAGAAGCGGTGAATCGTTGGCGAATTGGTCTGCCAGGACTGTTGCTCAGTTTGCTGGCAACCGGGGCCCTGGTCACGCAACTGGATCTGGACTGCCTGGTGCTTTCCCTGCGCACGGCCGAATACGGGTGGCTGTTGCCGGCTTTTTTGCTGTTGCTGACGGGACAGATGGTGCGGGCGCTGCGTTGGCGCGCCTTGCTGGACGGTGGCCTGCCGGTCGCGCGCGCCTTCCACATCCTTAATATATCTTATCTGGCAAACGCCTTTCTGCCTTTTCGATTTGGTGAACTGGCGCGCATCTGGCTGGTCAGGCCCGGTCTCTCGTCGATGCGGACCGCGGGCAGCGTCGTGTTGGAACGTCTGTTGGACACGCTGGCGGTAATTATGCTGCTGGCTGCTGCGTTGAGTGTCCTGCCTGAAGCCGGCGACGACTACCGCCAGGCGGCGCGCTTCATGTTGCCGTTGTTGCTGGCGCTGGCGCTGGCGTTTTTTTTGCTGGCGCGGCGACGGTCGCTGGCCAGACGCCTGCTGGACCTGTTGTTGAGTTTCCCCTGGCCCGGTCCTGTGCGGCGGCTCCCCCTGGGCGCATGGCTGGAAGCACTGCTGGACGGGTTGCAACCGCTGACCAACCCGGCCCTGCTTTTTCAGGTGCTGGCCTGGACCCTGGCAGGATGGACGCTTTCCTTGCTGGCCAGCTTCCTGATGATGCTGATTTTTTTCGAGCAGGCGGACCTTGCCGTGGCGGCGCTCAGCATCGTGGCTGCGGCGC
This sequence comes from Anaerolineae bacterium, assembly GCA_021296065.1. GTDB lineage: Bacteria > Chloroflexota > Anaerolineae > Aggregatilineales > Phototrophicaceae > JAGWBD01. The sequence continues at coordinate 8,686 of JAGWBD010000066.1, forward strand.
TGGTGATTGCCCTGCCGGCCGTGCCGGGCAACATCGGTATCTATGAATGGGCCATCATGCTGGCACTGGCTGCAGGCGGGTATGGCGACCCACAGGATGCGCCCAACGTTTCTCTCGCGATCACCATTCACGCCACCAATTTACTGATGTATACCCTGACCGGCGCCTGGGGGCTTGTGCGGGAGCAGGTGACTCCCGTCAGGCTGGTCCGCAGTCTGCAACAATTCAAATGGCGCCAGGAGGGTCATGGAAACCAGAAATGACCGTCAGGACAGGCTCAGAATCCTGGTTTCGCTGCTTTACTATCACCCGCATCCGACCGGGCTGACCATCCACGTGCAACGTGTCGCGGAGGAGCTGGCGCGTCGCGGCCATGAGGTGACGGTGTTGACAGCGCGCTACGATGCCTCTCTGCCCCGTGACGAGCAAATGCTCAACGGCGTGCGGGTCGTGCGCCTGCGGACCCTGCCCCTGGCGATCAGCCGCGGCATGTTGATGCCGGCATGGCCGTGGGCAGCGCTGGCGCTGGCGCTGCGACATGATGTGATCTGGGCGAACCTGCCCATGCTGGAGACCGCCGCGCTGGCGCTGGTGTCCCGCCTTGCCGGACGCGCCATTGTGGCCACGCATCATGGCGATCTGATCTTGCCGCAGGCCCCGCTGAACCGATTGATCGGCGCGCTGATGTATCGTTTTTACACCCTGCTGGCGCGGCGGGCCGCGCAGCTCGTCGCCTACAGCGACGACTATGCCGCGCATTCCCGCTGGCTGGCGCCCTACCGTGAGAAAATCTCGGTGATTTCTCCTCCCGTCAGCATGCCTGCACCCGACCGGAAAGCAGCGACCAGACTGCGGTCCCGGTGGGCGCCGGAGGGCGGCCCCCTCATTGGATTTGCCGGTCGATTTGTCGAGGAAAAACGCCCGGACCTGCTGTTACGCGCGCTGGAAGTTGTGGTTGAGGCCTTTCCCCAGGTCCGCGTGGTTTTCGCCGGGCAGCACGAAGTCGCCTACGAACACACGCTTGAACGCCATGCCGCCCTGCTGAAACGTTGGCGTGGCCGGATCAGGTTTTTGGGGGTGCTGCGGGGCATGCAGGCCATGGCCAATTTTTACGCAGCCTGCGATGTACTGGCGCTTACCAGCGATTCAGAGTGTTTTGCGCTGGTTCAGGTAGAGTCCATGCTCTGCGGCACACCGGTCGTGATGACCGACACACCCGGGGGCAGGGTGCCGGTGCGGGTGACCGGCATGGGGCGGCTCGCGCCCGTCGGAGACTGGCGCGCGATTGGTGAGGCGCTGGTGGCCGTCCTGCAAGAGCCGGAGCGTTACCGGCGGCCGCGGCAAGCAATTGGGCAGGCCTTTTGTTTCCAGGAAACTGTGGACCGCTATGAGCGTCTCTTCCGCCGCCATGCCAGGAATTGATCCTGAAACCGTCGCCTGGATGCTGCGCAACGAGGCGGACATGTCTTTCCGCATACGCGCGCGAACCGTATTTGAATGGATTCCGCTGCACGCGGACAGTCTGATTCTGGACCTGCCCTGCGGTCGTGGCTTTTACCTTAAGATGTTGCGTCACGTCAG
>JAGWBD010000014.1 GCA_021296065.1 Anaerolineae bacterium
CCTTGTCCGACATAAGTGGAGTTTCAGGCTGGGACAAGGCAAGTCTCGAACTGCGTGCGTTGTTTGAGGAACTCGATTCGGCAGCTCTTGCTCTTGGAAAAGACGTGCAAAGGACTCCAAGAAAGGGGTGGGTTGCTTACAAAGGCATGAATAGGAAGGACTACAACATCTGCGCAGTAAGGTTTCGGATCCGCGATGACTGCCTACACGTTCATGCTGCAGTGAACCCGGGAGAAGTTGAACTTGAGCAGGGGTTCACAGAATATGATGAAAAAATGACGATGCAGTCGCTGTATCGTAGTCCGCTGAAGATCATCATTCGTGACCGAAACTCACTGGAACGCTCAAAGCCGTTTCTCCTTCGGGCGTACGAGAATTACCTGGGCGGTGAACATCTCCGATGGGACTTTGCTAGCCCCGACTTCAGCCAGACTTCAGGTTGGCGAAGCGCAAAGCCGCAACTACGTGCGCCAGACCTTAGTTCCGGAAGTGCAGGTGTTACCCAGCAGTCACCGCATCGCATTCAAAGGGAACTTTTTCATATTGGCAATTTATGTGCGTTCACGTAGCAATGAGTTGCACGCCTATGCAGGAGTGGACCCTGCCACCGTGCAGTTGAAACCGGGATTTACCCGAAATACTGAAGGGTGGCCACTAAGTCACAATCGTCTGGAGATCATCATCCGCAACCGGGATGATCTTGAGCAGGCGAAACCGTACATTGAACAGGTCGTGAAGAATGACTTGCGTGGCGAACCATTTGACTGGGCAAGTATGGAACGCGCAGGACGATTATGAACAAGATTGCGTTTACAGAATTGAGGACCCTCCCATGAGCGAGCTTGAACTGCAGCAGTACCTCTTTGATTTGCAGGGCTACCTGGTCATCGAAAATGCCCTGGACGCGGACGAGGTGGCGGCCCTCAACCGGTTAATCGACGAGCAGAACCTGCCGCCACCCGGCAAATCGCCGCGCTTCGGCAGCGCGCCCACGCTCGGCTCCTCGCTGGTCAGGGCCGAGTCGATCGTGCCGGACAGCATGGACGTCGGCGAGCGCGGGGCGCCGGTTGGCGCCGGCTTTCTCAACTGGGGCAGGCCCTTCTGCGATTTGCTGGACCATCCGGCCATCATGCCGGTGCTGCGCTTCCGCCTCGGCGAGGCCTTCCGCCTGGACCGCATCTACGGCATGCACATGCGCAAGGGCCAGGGCTATGGCAAACTGCACGCCGATTACGGCGCGACGGCCCCCAATCAGGACGTGCAGCCCGGCGAGTACTACGCCTTCCGCAACGACCAGATTTATGAAGGCTTCGTCGTGGTGGGCTGGGCCCTGGCCGACGCCGGGCCGGGGCATGGCGGTTTCTGCTGCATCCCCGGCAGCCACAAAAGCAATTATCGCCTGCCGCAGCAGATCAGCGAGAATTTCGAGGAGTCAGCGACGGTCATCATCCCCGAGATGCCCGCGGGCTCGGTGCTTCTCTTCAGCGAGGCGCTGACCCACGGCACCGCCGCATGGCGGGCCGACCATGAACGGCGCACGCTGCTCTACAAATACAGCAAATCGCACCTCGTCTGGACTTCAAAACGGGTGGAAGCGCCGACGGAAGTCGACCTGACGCCGCGCCAGCAAATCCTGCTGCGCGAGCCCGGCGACCCGCTGCGTCACTTCCCCTCGCTGTTTGAGGGGACCGCTGTCTGAAAAGGGAGCTGGTCCCCTGTCGGGGCACTGCTGACGGAAATATGCACGTTGCATTTCCGGGTTGACTGGCCGCTGCAGGAGTCTGCCAGGCCGCCAGGCGCTACTGGTACCAAATGGCACGTTGCAACCTGCGCTACAATTTACTTCTACTCACCCGAGCGCGGAGTGAAGTGACATGACCATTGACGTCACCTTTATGCTGAATGCGCACTTCGGCCTGTTCCTGCTGCTGGTCGTCGTGACGATTATCGCGCTGCTGGTCACGCTGCGCAGCCTGCTGCGCAGTGGCGCCGGAGCACTCAACCGCGTCGTCATGCTGATCTACCGCATCGTGTTCATCCTGCAGTGGCTGGCAGGTCTGGCCCTGCTGATCATGCTGTCAGCCACCAGTGGCTGGCCGCTGTATCGCCTTGAGCACGCCCTGACGATGACCGTTGCGGTGATCCTGACGCACCTCTTCGGCGGGCGCCGCAACTCGCGGCCGCTGACCAGCCTGATCGTGCTGCTGGTCACCTCGGCGCTGGTGGCCGTCGCCTACCTGCGTCTGGAGGAGGCCAGGGCCGGCCTCGGCGCCGTCACCTGAGCCCGTCGCCGCGCGGCTGCGCGCCGGGGTCTACGCCGGCTTGCGCGCGATGAGCAGCGTGGTGTAGTTGAAGGCCCAGGGCGCCAGGCGCGTCAGCGCCCCGCCCAGGGCCTCGGCCAGCGGGCTGCTGCGAAAGTAACCCGGCGCGCGGAAGGGGCCGCCCAGGCCCCAAAGCGTGAAGTCGTGGCTGGTGGGCCGCAGTTCACAGAGCTCAAAACCGGCTTCCGTCACCGTCCCGACCAGCGCGCGTCGGCCCCAGGCGCTTTCGTAGAAGTCATCGTGGGTCAGCGCGTCGCGGCCCTGCAGGCGCCGCCGGAGCACAACCAGACGCTGCACCAGGTTGGGGAAGGGGATGGTCAACACCAGGATGCCACCCGGCCGCAGCACGCGCCGGGCCTCCGCCAGGGCCGGGCCCATGCCCTGCTCGAAGTGTTCCAGCACGCCAAAAGAGAGGTAGGCGCCGATGGAGGCGTCGGCGCAGGGGATGGCGTGAATGTCGCCTGTCAGCAGCGGCAGGCCGGGCGTGTGGCGCCGCGCGGCCTGCAGGGCGCTCTCCACGTAGTCCATACCGATGACCTTGTCATGGCCCGCCGCGCGCAGCGCGATGACCGGGCCGCCGAGGCCGCTGCCGGCTTCGAGGACGGGCGCGTCACGCGGCAGCCAGGGCAGGTAGGCCTGCATGATTGCCTGGCTGCGCGGGTAGTACATGGTGGCCAGTTCCTCCGCGACCGTGGCGCCGTGCCACATGTCGCTCCAGCCCTGGCGCGTGCTTTCGTAGAGGTCGTTCATGCGTCCGGTGCCTCTTTCCCTGGCTTGCGGCCCGCCAGCTGGACCTGGCGGATGAGGAAGCTGGCCTGCGGGCTGCCGAGGTCGCGCGGGGCGAACCACAGCGCGGCCGGCGTGGGCGCTTCACGCAGCAGGGCGTCCAGCCGGGCGATGGCCGCGTCGTCATTGCCCTGACGCCGCGCCCAGTCCGGCAGGTTATGACGCTTGACGACCGGCGCGCCCTGTTCAACCTTCAGGCCGGCGCCCGCAAAGAGGGCCCGCCAGCCCGTCTCGCTGTAAGCGCGATTGTGCGAGGGATCGCGGCGGCGCTCGAAGTCGTCGATCCAGCGGGCGGAGGGTCGGTGTACCGGCAGGGCCTGGTCCTGCAGCAACAGCAGCCCGCCCGGTTTCAGCACCCGCGCGCTCTCCTGGAAGAAGCGGGGTACGTCCGGGAAGTGGTGCGCGGCGATGCGGCAGGTGACCAGCTCAAAGCTGCCGTCGGCGAAAGGCAGGTCGTCGGCCGCGGCCTCGCGGTAGCTCACGTTGTGGATGCCCAGCCCGCGAATGTGCGCTTCCGCCTGTTCCAGCATGGCGGGCGTCAGATCGCTGGCGACCACGCTGGCGACGAAGGGCGCGAAGGTCAGGGCGGTGTGGCCGCCGCCGGTGGCGATATCGAGGACGCGCCAGTGTGGCTCGGGCTGCGCCATGGCGAGCAGGTGCCCAAGGTCCGGCCCGCTGGCGTGGTTTTTGCTGCTTACGTAGGCGGCGGCAAAGCGGCCGAAGCGCTCGCGCGCGAGGGACGGGGAATCGCTGGCGGGCATGTCGCCTCCATCCGGTGGTCGGGCGGCCCCAGTGTAGCAAAAGCCGCGCCGCGCCTGCTCGCCCCAATTTCCTGCAACGTGGACTACAATGACCCCAGGCGCGGACGACAGGGACAATGCATGGACCTGGAGCATCTGAACGAACAGCAGCGGGGGGCGGTGACGGCCGGGCCCGGCCCGGTCATCGTCTACGCCGGCCCGGGCAGCGGCAAGACGCGCGTACTGACGCAGCGCCTCGCCTGGCTGGTGCGCGAGCAGGGAGTCTATCCCGGCGCCATCATGGCCGTGACCTTCACCAACCGCGCCGCCAGCGAGATGCGCAGCCGCGTCGAGGCCCTGCTGGGCGGCCGACTGCGCGGGGCAAGGGTCGGCACCTTTCACAGTATCTGCGGCAGGTTGTTGCGCGCCGAGGCCGAATATCTGCCCTGGAGTTCGGATTACGTCATCTTTGACGCGGACGACCAGCGCACGGCCGTGCGCATGGCGCTGACCGACATGGGCATGCGACAGGAGTGGCGTCAGGCGCGCGACATCGTCAACAAGATTTCGCGGGCCAAGTGCGAACTCATCACGGCGCAGGACTACGTCGCTCCCGACTATGGTCACCTGCTGGCCCAGGAGGTCTACCCCCGCTATCAAAACATTCTGCTGGAAGCCGATGCCATGGACTTTGGCGATCTGCTGATGCAGACCGTCTTTCTCCTGCAGCAGAATGAGGACCTGTACCGCAAATACGGAAATCTCGTCGAGTATCTGCTGGTCGACGAGTTTCAGGATACGAATCTGGCGCAGTATCGCCTGGTGCGCCTCTTCGCCCGGCCGCAGCAAAACGTCTTCGTGGTCGGTGACGAGGACCAGGCGATCTACTCCTGGCGCGGCGCGGACTGGCGTAACGTGACCAGCTTTCGCAAGGATTTTCCCCAGGCGCAGGAATTCAGGCTGGAGCAGAATTATCGTTCGACGCAGACGGTGGTCGAGGCCGCGCGCAGTGTCATTCGTCACAATCCGGACCGGGTGGACAAGGCGCTCTTCACCACGCGCGAGCGCGGCGCGAAGATTCAGATGTATTCGGCCTTCGACAGCCGCGAGGAAGCCGAACACATCGTGCAGAACACCCGGCGGCTGATGAACGACGGTCACCTGCAACTGCGCGATTTCGCCGTGATGTACCGCAGCCATTTCCAGTCCCGCGCGCTGGAAGTGGCCTTCATTGACGCCGGTATTCCCTATCGCCTGGTGCGCGGCGTGGCCTTTTACAGCCGCAGGGAAATCCAGGGCATGATGGCCTGCCTGCGCTTTTCGCACAATCCGAATGACCAGGTGTCCTTCCTGCGCATCGTCAACGAGTTTGGGCCGGGCATCGGCGACAAGACCCTCGGCGCCTTCAAGCTGTGGCGCGAACGTGAAAAGCTGGGCTGCGGCGAGGCATTGGTGCGGCTGCTGGAGGGCGCGCAGGTCCCGTTCCCGACGCGGATGGTGCGCAACCTGCAAAACCTCGCCGGTCGCTGCATTGACTGGTGGGGCGTCGCCGCCACGGGCAACCTGCCGGCGCTCTTCGACAAGATTCTGCCGGCCACGGCCAACGAGGACTGGCTGTGGAAGGTCAGCGACGATGAGGAACAGGTGCGGGAGCGTGGCGAGAACCTGGCGGAATTGCGCGGCCAGCTGGAACAGGCCCTGCAGGAGGGGCAATCGCTGGGCGATTTTCTGGCGGAAAGGGCCCTTTACACGGACGTGGACATACGCGATCCGGACCTTGACGCCGTTTCCCTGATGACCCTGCACGCGACCAAGGGCACGGAGTTCCCGGTGGTCTTCATCGCCGGTGTGGTGGATGGTCAGTTGCCCCACATGCGCTCACTGGACAGCCCCGAACAACTGGCCGAGGAACGCCGCCTGTTTTACGTGGGTATCACCCGCGCGATGGACGAACTGTACCTGTCCTGCACCTTTCGCAGCGCCAATGCCGTCTACGATCCCTCGCGTTTCCTTGACGACATTCCCGCCGAACTGCTCAACGTCAGCGCGTCACCCTCCCTGCGCAGCACCTATGAGCCGGTCGTTGACAGTTCCTGGGCGCCGGCGCCGGTCGTCGCGGCGCCCAGGCCGCAACTGCAATTCCGCAGCGGCATGCGCGTCCTGCACACGCACTTCGGTCAGGGCATGGTGATCGAGAGCGAGGCCCGCCGCGACGACGAGGAGGTCACCGTGGTTTTCACGGCGCACGGCATCAAGCGTCTGTCAGCCTCAATCGCCGGCCTGCGCCTGCTGGACCAAAGCGCCGGCCACACGGGCAAGGACTAACTCCGCCACGGCGCTTTTGCTCATCAACGGCAGTTCCTCCGGCGCGCGTTGCGGCGCGAGCAGGACGACGCGGTTGTCGTCGACCTCGAAGCCGGCGTCCACGGCGCTGATGTCGTTGGCCACGACGAGGTCCAGCCCCTTGCGCGCCAGCTTCTCCGCCGCGCGCTGCAGCAGTTGCTCACTCTCGGCCGCGAAGCCGACCAGGTAAAGCGGCCGGCCACCTTGCGATCGTTGTTCGGCCAGCGCCAGCAAGACGTCCGCGGTGGGCTCCAGGTCGAGTTGCAGGCCCTCGCCGTGTTCGCGCTTGCGCAGCTTTTGCGTCTGGCGCTGCGCCGGGCGGAAGTCCGCCACCGCCGCGGCCATGATCAGGGCGTCCGCCCCCCGCGCCGCGGCCAGCGTGGCCTCCAGCATCTCTTGCGCCGTGTCGACGGCGACGCGGGTCGCGCCGACCGGCGTCGGCAGTTGGCGCGCGCTGCTGACGAGCGTGACGTCGGCGCCGGCGTCCAGCGCGGCCTGGGCCAGGGCGTGGCCCTGTTTGCCACTGGAGCGATTGCCCAGGTGACGCACGGGGTCCAGCGCCTCGCGCGTGCCGCCGGCCGTGACCAGCACCTGGCGCCCGGCCAACGCCCCCTTGCGCCCCAGCGCGCGTCGCACGTGGCCCAGCAACGCCGGCGGCTCGGGCAGTCGGCCGCGCCCGGCCAGGCCGGAGGCGAAACGCCCCTCGTCGGGTTCAATGACGGTAGCGCCGCGTTCGACCAGGGTCTGCAGATTGGCCTGGGTGGCGGGGTGTTCGATCATGCCGCCGTCCATGGCCGGCGCCAGCAACAGCGGGCAACGCGCGGCGAGGGCCGTCAGCGTCAACATGTTGTCGGCCAGGCCATGGGCCAGTTTGGCGATGGTATGGGCGCTGGCGGGGGCGACCAGCAGCAGGTCGGCGTTTTCGCCGAGGCGCACGTGGGCGATGTGGCCTTCGCTGTCAGCCTCTGTGGCCCACATGTCCGTATGCACCCTGCGTCCGGTGAGCGCGGAAAAGGTCAGGGGCGTGAAGAAACGCTGCGCGCTGTCCGTCAGGATGACGTCGACCCGCGCGCCGGCCTGGGTCAGCTTGCTGGCGAGGTCGGCGGCCTTGAAGGCGGCGATGCTGCCCGTCACGCCGAGGATGATGCCCTTGTCACGCAGCAGCGTGATGCGCACGGGGCTCAACTCCCGGGCGGGTAGCCCAGCGCGTCGACGCGTTCGGCGGCGTCAAAGTCCTTGTGGCTGAGGCGGTTGCCGGCGTCATGGGTGCAGTAGCTGACCCGCACGCGGCGCCAGCCGATGCCCAGGTCCGGGTGATGGTCGAGTCCCTCGCTGATGACGCCGACGGCCGTCGCCAGCGCGAGACCGGCCAGGTAGGTGTCGCAGCGGAATTCCTTGACGATGGTGTCGCCCTCGCGTTGCCAGCCGTCGAGGCGGGCCAGGCGCTCGCGGATCTCGTCGTCGTTCAGGGCCGGTGTCGGCATGGTATCGCTCCCTCTTCGCTTGCCGTCAGTATAGCCGATACGGGACGGACCCCTGGCCCCGGCAGGCGCGGCGTCCAGCCCCGCGCAGCAGCGACTCGCCACTCCAGGTCCAGCGCCGCCGAGGGCCGCCCGCCGCCAATACCGCTACAATTGATGCCAGTGAAACAATTCGTTTCGTTGATGCATGGGAAGAGAATTGATGACGACAATGATATTGGGCAATGCGCGCGTGCTGGATACGCGCGGCGGCAAAATACTGGACAGGCGTCACATCCTGATCGAGGACGGCAGAATCACCGCCGTCAGCGAGACGCGACCGGCGACGGAGGCGGCGTGGATCGACGTCGGCGGGCGCGTGGTGATGCCTGGCCTCATTGACGCGCACGTGCACGTCACCGCCGCCACGGCGGACATGGCGTCCATGCGCCACTGGTCGCCGGCCTACGTGACCGCCCACGCCGCGCAGGAACTGGAAGCCACGCTGCTGCGCGGCTTCACGACGGTGCGCGACGCCACCGGCGCGGACTGGGGCCTGGCGAAGGCCGTGGACGAGGGGCTGCTCGTCGGCCCGCGGCTGTTTTTCTGCGGCCACGCCCTGTCGCCGACCGGCGGCCATGGCGACATGCGCAGTTCCGGCGATGACGGCCGCGGCTACAGCTGGTTGACGCCGGACCTGGGCTGGATTTGCGATGGCGTCAGCGAAGTGCGCCGCGCCTGCCGCGAGGAGATTCGCCGCGGCGCGCATCACATCAAGCTGATGGTCTCCGGCGGCGTCGCCTCGCCCACCGACCGCATCGACAGCCTGCAGTTCTCCGAAGAAGAGGTCCGCGCGGCGGTCGAGGAGGCCGAAAACGCCAACCTCTACGTCATGGTGCACGCCTACACGGCCCGCGCCATCAATCGCTCGCTGCGCTGCGGCGTGCGCTCGGTGGAGCACGGCAACCTGCTTGACGAAAGCAGCGTCGAGCTTTTGCTGGAAAAGGACGCCTTCCTGGTGCCGACCCTGTCCACCTATCAGGCCCTGGCGGACGAGGGCATCGCGGCCGGCCTGCCGCAGGAGTCCTACAGGAAGGTCTTCGACGTGCTGGATGCCGGCAAGCGCGCGCTGGAGATGGCCTACCGGGGCGGCGTGAACCTGGTCTATGGCACGGACCTGCTGGGCACGATGCGGCGGCGGCAGCTGGACGAGTTCAGCATCCGCGGCGAGATCATGCCCGCCATCGACGTGCTGCGCGCGGCCACCTGCAACGCGGCCGACTTGTTGTGTCGCAGCGGCGAACTGGGCGAGGTGATCGCGGGCGCGCAGGCCGACCTGCTGGTGCTGGAGGGCGATCCCCTGGCCGACCTGAATGTGATGACCGAAGCGGAGACGAACCTGCGCCTCATCATGAAGGGCGGCGTGATCTACAAAAACAGCCTGACCTGAGCGCTGACTTTCAGCGCCGGGCCGGGCCGGTGCCGGCGCCACCTGCGGACGCTGGACGGTCAGGCGCCCCGCCGCAGTCAATGCTACCCGCGGCCTGTCCGCCCGGTGTAGGATAGCGGCACGACACGATCACACAGGGAGCGCGCAAATGACCGACGCAGCTTCGCAGCCGACCACCGGCGCCGAAAACATCCTCTGGGACCTTTCGATCTTCTACAGCGGGCCGGAGGACCCGGCCATCGAGGCCGACATGGCGGCGATCGATGCCGACATCGATGCCTTCGCCGACGACTATCGTGGCAGGGTCGAGTCGCTCGACGCCGCCGGTCTGCTGGCCGCCATGCAGCGCATCGAGGCGCTGCTGGACCGCGTCTACCGCCTCGAGATGTTCGCCCAGATGCTTTACGTCACCGACACCAACAACCCGAGCTTCGGCGCGCTGATGCAAAAGTTGACCGAATACGCCGCCCGTGTGCAGCAGGGCCTGCTCTTCTTCGAACTGGAATGGACGGCCCTGGATGACGACGTCGCCGCGGACCTGCTGGCGCAGCCCGAACTGGCGCATTTTCGTCACTACCTGGAGGCCGAACGGCGCTACAAGCCGCATCTGCTCAGCGAGCCGGAAGAGAAGCTGCTGGTCGAAAAGGCGGTGACCGGGCGCGAGGCCTGGAACCGCTTCTTCAACCAGTTGATGGGCGCCGCCCGCTACGAGTTGCGCGGTGAGGAACTGACGCAGTCGCAGGTGCTCAGCAAGCTCTTCGACACCGACCGCGAACTGCGCCGCGAGGCCGCCGCGGCCGTCACCGCCGGCCTGAAGCAACAGGCCATGCAACTGACCTATGTCTTCAACGTGCTGGCGGCGGACAAGGCCTCCGAGGACCGGCAGCGCGGTTACGACACCTGGGTCTCCTCGCGCAACCTGTCCAACAAGGTGGCCGACGAGGTGGTCGAGGCGCTGGTGCAGGCCGTCACCGCCAACTACGATATCGTCGCCGCGCACTACGAACTCAAGCGCAGGCTGCTGGGTTACGACGAACTCTACGATTACGACCGCAATTCGCCCCTGCCCGTGGCCGGCAGCGACCGCGTTTACCAATGGGAAGAGGCGCGCGACATCGTGCAAAAGGCCTACCGCGGCTTCAGCCCGCGCATGGCGGATATCTCGCAGCGCTTCTTCGACGAGGGCTGGATCCACGCCGCCCTCGCGCCGGGCAAGATGGGCGGCGCCTTTTCCGCCAGCGGGCCGGTCTCGGCGCACCCCTTCATCATGATGAACTACACCGGCCGCGAGCGCGACGTCTCGACCCTGGCGCATGAACTGGGCCACGGCGTACACCAGGCGCTGGCGACGGAGACCCAGGGCCTGCTCAACGCCCAGACACCGTTGACCACCGCCGAAATGGCCTCCACCTTCGGCGAGATGCTGGTCTTCAACGACCTGATGGAGAACGAGCCGGACGCCGAGGCGCGCCTTGCGATGCTGGCGGGGAAGATCGAGGACAGCTTCGGCACCATCTTCCGCCAGGTGGCCATGAACCGCTTCGAACACGGTTACCACAACGCGCGCCGCGAGCAGGGCGAACTGAACGCCGCACAATTGGGCGAGATCTGGCTGCAGACGCAGCGCGACATGTTCCAGGGCAGCGTGACCATGAGCGAGGACTACGGTCACTGGTGGAGCTACGTGCCGCACTTCCTGAACGTGCCGGGCTACGTCTATGCCTACGCCTTCGGTGAACTGCTGGTGCTGGCGCTCTTCCGCCTCTACCAGCAACGGGGCGCGGACTTCGTGCCCGATTATCTGGACGTGCTGGCGGCCGGCGGCTCGGACTGGCCGCACAACATTCTGGCGCGCCTGGGCGTGGACCTGACCGACCCGGAGTTCTGGAACGAGGGTCTGGCCATCCTGCGCGACATGGTGCGCCTTGAGGAGCAGCTGGCGCGCGAGGTCTACCCGGAGAAGTTCAACGCCTGAGAGAGCCCTTGATCACCAGACTGGAACTCAGCGCGGCCATCATCTGCATCAGTATTTCCGGCTGGGTGTTGCTGGAGCGCTCCGTTCCGCTGCCGATCATGCTCTTCTTTTGCATCGGGATGATGCTGTTGCCCCATCTGATGAGCGAGGATTCGCAGGGCAGTTCCTCGCTGTAAGGCAGTTCCTCAGGCCGTCGCCCGCCGCTGCGGGTTGAAGGCGATGCTGAAGATCAGCGCGGCGAAGACGCCGCAGGCGCCCCAGAAGAGAAAGGGCAGGCCGGGGCTGTAGATCGCCAGGCTGTTGCCCAGCGGCGGCGCAAAGGCGATGCCGAGGTTGCGAATCGTCGTGAACATGCCCAGCGCGCTGCCGCTGAGCGAGTTGTCCATGCCGTCCAGTTCCATCACGCTGACCTGTTGCATGGCCATCACGGAATCGAAGCTGGAGCCGGTCACCACCGCGACCAGCAGGACAAGGGCGCCGGCGACGAGGCCCAGCGCGCCCACGCCGAGCCCCAGCAGCAGGGCGAGGGCCACCAGAAAGCCGCGGCGGATGCGCAGCCGGTCCGATAGCGTCGAGATCGGCACCACGCAGATCAGGCTGGCGAGGAAAAAGAGCGAGAGGGCGCGGTCGGCGTCCAGCGGCGCCCAGCCGACGTTCTTGAGGTAGGTGGGCAGGTAACCGCTGAAGCCGCTGAAGCAGGCGCCGATGCCGATGCCGCCCAGCCCCATCAGCCACAGGCTGCGCAGGCGTACCACGCGGCGCAGACCGGCGATCACGTCCGGCGCGGCACCGTCGTCGCCGACGGCGTGCTTGCCGGCCGGGTGCAACAGCAGCCACAGCACACTGATCACGATGGCCAGCAGGCCGTAAAGCACCAGCACCTGGCGCCAGCCCCCGAGGGCCGGCAGGATGACGCTGGTGCTCAGCAGGGGGCCGAGCATCAGGCCGCTGGCGAAACCCGCCGAGACGATGCCGCTGGCCATGCCCAGGTTCTCTCGCGGGAACCACTGGCGGATCGACTTGAAGATGATGACCGGCACCGACCCCTGGGCGCAGCCATAGAGCAGGGAGATAAGCAGCAGGCTGCCGAAGTCGGTGGCGACGGCGCGCAGCATGCCGAAGATGCCGCTGAGCAGACAGATCAAAAAGAGCATGTTGCGCGCGCCGAGGCGGTCGCCGATGCTGCCGCCAATGATGGCGAAAAAGACGCCGCTGAAGCCCACCATGCCCCAGATGCCGCCGACCTCCACCAGCGACAGGCCCAGTTCCTCACTGATGATGGAGAACATGGGCGGCAGCGACAGGTTGGGCATGGTGACGATGCCGAAGGGCGTCAGCACGCAGAGCGCGAGGATTACGAAACGCCAGTTGCTGCTGCTGTCCGGCGCGGAAACACGGCTTAACACGGCGAGGCCTTCCTGCCCCCTGGTCGCTGATGACCGTACCAGCCTTGCCCGGCCGGGCACAAGAGCCAGCTCACCGGCCATGGCGCTTGCGCGCTCTGCTATACTGGCGCGCGCCTCGCGGGAGGAGCCCGACAAGCATCCATGAGTACGCCCCAGGACGATACGCAGCCGCTGGCGCCGCTGCCTTCACAGGAGGCACAGACAGGCGGCGCTGCGCCGGAACGCCAGCGCCCGTCCGCCCGGCGCGACAGGCGCAGTTGCCTCTACCAGGCGCTGGCGGCGGCGGCGCTGCTGCTGCTGGCGCTGCTGATCGTGTTGCTGGCCGGCCTGGCGGGCTGGACCGCCGGGCAGCAGCAGGCGCAAGATGTCATCGCCGTCACCCAGGCGGCGCGCCTGCGGGACCAGCTGGGCCGCATCCCCGGGGACGTGGCCGCGGGCAACACACAGTTGCTGCAGGCGCGGCTGGACTTCCTTGCCGACATGACCCCGGGCGTGCCGAAGTTGCCGCAACTGCGACAGACGGCCACTGCGCTGGCCCGGCCGACTCTCACTTTCACGCCCGGCCCCACCTTCACGCCCACCATCACCGCCACCGTCGTCGCGCCGCAGACCGTCGCCTGGGACCCGGAGGAATTGCTGCGCCAGGGACGTGAGGCCATCGGGACCGGCGCGTATGAAGAGGGCGTGGACCTCTTGCAGGCGCTGGAGGCCCTCGCGCCGGACTACGCCAGCGAGACCGTGCGCGAGCTCATTCTCAACGGCCTGACGCGCCAGGCGCAGCGCCTGTTTCGCAGCGGCGAGCGCCTCGCGGAGGCCATCCTGGCGACGGACGAGGCGATCCGCTACGGGCTGTCAGCGGACAGCGGCCTGCGCTACGAACGCTACGTGGCGGCCCTGTACCTCGACGCGCGCAGCCAGATCAGCCGCGGCCCGGCGGCGTCCATCCCGGCCCTGCGCGCCCTGTATGAGGTGGCGCCCGGCTATCGCGATGGCGAGGTACGCGGCCTGCTTGCCGGGCAGCACGCGGCCTGGGCGGAGCAGTTGCTGACAGAGGGTGACCCCTGCGCCGCCCATGAGCAGTTGCAGCAGGCCCTCGTCCTGCGCGCCGACGCGGCGCTGGCCCAGAGGCGGGACGAGGCCAACCAGCTTTGCCAGCAGGGTGTGACCCTGCCGGGCCAGCAGCCTCCGGCCGGCGCGACGCTGGAGACCGGCGCTTATATCGGGGCGCCAGGCGGCGGCTGACGCCACTCTCACAGCCTGCTCATATCCGGCTCACCGCCTTCTTACGCGCCGCTCCTATCTTTGACAGCAAGACGAATCTGGCCTCCGTGCAATACCGGAATCCTCCTTCCTCCATACGTGGCAAGTCTGGCAGGGGCAGGTTCGCAGGCGAGCGGTCAATCCGCTGCCGGAAGCAAAACAGATCGTGCGCCGGTGTGTCCCCCCTCACGACGCGCGGTCTGTTTTTGTGAAGCGCTGGCTTGATATACTCCCAGGCGGGCGGGGAGGAGCGCCCGGGCATGCGCTATTACGAAGACCTGCAACCCGGCCAGCGCATTCGCCATCGCCTGGCCCGTACCCTCACGGAAACCGACAACCTGCTCTTCTCCAGCCTGACACACAATCCACAGCCGCTGCACCTCGACGAGACCTTCGCGCGCGAAACGCTCTTTGGCCGGCGCATCATGAACGGCCTTTTCACGCTTGGCCTGGTGGTCGGCATCAGCGTGCCGGAAATCACCCAGGGCACGATCGTCGCCAATCTCGGCTACGAGCAGGTGCGGCATCCGCACCCGCTCTACCCGGGGGACACGCTGTCGGTCGAGACCGAAGTGCTGGCCAAACGCGAGAGTCGCTCACGCCCGGGGGAAGGTCTTGTCACGCTGCGGCATTACGGCCGCAACCAGGACGGCGTGCTCTGTGTGGAGGTGACGCGCACGGCCCTCTTCCACATGCGGCCGCGCTGAACGTGCGCCTGGCGGCCCTGCGCTACCGCGACTTTCGTCTGCTTTGGAGCGCCGAGCTGCTTTCCACCACCGGCTCGCAGATGCAGACTTTCGCCATCAACTGGCACGTCTTCCAGTTGCTGAACGACCAGACGCTGACGCTGCAACTTTTTGGCCAGGAACTGGTGCTGGGGGCGGAGGCCCTGGGGCTGGGCGGGCTGGGCCTGATTCGCATGCTGCCCATCATCCTTTGCTCGCTGCTGGGCGGCATGGCGGCGGACGCCTGGGAGCGACGCAGCCTGATGGTCGTGACGCGGGCGCTGGCCGCGCTGCTCTCTTTGGGGCTGGCGTTGCTGACGCTCGGCGGCGGCGCGTCGCTGGTCCCGGTCTATCTGGCCGGGGCGCTGGCGGCCGGCCTGATGGCCTTTGACCTGCCCGCGCGCCAGTCGCTGGTGCCGCAGCTGGTGCGCCGCGAGCACCTGAGCAACGCCATCAGCCTTGAGATGCTGGTCTGGCACATGGCCAACATCTTTGGGCCGGCGCTGGCCGGCGCGTTCATCGGCCTGGCGCAGCGGCAGGGCGTGCATTTCAGCGGGCCGGTCGGGATGGTCTACGCCCTGACGGCCCTCGCCCTGCTGCTGGCGGCGGGCGCCGTGGCCCTGTTGCGGCATCGCGGCGCGGCGCCGGGCCGCCGCCACCTGAACCCGGGCGCCTTCATGGAGGGGCTGCGCTTCACCTTTCGCACGCGCATCATACGCGGCACCATGCTGCTCGACTTTCTGGCGGTGTTCTTCGGCTCGGCGCGCAGCATGCTGCCCATCGTCGCGGTGGACGTGCTGGGCCTGGGCGCGCAGGGTTACGGTCTGCTGGCGGCGGCCCAGCCGGTCGGTTCCGTGCTGGCCGGCAGCCTGCTGGCGCTGGGCCGCGAGATCCGGCGCCAGGGGCTGGTGTTGCTGGTCAGCGTGGCGCTCTACGCGCTGGCGACCACGCTCTTCGGCCTCTCCACCAGCCTGGCGCTTTCCTGGCTGCTCTTCGCGTTTACCGGCGCGGGCGACACCGTCTCCTCCGTCATCCGCAACACGATTCGGCAGGTTAACACGCCGGACGGGCTGCGCGGCCGCATGACCGGGGTGAACATGGTCTTTGCCATGGGCGGCCCCCAACTGGGCGAAATTGAGGCCGGCCTGGTGGCGGCGCTCTTCGGCGCGCCCTTCGCCATCGTGACCGGCGGCCTGGCCGCGCTGGTCCTGACCGGCGTGATCGCCCTGCGTTACCCACGGCTGCGCCGCTACACCAGCGCTGCCGCCTGAGCGTCGTGCGACTGGCATCGGGGCAAGGGCGGCAGTATGATGGCGTCCGGACAGCCATGGTGTCCGATGCCGCAGCGCCGGGCATCTGGCGGGGGCAACAGATGGATCGCCGGCAGCATCCGCCCCGCCCGTCGGAGCGTCTGTGCCGGACGCGGGCAAATGCAGCGGAGCGGGGATGGACCCGGGCGAGGCACTGAATTTCGACGAGGCGGAACTGCGCGCCAACCGCGAGGGACGCCTTACCGCTGCCCAGCGCAACCGGGTCTTCGCGCGTCGGCGCCGGCTGATCGTCGTTCTTGCGCTGCTGACCATGCTGATCGGCCTGTTGGCCGCCAGCGTCATCCTCGGTCTGCTGCCTGGCGCCACGGCGGAGGGCATTGTGCTGGCCCTCGGCGCCGAGGCGCTGACCGCGGGCCTCGCCTTTCTGGTGTGGATTCTGTGGCAACGCTTCCGCGCCCTGCTGGCGCCCGGCCTGGTCCACAGCGTCAGCGGCCCGGTCACCTGCTACGTGCTGCGCGAACGCCGCACGGACGACATCGCCGGCCGGCCCGGTGGTACGCGCACCGCTTACTATTTGCGCGCGGCGGGGCAGGAATTTGCCGTATCGGAGGCGGCGCTGGCCGCCATCGAGGACGGCGCGACCTACCGACTACACTATGTGGCGCGGCCCGCCACGCTGCTCAGCGTGGAGCCGGCGCCGGATGACGGGAGCTCATGAACGACGACATCCCTGCGGACGGCAATACTGACGATGCGCCCCGCGACCTGTTGCGGGTGCAGGGTCTTGGTTACAAATACGGTTCCTTCCACGCGCTCAGCGAGGTGTCTTTCGTTGCCGGCGCGGGCGAACTGATCGCCCTCGTCGGGCGCAACGGCGCCGGCAAGTCCACCCTCCTGCGCTGTATCGCCGGCTGGTCGCGCGCCAGCGAGGGCGAGGTGCACGTCATGGGCCAGGCGCTGGCGGAAAACGAGCGCCAGGCGCGCGAGCACGTGGTGCTGCTGCCGGATACGCCGCCTTTCTACGACGAGTTGACGGCCTGGGAGCATCTGCAGTTCGCGGCGCAGTCGCATGGCTGGCGCAACTGGGAGGACGAGGGCGAGGACCTGCTCGAGCGCTACGGCCTCTTCAACAACCGCGACGCCTTCCCCTTCGCCTTCTCGCGCGGCATGCGCTACAAGCTGGCGATGTGCATGGCGCTGCTGGTCGAGCCCAAAATCCTGCTGATGGACGAACCCCTCGGCCCGCTGGACCCCGTCTCCGCCGACGAACTGTGGATCGAACTTAACCGCCACCGCAACGAGGGCATGACCATTCTGCTCAGCAGTCACCAGCTGCCGCATGAGGCCTGGCCCGATCGCTACCTGATCATGGAACAGGGAGAAATCATCGGCCAGGGCACGCCGGACGAACTGCGCGCCTCGCTGGGTCTTGGCGCGGACGACTCCCTTACCCTCGACAGCATGCTGCGCGCGGCCCTGCGCCGGCGCCGCAATGCACCCAGGTCCGATGACGCCGCTGCCGCTGACTGACCTGCGCATCCTCTTTGGTCTGCGCTGGCGCCAGTTCCGCTCCGGCGCCGTCTTCTGGTTGCGCCTGCTGGGCTACGATGCGCAGGCGAGCTCCTGGATGCAACGCGTCTACGTGCTCTATCTGCTGGGCATCGGCTCGATCTGGTTCTTCGCCATGTGGGCCTGGGGCCATGACCTCGCCCTGTCGATCGGCCAGTCGCTGGCGCCGCAGATTTTGGCGCAGCTGCTGGAGCGCGTGCCGCAGGCCGTGTTGCTGCTACAAACGTGGGCCATGATGGCCTCGTTGCGCAGTACGCCGCTGAAGCTCAGTTTCCCCGACATGGCCTGGATCGTTGGCTCGCCGCTGGCGCGCTCGGTGCCGGTGCTGCCGGGATTCATCCGCCAGGTGCTGACCCGCTGCATCCTCTTTGGCGCCATCTGGGCCTTGCTGACCGTATTGCTGCGCGCGCCGCTGGCGCCCGCCACCCCGCTGGACAGCCTGCGCGTCGTCCTGGTAGTGGCCCTGCTGGTGGTGTTGACCTGGTCGCTGGCCTGGTTGCTGGGCATTCTGCGTCTGGTGTATCCGCAGGTCAGTGGCTGGCGCTGGCTGTGGCTGACGCCGCTCGTGTTGCTGCCGCTGGCGCAACTGGCGCCGGACCAGACGCTGTGGCCGGGGCGTTTGCTGGTGCTCAGCGTCTACGACCTGGCGCCGCCCGGCGCGCTGGTCCTGATCGCGCTGGTGGCGGCCGGGCTGGTGGCCAGCTTCGTGATTCTGGGCGCGCGCATCAACATGATCCAGGCGGCGGACGAAAGCGCCGTGTATGCGCGTCTGGCCGCGCTGGGCCTGCTGGCCTGGCGCATGCCGGACCTGCAGTTACGCATCCGCCTGCAGCAGGCGCGCTCCGGTCAGAAGCCCCGTTTGCGCATCCCGAGCGTCTATGGCAAGCGGGCGATGGTGGTGCGCTCGGCCATCGCCGGCCTGCGCCACCCCTCGCTGATGCTGGTCAACGCGCTGTGGGGCGCGGGCATGACCTGGGCTGCGGGCCTGATTCTGGTCAACGAGTTGCCGGTGCCGCTGTGGATCGGCTGGTTGCTGATCGCCGGCATTGCGCCGCCGATCGGTCTGCTTTACACCTTCCGCCGCGACGTGCAGGAGCCTTTTCTGCGTCAGTTTCTGCCGCTGGACGGCTTTCAGATCTTCCTGGCCGACGTACTCCTGCCGCTGGCCTTTCTGCTGCTGGGCGCGCTGCTGGCCTGGTTCCGCTTCCTGCAGGACCTGCCGCCGGAACTGTTTTTTGAATACCTCATCACGGGCGTGATGACCATTCCCCTGCTGGGGCTGCTGCTGGCGCTCTGCGGCGCGGCGGCGATGACGGCCACGCGCGAACTGCAGACGCGGCTGCTGGGCACCGGCGCCAGCTTCGGCCTCGCGATCCTGGCTTCGGTGCTGCTGGGCACGCCGCTGGCCGGTCTGGTGGTGGTGTGCATTTCAATCGCGCTGCTGGGCGGCGTCCTTATGCAGCACGCCTGACGCGTCACGGCAGCAGAGGCCGGTAGACGCTGATGGTGACAAAATCGCCGGGACGCGGCAGTTCAGCCAGAGTCTCCAGCCCAGGCGAACGAATGTCCGTCACGGACACCAGGCCGCGCTCTTCAAAGACCACGAGATAATTCGCCTGTTCCTGGGCCATGGACGTGACGTGGGCGTCCAGCCCCGCGCCACTGCCGGCGGGCGTCATGATGCGCGGGCAGTCGAGCGCGATGCGCGCCACTTCCGGCAGCGTCCGCAGGTAAAACCCCAGCGTGTCGCACTGGGCGATGGCGCCGGTGACGAACAGGGTGCCCTCGACCTGGCGTGCTTCCTGCGCCAGTAGCTCCGCCAGTTCAGGAATCATCGTGCCGGCCGAATCCGCCATGACGTATTCGTACCAGTCCTTGCGCGGCAGCGTCAGGTCGGCCGGTGCGTCCCATGCCGTCCGTATGAAGGGCAGCGCAACAGTCGCCAGCCACAGCGCCAGCGCCAGCCAGGGCAGCGCCGCCAGACTCGCGGCCCGCAAGCGATCGCGCAGGAGGGTCAGGCCGCCGGCGCAGAGCAGCAGGGCGGGCGGCAGGGCCATCAGCCAGTAGCGCATGGACAGTTGTCCACTGCCACTGAGGGAAACCGCGAGGAAGGCCAGCAGGCTGGCCAGGGCCGGCAGGGCGCTGCGTCGCGGCCGCGTCAGCAGGGCGAGCAGCATCAGCAGGGCCGCCAGCAACAGGGGCAGGGCGCCGTGGTAGACGATCAGGCCCTGCAGCAGGAATGAGCTGTTGACGGGCAGGCGCTGGAGCATGCTGTCGGTTTCGACGGCGGCGCCGCCGATGCGCCAGGCTGCACCCAGATAGTCGACGTTGCGCAGTCGCAGCAAGGCCAGCAGGGGCAGCCACAGCGCCAGCGCCGTCCCGTAGACCTGGGCCAGCGTGCGCAGGCGTTCGCGCCAGGACTGTGTGCGTGGCAAAAGACCGACGACCAGCAAGGGCAGGGGCAGCAGGGCGAGGGCCGTCGCCTTGGTCATGATGGCCGCGGCCAGCGCCGCGCCCGCCAGCAGGGCCGCGTTGCGCTGCGGACGCCTGAGCGTACGCTCCAGGCCCAGCAGCAACAGGGCCAGTGGAGCCACCAGCTGTGCATCCGGCAGGGCCATGCGTTCAAAAAAGAAGGACATGGGCGTCAGGGCCAGCAGCAGCCCGGTCGGCAGGGTCGCCCGAGCGCCGAAGAGCCGCCGCGCCAGTGCCAGCAGGGCCGCCACTCCTGGCAGGACAAACAGCAGCGTGGCGACACGCAAGAGCCAGGGACTCAGTGGCACAACGAGGGCGGTCCACCACGAGCCCAGCAGCTTGCTCTCCCGGCCGAACCACAGCACGTGCCCCTGCGCCGCGGATTCCGCGCGGATCGCCAGCCAGGTCTCGTCGCCGAAGAGGGGCAGCGCCAGCAGGTTGTGCAGGCGCAGCGCGAAATGCAGCAGCAACAGCGCGACGGCGAGGGCCGGCAAGCCGCTGCGACTCATGCGCCGCTGCCGCGCCGGCGCAACCAGAGCGCGACGGCCAGCGCGCCGCCGCCGTTGAGCGCCAGGTCCAGCGCCGAGAGGCCGCGATCGGGCACGAAGGTCTGGCCCACTTCGGTCAGCAGGCCGCAGGCCAGGGCGATCAGCAGCGCGGGCCGAATGGAAGCAAGCGCGCGCCACCAGAGCCAGGTCATCAGGGCGAAGCTGAGGAGATGGGCCAGGTGCAACAGCAGCAGGGCGAAGGCGTCGTGGTCGCCGGCGGCGGCGGGGCCGATGAGCGGGTCCCTTCCCGGCTGCAGCAGGATGAAGCAGAGCAGCAGCGTCCAGGCGAGGGCGATGGCCCTGCGTGACGGGACAGGCAGCGGCAGGCGCGACAACATGGCGACAACTATACATGCAGAAAATTTCGCACAAGGTATAATTGTGAGCGAGGGGATGTAAGGACGAGCGCTGCAGTTGAGAGTGGGGGAGGTGCGCCGACTGCGGATCAGTAATGTAAGCATTGAAACGCTTCGATCGAAAAAAGATATAGGGGTAAGAAATGACTCACAAACTTAGCCGTCGTGACATGTTGAAAGGCACGGCCGCCGGCGCGGCCGGCCTGGTGGCGGGCCTGACACCAACCATGGCGCCCGCGCAGGACACGGTGACGCTGCATTTTCATCAGAGCATCGAGCGCTGGACGCCAGTGGTTGAGAACTTCCAGGAGCTGTTCCCCGGCACCGAGGTCTCATTCATCAACGTCACCGGTATTGACGATGAAGAGGTCGCCAGCAAGACGCTGACGCTGCTGGCCTCCGGGCAGCCGCTGGACGCGGGCAAGGCCTCGACCGAGGTCACCGTGCTCTACGCCGGCGAGGGCATCGCCGCCCCGCTCACCGAGCGGGTGCTGGATGCCAAGGACGAGCTGGCCGAGTACTTCTCGGACATGGCGCCGATCCTGCCCGAGACCATGCTGTGGGAAGGCGACCTCTACGAGTTGCCGGATGGTTGCAACGCGCCCAACATGTTCTTCAACATGAACATGCTGAACGCGGCGGGCCTGGAAACGCCGCCGGCGGACTGGACCAAGGACGACTTCGTGGAGTATGCGAAGGCCACGACCAACCTCGGTGGCGAGGAGACCTTCGGCTACGGCTGGCCGATCCGCATCTGGGGCAGCTGGGGCCCCTGGCACTACGTCAATGACACCAACTTCCTGACGGAGGAACGCGCGCCGGGTGGCGAATGGTTCTGGGAGACTTTCTACGCGGACAACGACGACGTGGGTCACCGCGGCGGCGGCTTCCGCTGGCCCGAGGCCAACGCCAACGACCCCCTGATGGTCGAGGCGCTGGAATTCGTCATGTCGCTGACGGCCGACGGTTATGCGCCGGGCATCGAACTGGGCGGCGGTCAATCGTTGAGCGGCCTCTTCCTCTCCGACAAGGTTGCCATGACGCCGGCCGGCGGCTTCTGGGCCGGTGGTCTGTACAACAACGGCATGGAGAAGGGCGAATTCGACGTACAGTACTGGCCGAAGTGGAAGTCGCAGCGGCACCAGCTGGGCGTCAGCGGCAACTGGCTTTCCAGCGTCACCGACAATGGCGACCGCATGTGGGAACTGCTCAAGTTCTCCGTCAGGACAGAGCAGATGCTGGCCCTGAAGGACCGCTACCGTCCGGTGATGAGGACCACGCCGGTGCGCCGCTCGATGGTCAAGGCAGAGGCCTACGAACTCACGGGCCCGGCCAACTGGCAGGTCTTCTACGACACCATCGACCGGCCGGACACCTACCCGATCCCCTCGCCGCCGGAAGCCGCCGGCATGACCGGTATTCACAACCGCGCCGTCGGTCTGGCCATGTCCGGCGAGATGTCGGCGCAGGCCGCGCTGGACCAGGCGCAGGCGGAGCTGGTAGCGCTCTTCGCCCGCACGCGCGGCGGATAGACGCGGCCGCTTCGGCGGATCCTGCAATTCCGGGGGAGCCAGTCATGGCTCCCCCTTCACGTTAAACGGCCTGCAGGCACAGTCTGTTGTCGGCAGGAGCGGCGCAATCGACGGTCGGAGTCCCGGCAGCGCTGCAGGCAGGTTTGCCCGCTACGGCAGGGTTGGTTAAACTTGCTTCGTGACAATGACGCGCAGGGGGAGGTGCGCCACAGGCAAACAGGACCGTTCCGTATTCGTTGTAGTGCGTCAAAAGAAATAGTTAAGGGGATAGACATGGACCACAAGATTAGTCGTCGAGACATGCTGAAGGGCACGGCCGCCGGCGCGGTCGGGCTGGTGGCAGGCCTGACGCCTGCCAT
Organism: Anaerolineae bacterium; assembly: GCA_021296065.1. GTDB lineage: Bacteria > Chloroflexota > Anaerolineae > Aggregatilineales > Phototrophicaceae > JAGWBD01. The sequence continues at coordinate 22,574 of JAGWBD010000014.1, forward strand.
GGCGCCCGCGCAGGATGCCGTGATTCTACGCTTTTCGGAAAACGAGGCGCGCTGGACGCCGGTGGTTGAAGCCTTTGCCGAACTGTTCCCCGGCACCGAGGTCGAGTTCCTCAACATTACCGGCATCGACCATGAGGAAGTCGCCGCCAAGATCCTTTCGCTGCTGGCCTCCGGTCAGCCGCTGGACGCGGGCTACGCCGCGACCGAGGCGACCGTGCTTTACGCTGGTCAGGGCGTCGCCGCGTCGATGACCGAGCGCGTGATGGATAACGCGGACGAGCTGCAGGAATACTTCTCGGACATGGCGCCGATCCTGCCCGAGACCATGCTGTGGGAAGGCGACATTTACGAGTTGCCCGCGCGTTTCAATTCGCCCAACATGTACTTCAACGTGAACCTGCTGGACAAGGCGGGCCTGGAAGTGCCGGGGCCGGAGTGGACCAGGGATGACTTCGACGAGATGTGCACGGCCCTGACCAACGTCGGTGGCGAGGAGACCTTCGGTTACGCCTGGGTCAACCGCCTCTGGGGCAGCTGGGGCCCGTGGTACTTCGTCAACGATACCAACTTCCTGACCGAGGAACGCTCGCCCGGCGGTGAATGGTTCTGGGAGACCTTCTATTCGGACAACGACAGTGTGTCGTATCGCGGCGGCGGTTTCCGCTGGCCGGAGCCCAACGCCAACCACCCCAATATGGTCGAGGCGCTGGAGTACGTCGTGTCGCTGACCGAACAGGGCAAGGCGCCGGGCATTGCGCTGGGCGGTGGTGCCGAGTTGCAGGGCATCTTCGTCGGCGACAAACTGGGCATGACGCCGGCCGGCGGCTTCTGGGCCGGTGGCCTGATCAACGCCGGCATGGAAAAGGGCATGTTCGACGTGCAGTTCTGGCCGCAGTGGAAATCGCAGCGGCACCAGCTGGGCGTCGGCGGCCGCTGGATCTTCACCGGCAGCCAGAACCCGGACCGCATGTGGGAACTGCTCAAGTTCTCGATCAGGACCGAGTCGATGCTCATGTTCAAGGACATGTTCCGTCCCCTGATGCGGACCACGCCGGTGCGTCGTTCGATGGCCAACGCCGAGGCCTACGAGCCCAGCGGACCGGCCAACTGGCATGTCTTCTACGACACCGTCGACCGGCCGGACACGGGCCCGATCCCGGCGCCGCCGGAAGCCAACGCCGTCACCAGCGTACACACGCGTTTCACCGGTCTGGCCCTCTCCGGCGAGCTCTCGCCGCAGGACGCGCTGGACCAGGCGCAGGCGGAACTGGAAGCGCTCTTCGCCCGCACCCGCGGCGGATAGACGCGGCCGCTGCGGCGGACCGTGCAACAACAGGGGGAGCCGGTAATGGCTCCCCCTTCACATTAACCGACCAGACCAGTAGATAGCGGGCGAGACTCGCGCTGCGGCGATCCTGGCACGCGCGGGCGAACGCAGCGGGATGCGCGACAGCATGCCGGCAACTATACACACAGGAAAGTTGGTACAATATGACGGGGGGGGTACGCTCTGCGGCACAAACAGACAGAGGGGAGGTGCGTCGGCAGCAAAGCGGTACGGAAAGTTGTAATTGAATCACGCCGATTAAAAATGGATTTAGAGGTGAGAAATGAATCACAAACTGAGTCGTCGAGATATGCTGAAGGGCACGGCCGCCGGCGCGGTCGGGCTGGTGGCGGGTCTGACGCCTGCCATGGCGCCTGCGCAGGATGCCATCCAGATCCGCTGGCATCAGAACGCGGAACGCTGGACGCCGGTCGTCAACAATTACAACGAGATCGCCGATACGCCGGTGGAGATTGAGTTCCTCAACATCACCGGCATCGACCACGAGGAAACGGCCTCGAAGATCCTCAATCTGCTGGCCGCCGGTCAGCCGCTGGACGCGGGCAGGGCCGCGACCGAGGCCACGGTGCTTTACGCCGGCCAGGGCGTCTCCGCGTCGCTCACCGACCGCGTGAAGGATGCCGCCGACGAGTTGGCCGAATACTTCTCGGACATGGCGCCAATCCTGCCCGAGACCATGCTCTGGGAAGGCGACATCTACCAGCTGCCGGATGGTTGCAACGCGCCCAACATGTACTTCAATCTGAACGTGCTGGAACTGGCGGGCCTGGAAGTGCCGCCGGCCGACTGGACCAGGGACGACTTCCACGAGTACGCCGTGGCCACCACCAACGCGGGTGGCCAGGAGACCTTCGGCTACGCCTGGACGAACCGTCTCTGGGGCAGCTGGGGTCCGGTCAACGACAGCAACTTCCTGACCGAGGAGCGCGCGCCGGGCGGTGAGTGGTTCTGGGAGACCTTCTATTCGGACAACGACACGGTATCGCATCGCGGCGGCGGTTTCCGCTGGCCAGAGCCCAACGCCAACCACCCCAACACGGTCGAGGCGCTGGAGTACGTCGTCTCGCTGACCGCCGACGGGCTGGCGCCGGGCATTGAGATGGGCGGCGGTTCCTCGCTGCAGGGTCTCTATGTCTCTGACAAACTGGCGATGACGCCCGCGGGCGGTTTCTGGGCCGGCGGTCTGATCAACGCCGGCATGGAGAAGGGCCACTTCGACGTGCAATTCTGGCCGCAGTGGAAATCGCAGCGGCACCAGCTGGGCGTCGGCGGCAACTGGATCTTCACCGGCAGCCCCAACCCCGATGCCATGTGGAACCTGCTCAAGTTCTCCATCAAGCGGGATCAGATGCTCTCACTTAAGGATCGCTACCGGCCCCTGATGCGGACCACGCCGGTGCGTCGTTCGATGGCCAACGCGGAAGCCTACGAGCCCAGCGGCCCGGCCAACTGGGAGGTCTTCTACGACACGCTGGATCGCCCGGACACGGGCCCGATCCCGGCGCCGCCGGAAGCCAACGCCGTCACCAACATTCACACCCGTTTCACCGGTCTGGCCGAGATGTCGCCGCAGGATGCCATGGACCAGGCGCAGGCGGAGTTGGTCGCGCTCTTCGCCCGCACCCGCGGCGGATAGACGCGGCCGCTACGGCGGATCCTGCAATTCCGGGGGAGCCAGTCATGGCTCCCCCTTCACGTTACCGCAACAGCAGGCACATCGCGTCAACAGCAGGGCCATGCCAGGGCCATTCCTGCGCGCCGGGCCGGGCGCCATGGTATGGCGATCCTGCAATCGTCCGTCGCGCGGCGCGGTCGGCCCGGTCTGTTGCGTGATAATTTGCGCAACCCGGCGCGGCTTGTTATGCTACGTGCCGCAATGATGAAGTACGTTCAGGGAGGTGCGCCGGACGAAAGCGACGAAACACAGAGGGATTGGACGTATCTGTGTCGACAAGTAAGGTTAAGAAGGAGAGAAAATGACTCACAAACTGAGCCGCCGGGACATGCTGAAGGGCACGGCCGCCGGTGCGGTCGGGCTGGTGGCGGGTCTGACGCCTGCCATGGTGCCCGCGCAGGATGCCATCCAGATCCGCTGGTCGCAGAACGAGGAGCGCTGGACGCCGGTCGTCGACAATTACAACGACATCGCTGATACGCCGCTGGAAATCGAATTTCTCAGCATCACCGGCATCGACCACGAGGAAGTGGCTTCCAAGATCCTTTCGCTGCTGGCCGCCGGTCAGCCGCTGGACGCGGGCTATGCCGCGACCGAGGCCACGGTGCTGTATGCTGGTCAGGGCGTCGCCGCGTCGCTCACCGATCGCGTGAAGGACTCCGCCGACGAGTTGGCCGAATACTTTTCGGACATGGCGCCGATTCTGCCTGAGGTCATGATGTGGGAGGGCGACCTCTACCAGTTGCCCGATGGCTGCAACGCGCCCAACATGTACTTCAACCTGAACGTGCTGGAACTGGCGGGCCTGGAAGTGCCGGGGCCGGACTGGACCAAGGACGACTTCCACGAGTACGCCGTGGCCACCACCAACGCGGGTGGCCAGGAGACTTTCGGCTACGCCTGGACGAACCGTCTCTGGGGCAGCTGGGGCCCGTGGTACTTCGTCAACGACAGCAACTTCCTCACCGAGGAACGCGCGCCGGGTGGCGAATGGCTGTGGGAGACCTTCTATGCGGACAACGACACCGTGTCGCATCGCGGCGGCGGCTGGCGCTGGCCGGAGCCCAGTGCCAACCACCCCAACACGGTCGAGGCGCTGGAATACGTCACCTCGCTGGTGGCCGATGGCATCAGCCCGGGCATCGAGATGGGCGGCGGTTCCTCGCTGCAGGGCCTCTACGTCACCGACAAGCTGGCCATGACGCCCGCGGGCGGTTTCTGGGCCGGCGGCCTGATCAACGCCGGCATGGAAAAGGGCACCTTCGACGTGCAGTTCTGGCCGCAGTGGAAATCGCAGCGGCACCAGCTGGGCGTCGGCGGCAACTGGATCTTCAGCGGCAGCCCCAACCCGGATGCCATGTGGGACCTGCTCAAATTCTCCGTCAAGCGGGACCAGATGCTCAGCCTCAAGGACCGTTACCGGCCCTTGATGAGGACCACGCCGGTGCGTCGTTCGATGGCCAGCGACGAGTCCTACGAGCCCAGCGGCCCGGCCAACTGGCATGTCTTCTACGACACGCTGGATCGTCCGGACACGGGCCCGATCCCGGCGCCGCCGGAAGCCAACGCCGTCACCAACATTCACACCCGTTTCACCGGTCTGGCCGCGCCGCAGGATGCCATGGACCAGGCGCAGGCGGAACTGGTCACGCTCTTCGCCCGCACGCGCGGGTAAGCCCGGCCGCTGCAGCGGCCCACGCACTTTCAGGGGGAGTCGAGGACGGCTCCCCCTCAATAGCAAAAGGACTTCTTTATGGCCAGCGAGACATTGGCAACGAGGGAGCGGCGGGGCGGTCTGCTCGGCTGGTTCCGGGCGGACACCTTCGAAGGGGTGCGGCGCCAGCGCGCCATCCTCGGTTACCTCTTTCTGTTGCCGGCCTTCATCGGCCTGGTGACCTTCGTGGTCGGCCCGATGTTCGTTTCCTTCGGTCTCAGTTTTTACCGATGGAACATTTTTAAACCGCCGGATCCCATCGGCATCGCCAACTTCCAGCGTCTGCTCACCGATACGCGCCTGCCCGGCATCTATGCCAACACGCTCTTCCTGGTGGTGGGCACGGTGTTCATCACCCAGGTGCTGGCTCTGGCTCTGGCGCTGGGCGTCACCAAACTCCGCAGCCGCAAGCTGGCCTACTTCCTGCGCACCTCCTGGTTCCTGCCGGTGCTGATGTCCGGCGCGGCCGTCGGGGTGACGCTGTCCTATCTCTTCCAGCGCGAGTTCGGTCCGATCAACTATTATCTGGGGCTCCTGGGTATCGATCGGGTGCCATGGATGACCTCTGCCAGCACGGTGATGTGGACCATCATCATCACCGCGGTCTGGAAAAATCTGGGCTTCATCTTCGTCATTTATCTGGGCGCGGTGACCAACATCCCGCAGGAGATTCTGGACGCGGCCGACGTGGACGGGGCCCAGGGGTGGCGGCGCCTGTGGACGGTGACGCTGCCGCTGATCAGCCCAATCATGCTTTTCGCCACGGTGATCAACGTCATCGGCGCCATGCAGATCTTCGACGAACCGCAAATCATGACGCGCGGCGGACCGGGCGATGGCAGCCGCACGGCGGTGATGTACATGTACGAGGTGGCCTTCAAGGAACAGGAATTCGGCTACGGCTCCTCCATCGCCGTCACGCTCTTCATCGCCATCCTGATCGTCACCGGCATCCAGTTCCTTCTCAGCAAGCGCTGGGTCTTTTACGGGTAGGGGGTAAGCAATGGCCGGCACAACCACGACTGTCGTTCGCGAACGACACACCATCAACCCGCTGGACAGGCCCTGGGGTCACTGGCTGCAGACGGCATTCCTGATCGCCATCGGCCTGTTGACGCTGATGCCCCTGCTCTGGGTGATCTCGACTTCCTTCCGCACGCTGCGCGATTCCTTCACCGTGCCGCCGGTGTGGATCCACTTCGATTTTGACTTCAGCAACTATCAGTCCGTCTTCGATACCATCCCCTTCCTGAACATGCTCAAGAACAGCTTTTACTACGCCGGCGGCGCCGTGATTGGCGGGGCGGTGACCTCCGCGCTGGCGGGCTACGCCTTCGCGCGCCTGCAGTTCCGCGGCCGCGGCGTGCTGTTCTGGGTGGTGCTCTCGACGATGATGGTGCCGGGCCAGATGACCATCATCCCTGTCTACATCCTGATGGGCGTCAAATACCTGAACCTGGTCAACACCATCTGGTCGCTGATCGTTCCCTCAGTGTTCACGGCCTTCGGCATCTTCCTGCTGCGGCAGTACTTCCGCCAGATCCCGGGCGATTACGAGGAGTCGGCGCTGATCGACGGCGCCAACCAGTGGCAGATCTTCCGCAGTATCTATTTGCCGCTGGCCGCGCCGGGCATCGCCATCCTCAGCATCCTGACCTTCAACAGCCGCTGGAACGACTACTTCACGCCGCTGGTCTTCATCAACTCGCAGCACGCCATGCCGATCACGATGGGCCTCGTCGAGTTGCAGGGCGAATGGTCCACCGGCAGTATCGCCGTCGTCTTCGCCGGCATTGTGCTGAGCGTGATCCCGGTCATCGTGGTCTACATCTTCGGCCAGCGCTATTTGCTGGAAGGCCTGATGATGGGCGGCATCAAGGGCTGATCGCCTGCGGGCGCACAGCCACAATGCCATGAAGCGCCGCCGCGATCTGCTGGCGGCGCTTTTTCTTTTGCCGCTGTTCCTGTATCTGCTGCTCTTCGTGCTGCTTCCCACGCTCGATACGCTGGCGATCAGCCTGCAGCATCGGGTCAACTACGGGCCACGGCAATTCGCCGGCCTGGCCAACTATGTGCGCCTGACGGCCAACCCGATGATGCCGTCCATCGCCGGTTTCACCTTCCTGCAACTGGCGAGCGCGGTGGCCATCACCCAGGCGCTGGCCCTGTCGCTGGCCCTGGGCGCGGCCAGGCTCGGGCGGCGCCTGGCCCACAGTCCGCGCACTGCGCTCTTGCCGGCGATCGGCATTGTGGCCGCCGTCTTCCTTTACCGGGGCTTCGAACCCGGGTTCAGCGCGGCCCGTTTCCAAATGTTTCTGATCGACTTCCCGCTCCTCTCCTTGCTGCCCTTTGAGGAACGCTGGCGCATCGCCGGATCGCTGGCGCACTGGGCCGACACCCTCGGGGCCGTGCGGGAATTTGCGGGTTTCACCTTCTGCGTCTATCTCCTGGGCGCGCTGGCGCTCCCGCGGGACGTGCTGGATGCGGCCCGCGTCGACGGTGGGCCAGCCTGGCGGCGCCTGTGGACGGTGACGCTGCCGCTGCTCGCTCCAACCGTCCTGTTCGCCACGGTGACGGACCTTTTGCGCGCCATACAGATGCTTGACCAACCGCAGATCCTGCTGTCCGAAAGCCTGGGCGAAGGCAGCAGCACGGGCCTGATTTATCTGATTGAGGTGTCCTTCAGGGAAGGCCTGTTCGGTTACGCCGCCGCCATTGTGGTCGCGAGCTACGTCGTCGTCGCCCTGCCGGCCGCGCTACTGGGCAACAACGGCGTCCGCTGGCTGCGCGGCAAGGGCTGGCTCAATCCGGCAAATCGCATGCCATGAACGGGACCATGCCATTCGGGTCCCCGGAAACGCTGCGGGTCGTCGCGCTGGTTCACGGCTACGCGCTGGTCGCGCTGGTCGCGCTGGTCGGATTTCTGGCCATCTGCGCGCTGGCAGGCCACGCCGGCGCGCGCATGCGCTTTCGCTGGCGCGGCCCACTGCTCTGGTCGGCGCTGGTGCTGTTGCTCATGCCGGACCAGATGGCCCTGCCGTCGCTGCTTGTGTCCTCCGGGCCGGGCGCGACGCTGGAGGGCGAATTCGCCTGGCGAATCTTTGGCAGCCATCACATGCGCCTGCACCTGACCCTGGGCGTTCTTCTGTTGCAGCGCTGCTTCCGCCACGTCCCGCTCGAGTACGAGGAAGCCGCGCTGCTGGAAGGGGCCGGCCCCTGGCAGGGCTTTTGCCGCGCAGCCCTGCCCCCGACGACGCCCGCCCTTGCGCTGCTGGCGATTGTCGTCAGCCGCTCCCTCTTCGACAATATCCCCGAACTGCTGTCTCTCTATCCCGGCCCCGAAGCGGGCGCCCTGGCGGGCGGCGGAAATATTGGTTTCTCCGCAGTGGCGCGTGACTGGCGAATTGGCGAGCTTGCGGGCATACTTGTCGGCATTGTGCCGCTCCTGATTGTTTTTCTTTTCGGCCTGCGTCGTTGGTCGCAGGGACGGGTGAGCGGTGGCATCTGTGGTTGAGCGCTGCATCCTGGAGGGCGGCATGAGTATCTTTCACCGGCCGGCGGATGGCATCGTCGGCGATGTCATCCCCTTTTACTGGCAAGGCCAGTACCACGCCTTCTACCTGAAGGCGCCCCTGCCGCCACGGCGCGAGGGCGCTTTCCACAGCCCCTGGGCGCATTTGGTCTCAAGCGACCTGGCGCACTGGGAGGAGTGGCCGGAGGCCATCGGCCCTGGCGGCCCTGGCGACCCCGACGAGATCAGTTGCTTTACCGGCTCGGTCATCGAGAAGGACGGCCTGTTTTACATGTTCTATACGGGCTTTGCCGGCCGGGACAAGCCGCAGACCGTCTGCCTGGCCACCAGCGAGGACCTGCGCAGCTGGCACAAGGACCCGCGCAACCCGCTGATCGTGGCCGACCCGCGCTGGTACGAGGCGATTGACTGGCGCGACCCCTTTCCCTTCTGGAACGAGGAGGCCGGCGAGTACTGGATGTTGCTGGCCGCGCGCGAGCTTGAAGGGCCGGACAATCGTCGCGGCTGCCTCGCGCTGATGACCTCGCCCGACCTGCTGGAATGGACGGTGCAGCCGCCCTTCTGGGCGCCGCGCCTGTATTACACGCACGAATGCCCGGACCTGTTCCGCCACAATGGCCAGTGGGTGCTGGTCTATTCCACCTTCAGCGAACGCAACATCACCCATTTCCGCGTCAGTGATTCGCTGGCCGGGCCCTGGCTGGCGCCGCACAATGACGGCTTCGACGGACGCGCCTACTACGCTGCCAAGACCGCCGGTGATGGCCGGCGGCGCTTCGTCTTCGCCTGGGACCCGACGCGCGAGGGCGACCAGGACAGCGGCGGCTGGGAATGGGGCGGTGACATGGTCGTGCACGAGGTCACTGACGACCTGGGCGTGAAGCCGGTGCCGGCCCTGCTGGAGCGCTTCAACGAGCCGCGCGCAACGGGCCTTGAGCCCCTTTGCGGCACCTGGGATACGGTCAATGGCGCGCACCGCTCGGCCTTCGACGACGGCTATTCCGCCGCAAGGCTGGGCGAGTTGCCGCATACGGCCTCGCTGGGCGCCAGCATCCGTTGCGACCCGCAGACGCGTTCCTGCGGCCTGTTGCTACGCGTGGACGAGGCGCTGGAGAAGTACTATCAGGTGCGCTGGGAGCCGCAGGCCGGGCGCATCGTGTTTGATCGCTGGCCGCGGCCTGGCGACGAGCCCTTCATGCTGGAGCGGCCGCTAAACGACTGCGAGCAACTGGACCTGCGCGTGCTGGTCGAGGGCAGCGTGGTGGTCGTTTACGCCAACGATGAAGTGGCGCTGACCTGCCGCATGTACGACCATGTGACGGGCGCCTGGGGCCTCTTCGTCAACGAGGGCCAGGCCACCTTCAGCAATTTGAGTTGCGCGGCCGGTTGATGGCGCGCAGTCACGGATATTTGACGCAGCGACACAAAGGGAGTTGACCTTGGCGACCTCAAGTTTCACAAGAGACTCGATGCGCATCATGCAGGGCCAAAAGGGCGAGGGCCTGAAAGGCAAGGGCACGCCGCGCGTGATCTTTCAGCCTGAAACCAGCCACGCCCTGCGCGACGGCATCAGTATGCTGGCCGGCGCCATCCGTCCCACGCTGGGGCCCTCCTCCGGCACGGTGGCCATTAACTACATCACGAAGGAAAAGGGCCGGCCGGAGCTTTTGGACAGCGGCGGCGTGATTGCGCGGCGCATCATCGAACTGGAAGATGCCAGCGAGGACATGGGCGCCATGCTGCTGCGCTCCATGGTCTGCCGCCAGCATGACGAGATCGGCGACGGCACGGCCACGGCCACGGTGCTCTTCGAGGCGATTTACAAGGCCGGCCTGCGCTACGTCGCCGCCGGCGGCAACGGCCAGCGTTTGCGCCATCACCTGGAGCAATTGCTGCCGCTGGTGCTTGCAGAACTGGAGCGCCAGACCTACGCCATCGACAGCATCGAAGACTATGCGCGCATCGCCGAATCGCTTTCACATGACCCGCCCATGGCCGAGATGATGGGCGAAATCTTCGACGTCATCGGCGAATACGGCCAGCTGGACATTCGCAAGGACAACAGCCGCGGCTTGCGTCGCGACTATGTCGAGGGCATTTATTTCAACAGCGGCCTGCTTTCGCGCGTGCTGGTCAACGAGCAGGTCGTCAAAAGGATCGAGTTACTCGACACGAACATTTTCATCTGTGATTTCAGCCTTGAGGACCCGCGCGAGCTCTTCCCGGTGATCGAATGCGCCGTGGACGCGAAGCTCAAGTCGCTGGTAATTTTTGCGCGCAACATGAACGAGGCCGCCCTGTCGCTGGTGCATGCGGCCAACCGGCCCGACCGCTTCCAGGCGCTGGCCCTCAAAATCCCGGACCCCAACCCGGACTTGCGCAACGCCGCCATCGAGGACCTTGCGGTGCTCACCGGCACGACCCCCTTGCTCAAGGTGATGGGGCACACGATGGAGTCGGTGACTCCGGCCCACTTCGGCCGTACGCGGCGCTTCTGGGCCACGTCGCATCAGTTTGGCCTGAACGGGCCGCGCGGCAATCCGCGGGCAATGCGCCAGCACATCATGCGCCTGGAGGAGCAGTTCCGGGTCGAGGAGGACAAGGACCAGCGCGACCAGCTGGAGGCGCGCATCGGCAAGCTGCTGGGCGGCTCGGCCACCCTGTTTGTCGGTGGCTCCACCGAACCGGAGATCGAGATTCGCAAGAATCTGGCGGAACGCGCGGCCGCGTCGGTGCGCATGGCGCTGCGCGAGGGCGTGCTGCCCGGTTGCGGTCTGGCGCTGCTGAACGTGCGGCCGGTGCTGGAAGAACGTCTGGCCACGGCGACGGAAGCCGACGAACGGGCGGCCATCGGCATTTTGCTGGATGCCCTGCAAACGCCGACGCGCACGATCTACGAGAACGCGGGCTATGACGCCAGCGAGGTGATGGCCAAACTGTCCTTTGCCCCGCCCGGTTCCGCCTTTGACGTGCTGGGCGGCAAGGTGGTGGACCTGCAGGACGCCGGCATCCTCGACTGCGCCACGGTGGTCAAACGCTCCACCCGCAACGCCATCGCCACCGCCGCGCTGGCGCTGACCATCGACGTGCTGGTACATCTGCGCGAGCCGGAAATGATTGGAGTACCGACCTGATGGATGCAGCGCAAACCACGTTGGAAACCATGACGACCTTCGCCCTCGCGGCCGCGGACGGAAAGCTTTTTGCCGGGCGCGCCGGTGGCCTTTACCGCTCGCCTGATGCTGGCGCCAGCTGGGAATACGCCAGCGCGCAACTGGGCGAGGAAGGCACGATCGCGACCACCTCGCTGGTGGCGCGCGGGCGGGATGTCTTCGCCGGCATCAACGGCGGCGTGCTGCGCTCCAGCGACGGCGGCGGGACCTGGTTCACCGCCGCCCTGAGCAATCCGCCGCCGCTGGTGGTGGCCATGGCGCTCTCGCCGGCCTACGAGGATGACGGTGCGCTGCTGGCGGCCAGCGCCGAGGACGGCATCTTCGCCTCCACCGACCGCGGCGGCACCTGGCGCGGTTGGAACTTCGGCCTGATCGACCTCAACGTCAACGCCCTCGCCTGGGCCACGCCGGCGCTGGCTTTCGCCGGCACCGAGAGTGGCATCTTCCGCAGTCGCAACGGCGGCCGCGCCTGGCGCGCGTTGCCTTTCCCGATGGACCTCGCGCCGGTGATCAGCCTGCAACTCTCGCCCGACTTTGAGACCGACCAGACGCTCTACGCCGGCAGCGAGGCACACGGCCTGCTGGTGACGCGCGACGGCGGCGAAAACTGGGAGGCGGTTTCCCTGCCGGTGGAAGGCGAAGCCGTCAATGCCATGGCCAACACGGCACAGGGCCTGGCGCTGGCGCTGGACGAGTACCTGCTGCTCGGGCGCGACGGCGACGGCGGCGCGAGTTGGGAGACGCTGCGACACTTCCCGGGTCAGGCGGGCCTGGCGCTGCTGGCGCAGGGCGATCACTTGCATCTGGCGCTTTCCGGCGGCGAGGTGTTGACGCTGGATCTCTGAGGGCAGGACGAGTCTGCTGCGCCCTTTTCTCGTCCTCCTGGACGGAAAAAGGGTTTGGGGTGAGGGCGGGCAAGGGCTCTTCGCCGCCCTCTTTGTTTAATCAGTCCATTGCGCGACAACCCTGGGCAGGATTGGGTAAACTCCGGTCCTGCTTCCTTATTTTGACTCAATGAGAGGATAAACTTGATGACCGGTCCGCGGCAATTCCCGGATACCCTTGAAGCCCAACTTAAGGCCCTGGAGAGCGACGAGGAAGTGCAGGGCTATATCGCCGGGCGCGAGGCGCTGGCGGATGATCCCGCGCGCCCGCTTTATCATTTCTCGCCGCCGCTTCACTTCATGAACGACCCCAACGGCCTCTGCCAGTGGCAGGGGCGCTACCATCTCTTCTTCCAGTACCTGCCGGGCGGCGAGTTGCTGACTCCGGACCGCAAGGGGGGCGTCTGTTGGGGCCATGCCGTCAGTGACGATCTGGTCAACTGGCGCGACATGCCGATCGCGCTCTACCCGGCCGTCGAGCGCGACTGCTTCAGCGGCCAGACCCTCGTTGAAGACGACCGCGTGATCGCCATCTACCACGGCACGCGCGCCGGCAACGGCATCGCCACGGCCGACGATCCGCTGCTGATCAACTGGCAAATGCACCCGGACAACCCGGTCATCCCGGGCGACCCGCAGGGGCTCGGCGGCGGCGGCGGCGACGAGGTGGTCGCGGAAAATGGCAAGTACCGCGTCTTCGACCCCTGCATCTGGAAGGAAGATGACGGTTACTATTCGCTTTCCGGCACCTACATGGACGGCGACTTTGGCGGCACGCGCAGCGTCGACGCCCTGGGCGTGGACCATTTGTTTTATTCGGAGGACCTCGGCAACTGGACCTACCTCGGGCCGCTGGTGAGCGATGACCAGCTGGCCGAGCCGGGCGAGGACATGGCCGTGCCCAACTTCTGTTCAGCCACAAGCGCGCCGGCCGCTACTATATCGGCAGCTACGATTACGAGACGCACCGCTTTACGCCCGAGACGCACGGGCGCATGAACTACGGCCCCTGGACGGTCGGCAGCCTGCACGCGCCCAGCGCCACTATCGACGACGCGGGCCGCTACCTCGGCATCTTCAACATCAAGGAAGGCCGCGATTTACGCGGCTGGAACGACATCATGTCGCTGCCGCGGCACTACTGGCTGGCGGATGACAACACGCTGCGCATGGCGCCGGTGCCCGAACTGGAGGGCCAGCGCTTCGATGGCGTGCAGGTACCGGCGCAGGAGATCGCGGCCAACAGCGAGCAACTGCTGGAGAAGGTCAGCGGCCAGGCGATCGAGATCGAGGCGATCATCGAGCCGGGTGACGCGCGCGAGGTCGGGCTGACGGTGTTGCGCTCGCCGGACGGCGCGGAGCAGACGCACATCTCCTTTTACACGTCGCTGCATGGCCGCCGCGCCAACCCGGGCTGGCTGCAGATCGACACGTCGCAGTCCTCGCTGGCCGATGACGTGCATGGCCGCCCGCCGGAGCAGGGGCCGCTGGCCATCGCGGCGGACGAGCCGCTGCACTTACGCATCTTCATCGACCGCAGCATCATCGAGGTCTTCGCCAACGACAAACAGTGCCTGACCCTGCGCGCGGCGTAAGTATCTTCGCGCGCGGGGGCGCGGCGCAGTTGCGCTCGCTCAGCGCCTGGCAGATGCGCAGCGTCTGGCCGGAACTGAAACAATTCGAGGGCCGCTGATCGCAGCGCTCCCAAAAACAGGAGACAGGTTATGACGCCTGGCGCACAGTATCCAACTGCGTTGGAAGACCAACTCAGGGCCCTGGAGAGCGACGGGGAGGTGCAGGGTTATACCGCCGCGCGCGAGGCGCTGGCGGCGGACCCCGCGCGCCCGCTCTACCACCTCTCGCCGCCCTGCAACCTGATGAACGACCCCAACGGCCTCTGCCAGTGGCAGGGGCTCTACCATCTCTTCTACCAGTTCGTGCCGCACGGCAGCGTCGAACCCGGGGAGCGTGAACCCGTGTGCTGGGGCCACGCGGTCAGTGAAGACCTGGTCAACTGGCGCGATTTGCCGATCGCGCTGCATCCGGGCGTCGAGCGCGACTGTTACAGCGGCCAGACCCTGGTTGAGGACGACCGGGTCATCGCCATGTATCACGGCACCTACGCCGGCAACGGAATCGCCACGGCCTCCGACCCGCTGCTGCTCAACTGGCAAATGCACCCCGACAACCCGGTCATTCCCGGCGAACTGCGCGAACGCCCTGGCGGCGGTCGCGTCGACGTGGTGGGCGGCAATGGCGCGTATCGCATCTTCGACCCCTGCATCTGGAAAGAGGACGACGGCTACTATGCCATCTCGGGCACCTTCATGGACGGCGATTTTGGCGGCACGCGCACCGTCGATGCGCTGGGCGTGGACCATCTGTTTCACTCGAAGGACCTGGGGGACTGGACCTACCTCGGGCCGCTGGTGAGCGATGACCAGCTGGCCGAGCCGGGCGAGGACATGGCCGTGCCCAACTTCTGTGTTGCTGCTCTTCAGCCACAAACGCGCCGGCCGCTACTACATCGGTACTTATGACCAGCAGACGCACCGCTTCACGCCGGAGACGCACGGGCGCATGAACTACGGTCCCATCAGGATCGGCAGCCTGCACGCGCCCTCGGGGACCATCGACGACACGGGCCGCTACCTCGGCATCTTCAACGTCAAGGAGGGGCGCGACCGGCGCGGCTGGAACGACATCATGTCGCTGCCGCGCCATTACTGGCTGGCGGATGACAACACCCTGCGCATGGCGCCGGTGCCCGAGCTGGAAGGTCAGCGCTTCGACGGCGTGCAGGTGCCGGCGCAGGAGATCGCGGCAAACAGCGAGCAGCTGCTGGAGAAGGTCAGCGGCCAGGCGATCGAGATCGAGGCCGTCATCGAGCCGGGTGACGCGCGCGAGGTCGGTTTGACGGTGTTGCGCTCGCCGGACGGGGCGGAGCAAACGCGAATCTCCTTCTACGCGTCGCTGCAGGACCGTCGCGCCAACCCCGGCTGGCTGCAGATCGACACGTCGCAGTCCTCGCTGGCCGATGACGTGCATGGCCGGCCGCCGGAGCAGGGGCCGCTGGCCATCGCAGCGGACGAGGCGCTGCACTTACGCATCTTCATCGACCGCAGCATCATCGAGGTCTTCGCCAACGACAAACAGTGCCTGACCCTGCGCGCCGGGCGGACAGCGCGGGCGTGAGTATCTTCGCGCGCGGCGGCGCGGCGCAATTGCGCTCGCTCAGCGCCTGGCAGATGCGCAGCGTCTGGCCGGAGCTGAAAGCGTTTGAGGGCCGTTGAACCCGATGAACGACCTGGGAGCAGGGCCCTGATGCCGCCTGAAGCGCATTTTCCCCTGACGCTGGAAGGGCAGTTACAGGCCCTGGCGGGGAACGGGGAAGTGCAGGGCTACACCGCCGCGCGCCAGCGCCTGGCCGGTGACCCGGCGCGCCCGCTCTATCACTTCTCGCCGCCCGGCAAGGAAATGAACGACCCCAACGGCCTGTGCCAGTGGCAGGGGCGCTACCATCTCTTCTACCAGTACCAACCGGTCAGGCAGGAGCCGCTTGGCTCCCCGCGGCAACACCGCGGCATCAGCTGGGGTCACGCGGTCAGTGAAGACCTGGTCAACTGGCGCGACCTGCCGATCGCGCTGCGTCCGGCCTGGGGCGAACTCGGCTGCTACAGCGGCCAGACCCTGGTCGATGAGGACCGGGTGATCGCCATCTACCACGCGCCCTTCGCCGGCAACGCGCTGGCCCTCGCCAGCGACCCGCTGCTGCTCAACTGGGAACGCCCGCCCTACAACCCCGCCATCCCCGGCCACACCGACCCCGACAACGTCGGCGTCTGTCACGGTCCCGACGGGGACTACCTCCTCTTCGATCCCTGCATCTGGAAAGAGGAAGACGGCTACTATTCACTCTCCGGCACCTACACGCAGGGCTCGCGCGGCAACACGCGCAGCGTCGATGCTCTGGGCGTCGTCCACATCTTCCATTCGCCGGACCTGAAGGAATGGCAGTGGCTGGGGCCGATGGTGTCCGACGAGGTGCTGGCCGAGCCGGGCGAGGACATGGCCGTGCCCAACTTCTGGCCGATCAGCGACGACAAACACATGTTGCTGCTCTTCGCTATTACATCGGCAGTTATGACCGGGAGACGCATCGCTTCACGCCCGAGACGCACGGGCGCATGAATTTCGGCCCCTGGACCCTCGGCAGCCTGCACGCGCCCTCGGCCACCATCGACGACTCGGGCCGCTACCTCGGCATCTTCAACGTCAAGGAAGCGCGCGATTCCCGCGACTGGAACGACATCATGTCGCTGCCGCGGCACTACTGGCTGGCGGATGACAACACGCTGCGCATGGCGCCGGTTCCTGAACTGGAAGGTCAGCGCTTCAATGAGCTGCAGTTGCCGGCGCAGGAGATCGCGGCCAACAGCGAGCAGCTGCTGGAGAAGGTCAGCGGCCAGGCGATCGAGATTGAGGCCGTTATCGAGCCGGGCGAGGCGCGCGAGTTCGGCTTGACGGTGTTGCGCTCGCCGGACGGCGCGGAGCAGACTCGCATCTCCTTTTACGCGTCGCTGCAGGACCGCCACAATAACCCGGGCTGGCTGCAGATCGACAGCTCGCAGTCCTCGCTGGCCGACGACGTGCATGGCCGCCCGCCGGAGCAGGGGCCGCTGGCGCTTGCGGCGGACGAGGCGCTGCATCTGCGCATCTTCGTCGACCGCAGCATCATCGAGGTCTTCGCCAACGAGCGGCAGTGCCTGACGCTGCGGGCCTACCCCTCGCGGGCGGACAGCGCGGGCGTGAGCCTCTTCGCGCGCGGCGGCGCGGCGCAGCTGCGTTCGCTCAGCGCCTGGCAGATGCGCAGCGTCTGGCCGGAACTGAAACAGTTTGAGGGCCGCTGAGCGCGGCGTTTGGCAGGGAGGAAAGAGCCATGGACGGAGCGCGACAGTTCCCGCATACACTGGAAGCGCAACTAAAGGCCCTGGAGCGGGATGAAGAGGTGCGGGGCTATACCATCGCGCGCGAGCGTCTGGCGGCTGACCCGGCGCGCCCGCTCTATCATCTGTCGGCGCCCGGCAAGTACATGAACGACCCCAACGGTCTGTGCCAGTGGCAGGGGCGCTACCATCTCTTCTACCAGTACCAGCCGGCCGGGCTGGAGCCGGGCGGCTTTCAGCCGCAGTATCGCGGCATCAGTTGGGGCCACGCGGTCAGCGACGACCTGGTGAACTGGCGCGACCTGCCGATCGCGCTGCATCCGGCAGGGATCGAACCGGCCTGTTTCAGCGGCCAGACCCTGGTCGAGGACGAGCGGGTGATCGCCATGTACCATGCCCCCTTCGCCGGCAACGCACTGGCCCTCGCCAGCGATCCGCTGCTGCTCAACTGGGAACGTCACCCGAACAACCCGGTCATCCCCGGCGAGACCGACCCCGACAACGTCGGCGACAGTTACAGCCCCGACGGTGAGTACCTCATCTTCGATCCCTGCATCTGGAAAGAGGAAGACGGCTACTATGCGCTCTCCGGTGTCTATATGCAGGGCTCGCGCAGCGTCGACTGCCTCGGCGTCGCCCATATCTTCCATTCGAAGGACCTGTCGCAGTGGGAGTGGCTGGGGCCGATGGTGGCCGACGACGTGCTGGCCGAAGCGGGCGAGGACATGGCCGTGCCCAACTTCTGGCCGATCGGCAATGGCCGTCACCTGCTGCTGCTCTACAGCCACAAGCGCGCCGGTCGCTACTACATCGGCCGCTATGACCGGGCGACGCACCGCTTCACGCCGGAAACCCACGGGCGCATGAACTACGGCCCCTGGACCATCGGCAGCCTGCACGCGCCCACGGCCACCATCGACGACCTGGGCCGCTACCTCGGCATCTTCAACGTCAAGGAAGGGCGCGAGCACCGCGACTGGAACGACGTGATGACTCTGGCGAGGCATTACTGGCTGGCGGATGACAACACGCTGCGCATGGCGCCGGTGCCTGAACTGGAAGCGCTGCGTTTTGACGAACAGACGCGCGGGCCGCTGGAGATACCGGCCAATGAAGAGTTGCTGCTGGAAGGCATCGGCGGCCAGGCGATCGAAATCGAGGCCGTGATCGACCCCGGCGACGCGCGGGAGTTCGGCCTCAACGTGCTGCGCTCGCCGGACGGGGCGGAGCAGACGCGCGTCTCCTGGTACCCCTGGCAGTTCGGTCGCCGCGCCAACCCCGGCTGGCTGCAGATCGACCCGGCACGCAGTTCGCTGGCGGCCGACGTGCATCCGCGCCCGCCGGAGACCGGGCCGCTGACTCTGGCGGATGGCGAGGCGCTGCACTTACGCATTTTCATCGACCGCAGCATCATCGAGGTCTTCGCCAACGACCGGCAATGCCTGACCCTGCGGGTCTACCCGGAGCGGGAGGACAGCCGCGGCATTTCGCTCTTTGCGCGCCGTCGGCCGGTACAACTGCGTTCCTTGAAGGTCTGGCAGATGCGCAGCGTCTGGCCGGAACTGAAGGGCCGCGAGGGACAGTAGAAACGCCATTCGACAATTGCAGGAAAGGTGTGGCATGTCACAGGGACCCAACATTCTCTTCATTCTGGCGGACCAGGTGCGCGCCAGTTCGCTGCCGACCTGGGGCGGGACGCAGATCGAGATGCCGCATTTGCAGCGCCTGGCCGGCGAGAGCGTGATGCTGGACAACATGATCGCCACCGCGCCGGTCTGCACGCCCTACCGCGCCATGCTGACCACCGGTCGCCACCCGCAGACCACCGGCCACATCATGAACTTCGTAAACACGCGCCACGACGAAATCGGCCTCGGCGACGTCTTCGCGCGCAACGGCTGGCGCACGGGCTGGGTCGGCAAGTGGCATCTGCACCGCGGCTCCTTCCCGGAGATCGACGGCGGCGACTACGTGCCCGAGGGCCGCGACCGGCTGGGCTTCGAGCACTGGCGCGGCTACAACTTCCACACCGACTACTTCGGCGGCAAGGTCAACACCGAAGACTGGCACAACGAAAGCTGGGAAGGCTACGAGACCGACGCCCTCGCGCGTTACGCCATCGAGTTCATGGAGGGCGTCGCCGACGACGAGCGTTTCTGCCTCTTCGTCTCGCCGCACCAGGCGCACTACACGCCCTACCGCTACGCGCCCGAGCAGTACTACCAGCGGCTGCCGGATGAATTGCCCCTGCCGGCCAACGTGCCGCCGGAGATGGTGGACAGGCTGCAGCAGTCGCTGCGCGACTACCTCGCCATGATTCTGACGGTCGACGACATGGTGGGCGAGTTGATGGCCTACCTCGAACGCAGCGGCCGCGCGCAGGATACCTTGCTGGTCTTCACCTCCGACCATGGCACGCAGATGGGTTCGCAGGGCGGCCATGCCTGGGAGAAGAAACAGCCCTGGGAGGAGTCGATACGCGTGCCCTGGATGATGCGCTGGCCGGGCGTCTTCGAGGGCGGCCTGCGCCGCGACGCCCTGACCGCGCCGGTCGATATCTTCCCGACGCTCTGCGGCCTCTGCAACCTGCCCGTGCCGCGCACGGTCGAAGGCTACAACCTGGCCGACGCCTGGCGAGGGCTGCCGGGCGCCTTCGAGCAGGAGGCGCTGCTGACGATGAACTTCAGCGCCTCGCACGACTGGCTGCTGGACGGCCACGACTGGCGCGGCGTGCGCACGAAGACGCATTCCCTCGCGCGGCGTCTGGCCGGCGACGACGAGCTCTACGAGCTGGCCGGCGCCCCGCTGCAGATGAACAATCTGGCGGGCCAGGCGGAAGCGGCCGGGGTGCAGGCGGAGCTTGAGACGCAGCTGGAGGCCTTGCTGGCCCTGCGCAACGATTCCTTTCGGCCCTGCCGCGAGTATTCTGACTGGTTCGACAACCAGCGCCGTGTGGTGCGCAACATGTACGGCCCGCTGGGCGACCCCGAGGACGAGCCGGACTGGTCCCTGCTGTGGTGAGGAGAAGCTAATTCACCGCGCTTCCAGTTTCCCGGAAGACTCATTTGCCGGGAAGTGGAACGTGATGCGGCCCTGACCCCCGGCCCCTTTCCCGCTCAGTCGCGGGAGCCCTTCCCTCAGGGAGAGGGGGAGTGTTTCTTGTAGCATGTGCTCGGGAAATGACGGCCCCTTGCTGGAATTCTGGGTTTCTCCCCAAGCAAGAGATCCATGGCGACCATCTCACTGCCCCGGTTGCTCATCAGGATGGTCCCGCCGTTGAAGTCACGCAGCAAAAATTCGGCGCTTTCAACGGCCTGAGTCAGGGCTTTCAACAGGTCGTGGTGATTGCCGACCGGTTCAAACGGGACTACGTGCTCCCTTTTGGTCCATGGCACTTTTTGCACATCCCGGATGCTGATCACGTCCTGCTACTTCCTGGAGCGAAGCCCTGGCCAACGGTGCAGCCGGGGCTTCACATTTTCTACTGTTGGCGCTTCACCCAATACTCATACCAGGTGTTGCCAACCCAGCCGTTGGCTGCCCATTCGCCGCCTCCCCCAAAGGGATCGTACCGACTGCGCTTCATTTCGCCTTCGGAACAGTACTCCTGCCCGGGGTCGGTTCTGGTGCATGCCGCTACACATCCGGGCCCAGGGCAGGGGATCCCTGCTGGCTGTGCTGCTGCTGGCTGTGCTGCTGCTGGCTGCGCTGCTGCTGGCTGCGCTACTGGCTCGTCCTCGCCCAGCAGGGCAGAGTGAACATAACCGTCATCGACCTGGCACCACTCTGTGCTTCCGTTCCACTCGTCACCTTCCACCCCGCAGGCAGCATTCACCGGATCGGCCCATGCCAGCCTCCCGATTCTCGCTGCGTCCAGCCGGGGCTTTTCCCTGACATTTGCGCCTCGCTGAGCATACATGACCTCTGTTTCTGGCTCTGGCAGGCACACTTCCTCAATGGTCGCCACGCCTTCCCTGAGTGCGTCGATGCTCGCCGGTGGTTCCTCTGACCACGGCCAGTTCTCCTCAATGCAGCGAGCTTCCTGCATCTCGCCTTCACTGCCTTCCTGCGCTCCCACACTATCGAGAAACAGCGTGACTCCGCAGACGGCGATGATGATCGATACTGCTGCAATTGCCCTTCCCATTTCGAAGTCTCCGTTGTGTGCAATTCCTGGGCCAGTGTGACTGTTTGATTCTATACGCAGTCGGAACTCTCCTGGCGTGATTCCACCTGCTTCCCCGATCTCCTTTTCTTCCGGAGAAAAGGAGAGGGATCAAGTTTCGGCAGGCTGTCGGGAAAAGAAGTCACTTTCACAAACAAAACCCCTCTCCGTCAGGGAGAGGGGTTTGGGGCGAAGGCCAGGCCGCCTCAGGCCTCGCCGAGGGCCTCCAGCGCGCGTTGCGCCTGGGCCTCGTCTTTCGTCATGCGCACGACGCGGCGCAGATGCAGTTGCGCGTGTTCGTTGCCGTTGCGCGCCATCTCCAGCGCCTCTTCAAAGCCGCGCTGGCTGAAGCTGGGGTCGCCGGCCCGGATCGGGAACTCGTAATTCTCCCAGTAGTACTTGAGATCGTCGCTCTTCCAGTCCGCGTAGATGTCTTCCCAGGTGATGGGCGGGTCCACGTGCTCGGTCAGATGCGGCGTCATCATGCCCTCGCTGACCGGGTTGCCGATGGCGAAGTAACGGTTGTCGAGCGAGATGCGCATGCGGTTGTCGGTGACGTTGGGCAGGGCCCGGTGGATCATCAGGGCTTCAAAGATGAGCGTGTCGCCGGGTTCGTAGTCGATGGTGTGCCAGGCGCCCTCAAACTGGTCGACCTCCACGTTCAGGCCGCCCGCGCCGAGTGAGAAGTGGTGGTCGAGCACGCGGTTGACCTTGTGCGAGCCCGGCAGCACGGCCAGGCCGCCCAGTTCGACCGGGCAATCGCCGACCGGCGCCCAGGCGGTCCAGGTATCGAAGCTGCCCTGGAAGTGGACGTAGTCCTGATGCGTGGGCGTGGTGTGCTCGGTGTATTGCGGGAACCACAGACGCGCGATCTTCTGCGGATGCGGCAGCACCGGCTTGCCGGCGATGCGCGCGATCATGTCCACGATCTCCGGCAAATGCGCGGAGCGGTGGAAGGACTCAAGGGCGTAGACCTTGTGGTAGACGTCGGTGTAGCCTTCGTCGCCCTCGGTGCAGACGCGGTCCACGTCGGCGATGCCGTCCATCGGGTCCGTGTCGGGCAGCAGCCAGCCGCCCTGTTGCAGCGCCGTGTTGATGTCGAGCCGCAGCTCCATCATCTTGTCCGGGTCCTGCAGGCCCCTGAAGAAAAGGTAGCCTTCGTCAGCCAGACGCCGCTGCAACTCGTCCCCGTCCGTCATCGCGTCATTGGAGACGCGCAGTTCTTTCAGTTCGCTGTCCATTTATTCTGCTCCATCAAAAATGGCCAATTGCGGCGCGCGCGAGTATAACACAGGTCTGCCTGAGGCCACGAAAGGAATTGGTATGGACCGCTTCGAAAACAGCGTTCTGCACGACAAGGTGCGGGGCTGCCTCTACGGTGGCGCGATCGGCGACGCCCTCGGCGCGCCGGCCGAAGGTTACACGCCCGAAAGGATTCGCGAACTCTACGGCCAGATCACGGACTTCGTCCCGACCCTCGACGAAAGCCCCAGACGCCGTTACCGGACGGAAGGGCGCTACACGGACGACAGCCACATGGTGCAGGCCCTGAGCCAGGCCTACGTCGACGAAGGCGGCCATCTGGACGCCCACAGCTTCGCGCGCCGCATCGTGCCGCTGATATTGGAGCCGCGCTGGATTCCCGACCTCGAGCGCGAGATGCCGATCGTGGAGCGGCTCTTCTACCCCGAGAAGTGGCTCTACATTCGCAACGGCCTGGCCAACGCCGATCCGCGTCTGGCTGGCGCCGGCAACATGGTCAACTGCGGTGCGGCCATGTACGCGGCGCCGATCGGCATCGTCAACGCCGGCGATCCGGTCAGCGCCTACAACGAGGCCGTCGACGTCCTCAGCGCGCACCAGCACAGCTATGGTCTGGAGGCCGCCGCGGTGCAGGCGACTGCCGTGGCCGAGGCCTTCCGCCCCGGCGCCAGCGTCGACAGCATCATCGACGTGGTGCTGTCACTGGCGAAGGATGGCACGCGCAAGGCCATCGAGGCGGTGGTCGAGTGCGCGCGCGGTTACGACGACTGGCCCGAAGCCATCGGCCCGCTGCGCGACGCCATGCGCCCATGGGATGGCGCGCCGGATATCCTGGGCGACCGCGGCAAAGGTAACAACGACAACACGTCCAGCCGCGAGCACAGCATCGAGGAGGTGCCGCTCGCGCTGGCCTTCCTGGTCGTCGCGAAGGGCGACTTCGCGGCCAGCATCTGCGGCGGTACCAACTACGGCCGCGACAACGACTCGATCGCCAGCAAGGCCGGCGCCATCGCCGGCGCGCTGCACGGCGCCTCGGCCATTCGCCAGGTCTGGATCGAGAAGGTACGCAGCGCCAACGACGTCGATCTCGACCCCGTGGCGAGGGATCTTACGGCGCTGGTCTGCAAGTTGCAGCAACAGCAACTGGCGGCTGCCCAGGCCCGTGAGGCGGATTTCGGGACATTGCTGGCCGCGACCTGATTTCTCAGGTCGCGGGAGAGCAGGGCTGCAACTCCAGCAGCGTGATCTCCGGACGGCAGTTGAAGCGGAACCAGGGGCGGATTATGCCGAGGCCGCGGTTGGTGTAGACGGGCATACTGCCGGCGCGCGCCAGACCAGCCGTGTAGTGCTGGCCCCAGGCGGGCAGGACCAGCGGCCGCTCCAGCAGGGGCGGGCGCACCTGACCGCCATGCGTGTGGCCGGAGAGTTGCAGCGTGAAGCGTTCGGTCGGGCCGGCCAGGTCGGCGACGTCCGGCTCGTGCGCCAGCAGGATGGCCGGGCCTTCGGGCGGCAGCCGCTCCAGCAGGTCGTCGAGGTCGTCGTCGCCCCAGGCCTGGTCACCGAGGCCGGCGACGTGCAGTTGCGCCTCGCCGCGTTGCAGTGTGTACACCTCGTTGCGCAGAACGCGGATGCCATTGTCCGTCAGCGCCTGGCAGACCCGCTCGACGCCCCGGCGGTGGTCGTGGTTGCCGGGCACGGCGATGACCGGCGCCTGTAGCGCGCGCAGAACGGTGAGCAGTTCTTCGGGCTCCTGCCGCGCCGTTTCCTCGATGAAATCGCCGCTGACGAGCACCAGGTCGGGCTGCAGGGCATTGACGCGCGCCAGCCAGGCCTGCAGACGCGCCGGTTTCAGCCAGCCGCCCAGATGCAGGTCGCTGATCTGCACGAGGCGCAGGCCCTCGAAGGATTCGGGCAGTTGGGGCATATACATGGGGACGCGTTTCACCTGTAGCCAGCGCGGCTCCAGGAAGCGGGCGTAGAGGAACAGGCCGGTCAGCAGCAGAATGAGTGCGCTCATGCCTCCCCCTTCGCGCTCAGGGGGTAGCGCTGCAGGACAGTGTAGCGGGCGCCGGCGGGTGTGAGCTCGCTGGCGTAGAGGCAGAACTCGTCCACAGTGACGGGCGCCGAACGCAGCGAGCGGTGGGTCTGCAGCCAGGTGTTGAGGCGCTGCGGCGGTCGTTGCGCGCGGAAACGACCCAGCGTGACGTGCGGGTGGAAGGGCCGCCGGTCCGGCTCAAGGCCGCAACAGACCACGGCCTGCGTCACGCGCCGATGCAGGTCGTCCAGCGCCACGTTGCGGCGCAGACCTGCCCACAGTACGCCTGACCAGCGGCCGCTGCCCTGCAGCGCCAGCGTCACGGGCATTGCCTCAATCTGCGACAGCGCCCTGCCGATGGTTTCCAGTTGATTGCTTTCACCGATGAAGCAGAGTGTCACGTGCAGTTGCTGCGCCGGCACGCGGCGCAGGCCGGGCAGGTCCAGCGGCAGGCCTGCGAGGCGCTGCCGCAGCGGCCCCGGCAGCTCCAGCGCGACGAAGAGGCGCTGGCAAGGTTGCGGCGACTTCGGTTTGATCAGGGTGCTATCCCAACCAGGACCAGCGGGACAGCCGGGACTCCCCGGCCCTGCCGCAGCACGTTGAGCAAATCCCGTTCGTAGTAGGGGACGCCGGAAGACATCTCCTGCTCCAGTTCCTTCATCGGCAGGATTTCAATCCCTACGTCAATGACATCAGAGACGTAGAAGCTGAGATGTTTGACGAACAGGTCATGGGCGACGAAGGCGTACTTGCCGAACTGGACCTCAACGGCAACCCGCTCTTTTACAAAGTCCGTCTGGTTGTATGACATGATCGGCGTCTGACCGGATTCCTCGATCGCCCTCTTCTGCTGATCCTCAGGCAGACCGTATATGTTGCGCATGAGTTTGTCGTCAGCCGAAAGCCAAAAATTTCTGCGGCGTTCGCTCCAGCCACGCGCCTTGAGTCCGTCACTGAAGGCACGATTCATGTCAATTGGAGAATACAGCAGTCGCCCGGCCCTGGTTTTCTCTTTTGACCTTTTTGTACGGCAGGCAGCCGCATCGACGCCCGCGATGACTTCCTGAACTTCCTGCCACAAATGTTTGCGATGGACCAGCAGGTACTCCTCACCGTTCAGGTGAGAATAGCGCGCCCAGATTTGCATCAATGACCGCCGTTTGGTTTCGCAGGGTCATAGACTGGCTTGCCCATCGGCCTTGTGCGCAGGGTTCCGGCGCGAAACTGTTGCACCCTGTCGCGCGCAATTTCCACGAATTAGCGGACGATGTCGCAGCCATAACCATTGCGGCGATGCATCATCGCCGCGATCATGGACGAGCCAACCCCCATGTAGGGGTCGAACACCGCATCGCCCTCGTCGGTCATGGACAGCACCAGACGCTCCACCAGTTCAACCGGGAACTGGCAGGGGTGAATCGTCTTATCCACGTGATTGTTCTTGACGTTCGGGAACTCCCAGACATCGCTCGGATTCTTGCCCTTCGGATTCCCGGAGAGCTGACCGACTTTCGGCCCCTTGAAGTGACGCTTGTCGGGGTATTTGGACGGGACGCGAATGGGGTCCAGGTTCCAGGTGTAGTCATCGCCCTTGGTCCACCAGTTGATCGTTTCGTAGCGGCCGGAAAGGCGTTTGGAAGAATGCAGGCCATGTCCGAAATGCCAGACAATGCGATTCCGCAGGCGCAGCCCCTCCTTCCGAAACAGGGGATACAGGACTGTGTCGAGGGGAACAATCTCCCCCTCGCTCACGTAGTTGCCGACTTGCCAGCAGAGCGACCCCTGGGGGTGCAGCAGACGGACACACGCACGAATGACTTGTTCCTGAGCCGCCAGGTAGTCATCCAGCGGGCTGCGCGTCTCGTATTCCTTGCCCAGATTGTAGGGCGGGGAGGTGACAATCAACTTGAACAATTCGTCAGGGAGAGCCCGCATGAAGCCCAGATTGTCTTCACAGGCGAGGACTGGATCTTCTTTGGTAGCCGGCTCGCCGGGAGTGATTTCATGCGAAACCGGGGTTTGCACTTCGCCAAACAGGCGGAGTGTGGCGAGCTTGTCTGCGTCGTGGCTCATGCTTGCTGTTCCGTCTTCGCGCTGCCTGAAGTCAGTCTAACATGACAGGGAAGAAAACGCGGTTTCATCTCACTCCGGCAAGACCTCGCGCGGCTTGCTGCCGTCCTGGGCCGGGCCGATGACGCCCTCGTCCTCCATCATGTCGATCAGGCGCGCGGCGCGCGTGTAGCCGATGCGCATGCGCCGCTGCAGCAGCGAGACCGAGGCCTTGTTCAGGCGGCGCACCATCTCCACCGCCTGCTCGTAGAGTTCGTCGCGCTCGTCGCTGACGCGTTCGTGCAGTTCGATGCCCTTTTCTTCCTCCCAGGCGCTGAAATCCGGGAAGGCGAGGTGGGCCTGTTGCGCGGCCGCTTTCGTTTCGGCTTCTTCGGATGGCGCCGGCAGGGGCGGCATGTCCGTCAGGGGCGTTGCGGACGGCGCTTCGTCGTCGCCTTCCGCCTCGTCCGGCAGCATTGTCGCGGCGGGCTCATCCAGCGCCTGACGCTTCCAGTAGCGCGTGACGTTGTCGACCTCTTCCGGCGAGACCAGCACGCCCTGCAGACGGGCCGCGGCCGGCGCGCTGCCGCTGAGATAGAGCATGTCGCCCTTGCCCAGCAGACGCTCGGCGCCCGGCTGGTCGAGGATGACGCGGCTGTCCACGCCGCCGGCCACGGCAAATGCGATGCGGGCCGGGAAGTTGGCCTTGATGAGGCCGGTGACGACATCCACCGAGGGGCGCTGGGTGGCGATGACGAGGTGGATGCCGGTGGCGCGCGCGAGGGCCGCGATGCGCGTGATGACCCGCTCGGTCTCGTCCGGCGCCAGCATCATCAGGTCCGCCAGTTCGTCGATGACGACCACGATGTAGGGCATGCGCTCCAGCTCGCCGTTGAGGTGGCGATTGTAGTCCTCGATGTTGCGCGCGCCGGCCTCGCTGAAACGGCGGTAGCGCTCGTCCATTTCGCGCGTGACCCACTTGAGCACGCCGAGGGTACGTTCGAGGTCGACGACCACCGGCGCCACCAGGTGCGGCACGCCGTTGTAGCTGGTCAGTTCCACCCGCTTGGGGTCGACCATGATGAAGCGCACCCTGTCGGGGCTGTTGTTGACCAGCAGACTGACGATGATGGCGTTGACCAGCACGGACTTGCCGGAGCCGGTGGTGCCGGCGATGAGCAAATGCGGCATGCTGGCCAGGTCCGCCGCGACGGGGGTACCGTCCACGCTCTGGCCGAGGCCGATGGCCAGCGCGGCCTTTTCCCTGAGCTCGCGGAACTGTTGGGATTCCATCACGTCGCGCAGGCTGACGACGGCGGCCTGCGCGTTGGGCACCTCGATGCCGACGTAGCCCTTGCCCGGCACCGGCGCCTCAATACGGATCGTCTTTGCGCCCAGCGCAAGCTGCAGGTCCTTGTCGAGTTGGGCGATGGCGCCGACCTTGACGCGGGTCTTCTTGCCGGCGCGCGTCAGCAGATAGTCCGGCTCGACGCCAAACTGGGTGATGACCGGACCGGTGTTGACCTCCACGACGCGGCCAGGCGAGCCGAAGCTCTGCAGCGTCTCTTCAATGGTGCGCGCGCGCCCCAGCAGAATCTCGCGGTCCAGGTCGGATTCCGAGCCGACGTTGAGCAGGCTGCTCAGGTCTGGCAGTTGCCAGTCGCGTTGCTTGCGGCGCGGCGCGGCGGCCAGCGTGGGGCGCATGGAAGTTGGCGAGGGCGGGATGCGCGCGGGCGGCGTTTCCGCCACGTCCGGTGACGGCGTGACCTCCGCGGCGGCGGGTTGCTGCGTCGCCGCTGGCGGAAGGACCTGCGCCGGCGTTTCCTCCTCAACTGCAGCAGTTGGCGCTGTGACGAGTTCCGTTGGCGGAGTCCCGGAGGGCGCAGCGGGGAGGCCTTCATGGACGGGCGGCCCGGACCCGGCCGGTATTGGCGCCGGGGGCGCCGCGTAGGGCGACGCCGGCGCGGGCGTCGGCAGGTCTTCCTGTGGCGGCGCCATGCTCTCCCTGTCGGCAGGTGGTGTTGCCGGGGCCGGTCTGTCGGCAGGTGCTGCGGGCTCGTTGGCACGCCTGCGCGCGTTCAGGGCCGCCTCTATCCCGGCGCGCAGCCGCGGTGACAGGGCGCGCAGTCCCGACCGGACGGGCGTATCCGCTTGCTGCTGGCCCACCGTGGTCTTTACGGTGCGTCCGCCCATCGTAATCGGGATTGAGCGCGGCCCGTCATGCGTCTCTGCCTGAAGACTCAGGGCCTGGGCCGCCTGTCGGCGCGCCTCCCGCTGCTGCGCGCGCCGCTGGCGGACCTGGTCCAGCCGCTGCCAGCCGCGGCTGGTCAGGGCCGCAAGGTCCGCCACCGAAACCTTCAGGCCGAACATGGCGCCGATCAGCAGCAGGCCCGTCGTGCTGACGAGCATGCCGACCTCGCCGATGCCGGTCACCAGCAGGTAATAGAGTTCCGCGCCGGCAAAGCCGCCGCCGCGGCCCGCGTTCCACGAGAGTTCAAGTTGCAGGCGCAGACGCACGGGGTCGGAGAGGTCGATGCTGGAGTAGCCCGGATTGAAGCTGTCCACAAACTGGAAAAAGAGCAACAGACCGACGAAAAACAGGGCCCCGCCGGCCACGCGCAGGGGGTTGACGACGGGGGCCTCGCTGCCAAAGTGACGCACGATCAGCCAGGCGCCGACGGCGAAGAGCAGCAGCGGCACGGCCAGCGCGCCCCAGCCGAAGAAATTGGCGAAGAAGGTGTTGACGACCTGGGTCAACTGGCCGCGGATGGTGGAGAGGCTGCTGAGGAAGAGCGCCAGCGAGGCCAGCACCAGCAGCACGCCGAGGATGTCCAGCTTGTTGTCCAGCGTCAGGCCGCTGCCGCCAAGCCGGGGCGCCTTGCTGTCGCTGCGGCGTCGCTTGCGCGCGGCGCCGGCCCTGCGCGCCGGCTCCTGTTCACGGCGGCCGGGCAGGGGCAGACGCCGTACGCCGCGCGCCCGTTGCGCCAGATCGCCCAGGACCCCGGGCGGGCCGATGTCCGGCAAACGGGCGCGCAGGGCCTGCAGGGCCAACGTGGGGCCCGGACCCTGTCGCCGCGTCCGACGCAGCAGCCGCACAAGAGGGCCTGGCTGTTCCTCGCCGCTGTCTGGCCCGGTTTGCGGTGGAGCAGAGACGTCGCGCAAGGGTTCACCCGGTCGACTGTGCACAATGCGGGGCCGATACTCCGGCTCGGCGGACGAAGACTCCGGCGGCCACTGTTGTGGCGGCGGGGACGATTTGGCGGGCGCCCGCGACGATTCTCGCTGCCGGCCGGCCGCTGACTGCGCGTCGGCTGCGGGCGACGGCCGGCGCGGCGCAGAACGAGGCGGCCGCGCCGGCGGACGGGCGGCGGGCTGACGTGACGAGGTCTGCAGCGGCCTTACCGGTGTCGGCGGCCCTGGCCGGTCCCGTTCCCCTTCGTTCTGCCCGTCATCGTCATCGGGGATCTGGTCGCGGATGTCGTCGTCGTCGTAATATTCGAGTTCGTCGCTATCGGCCATGGTGGCACCCGCAGCTTCCCATGCGAGTGAATGAACTATAACACAGGCTGCCGTTACCCGGACAGCAGCGAGCGGTAAACAGACTCACAGCGTTGGGCGATGTGCTCCCAGGTGAAGTACTCGTTGACCAGGACGCGCCCCTGGCGCCCCATCTCTGCCCGCAGCGAGGGGTCTGCCAGCAGACGCTCAAGCGCCTGTGCAAGGGGGGCAGGCTGTGGCAGCACTTCCAGCGCCGCGCCGCGGGTCACCGCCTGTGGCAGGTTGCAGCCCGGCGCCAGAATCAGCGGCAGGCCGGCGCCCATGGCTTCCAGCGCCGCCATGGGCAGGCCTTCACCGCGGGCGGGAAGCGCCAGCAGCGCCGCCGCGGCCAGGGCGTCCAGACGTTCCTGCCCGGTCAGCAGGCCGGTGAACAGCAGTCGTCCATCCTGCAGGGGCTCGAGACGGGCGCGCATGCCCTCGTCAGGCCCGGCGATGACCAGCCTGGCGTCCGGCCGCTGTGTCATGCGGAAGGCCTCGACCAGCGCCTGCAAACCCTTGCGTTGGTGCAGACGCCCCATGAACAGACACAGTGGGCCGGCGCCCGTTTGCCAGGTCTCACGAAAGGAGGCGCCGTCGCCCAGGTCGGCGAATTCTTCCGGGTCGATGCCGTTGGGAATGACGCTGGTCGGCGTGTCGCCGCTCCAGAGTGCGCGCAGATCGGCAACTTCGGCCTCCGTCAGGGCGATGACGTGGCTGAAGCGCTGCGCCAGGCCCGGCCCTGCGGCGCGGTCCCAGAGCGCCTTGAAACGGCCGCGCCCGGTGTCATGGCTGAGCGTGCCGTGGGGTGAGAGCAGCAGCGGCAGGCCGGCCGCCTGCGCCCGCGGCGTCACCAGCAGATTCTCCAGGGTGCGCAGTTCGTGGCAGTGGACGACGTCCATCGCCGGCAAAAGGTCGCGCGCCAGCGTTCCCATAGGCAGCGTCGTGGAGAGATTGAAACGGTCGCGCAGCCAGGGCAGCGCGTTGGCGACGCGCAACACGCGAACGCCGTCGCACAGGTCGTCGGCGGGGCCGGGGTGGCGCCGGCCGGCGGCGAGGGCATCGCTTGTCAGCACGGTGACGCCGTGGCCGCGGCGCTGCAGCGCGCGCGCCAGGCCCTCCACCGCGCGCGGTACGCCGCCGTAGGCCCAGGCCGGGGCATAATAGGGGGTAAGGTGCAGAATGTTCATCGTCTGAAACGCCAGTTGTGATGAGTGGCGGGCAGGGCGACACTGCATTGCCGCGCCGCCCTGCCTGTATTATACTCACTCCAGGGTCGGGCGGAGCGCAGGCGCCGCCCCCCGCCCCCCCGGAATGGAGCGCAAGCGATGCAGCGATTGTCAACCCTGTTGCTCCTGTGTTGCCGCAGGGAGAATTGTTGCGGAACCCCGGCATGCAGGGCGAATATATCAGCATCCGCGGGGGCGAGAAACGCATTGTTGTGCCGGCCGGCTGGAATGTCTGGCTGCATCCTCACAGCGGCAATTTCGAGGACTATACCAACCGCGCCGACAAGGTGGATATTCAGCCGCATCCCGGCCCTGGTCCCAATCCGCAGGAGGGCAGCCGCGCCCTGGCGATCGATTGCGGCTACGTCACCTGCACCGTCGCCGTCTATCAGCAAATCGCTGTGGCGGCGAACAGCAACGTGACTGCCAGCGCCTGGTCGCATGTCCGGGCCTGCAACCATGGCGGCAGCGGCAACTGCGGTTCGGCCATCGAATCCGGCTCGCAGACCCGTATCGGCATTGACCCCAATGGCGGCAACAACCCCAACGACGCCGACGTCGTCTGGTCGAACTGGTCGCAGCCGCATGACCAGTGGCTGGAGGTCACCGTCAACGCGACCACCACCGGCCCGACCGCGACGCTTTTCCTGTATTCAACCCAGGCCAACGTCGCCGAACTCAACAAGACCTATTGGGACAACGTTTCGCTGGTCGGTGGCGGCCCGGGTGGCGCGGTAGCCGGCGCCGAGGTGGCCGCGCCGGCACCCACGGTGCCGCCCCAGGTGCCCTTTGTGGCGCCGCAGCGTGCGGAAGATGATGGCTCCATCGTGCACGTCGTGCGGCCCGGCAACACCATCGACAGCATCGCCGTCGCCTACGATCTGACGCGTCCCGAGTTGCTGGCGCTCAACCCCGATATCACCAACCCGCGCATTATCAGTGTTGGCCAGCGTATCACCGTGCGCCGTGCGGGCGGCAGCAGCGCGCCGGACGAGAGCGCCGCCGCGGTGGACGAGGCGCCGGCAGAGACGGCCCCCGAGCCCGCACCGGAACGCGTCGACGACGGCGCGGCGCAGGGCTCACGCCGGGCCGTTACAGCCAACGCCGCCGCGGACCTCGCGCCCGCGCCGGTCTCCGTTGCGGCGCTGCCCGCCATGGACCCGCTGGCCATGCGCGCCAGCGTCTGCGTGACCCTGTTCGACGACGTCAACCGCAACCGCCTGCGCGAGCCGGACGAGAGGGCGCTGGCCAGCGGTCTGCTGCAACTGATCGGCGCCGGTGACCCGGCCCGCATGGCCACAGGCGAAGAGGCAAGTTGTTTTGAGGACCTGGAGGGCGGCGCCTGGCTGCTGGAAATCATCGCGCCCGAGGGCTACGGGCTCACGGCGCCGGGGCAATTGCAGTTGAGCCTGCCCTCCGGCGCGCGTCTGGATGTCGCGGTCGGCGCGGCTGCGGGCCTGCAGCCGCCTGTGGCGCCGGCGCCGGACGAGGTGCACGTCTTCAGCGACGATATCGTGCGGGACAGTACGGGCACAGCGCTGGATGTGCTGCTTGCCAACCTGGGTTACATCGCCTTCGGCCTGGCAGGGCTGGTCCTGATCGCCGGAGGCGCCCTGACGCTGTCGCTGCGGCGTCGTTGACGTGCGTCTTCGTCCCCTTTCCCAGTGCTTTCCCCTGTTTGCGGGGTTGCTGTTGCTGACAGCCCTGTCGTCGCTGCAGGCGCAAAATGGTGGCGGGCAGTTTTGCCTGCGTTCCTTTGAGGACCGCAACGGCAACGGGAACCTCGACCCGGGCGAGCCGCCGCTGACGGCGGGAGTCAGCGCCGAATTGCGCGACGCGGATGGTCTGGTGGTCGCCAGCGGCCAGTTGGACAATTCGCCGCTGGCGGCGCAGGGTGTGATCTGTTTCCAGTTCTTGCAATCAGGCGAATACACCCTGCTGGTGAGCGACACCCTGCGCCAGACCGGCGGGGGAGTCATTTTCACGCGGCGCATTGAGGACGGCGGCGCGCCCCTGCTGGTCGACTACGGTGCGCGTCAGCAAGCCGTGGCAACCGCCGCCGCGCCGACGCGGGGAGCAAACAATCTGACGCAGTTGCTGCCCCGCGTTGTCTTCTCACTGTTCGGCGCGCTGCTGGTCATGGTCGCCATGCTGGCTGTGGGCGCCCTCATCTGGTTTTTCGCCCTGCGACGTCCCGCGCCTTTACGCAACCGCTAGCGGAGCCGCCCTCATGAGCGCCTTCGCGAGCGAGGCGGAGGCTGTCACCTGGGTCTTCCGCTCCCTGCGCAAACTGCGCGGTCAGCCGCGCCTGCCGGACGACAGGGGACGTGACCCGGCGCCCACGCGGGAACTGCTGCGCACCCTGGGCCTGCCTGCCGTCGCCCGCGAGTACCTTGTCGTCACCGGCAGCAAGGGCAAGGGCTCGACGACGGCCATGACGGCGCGTCTGTTGCAGGCGCCCGGTCGCCGCGTCGGCATGCTGACCAGCCCGCACCTCGTCTCCTGGCGCGAGCGGGTTCGGGTGGACGGCCAGGCCATCCCGTCGGAAGATTTCCTGCGTATCCTCGCCTGGCTGAAACCGGCGACGGAGCGCATTGGGGCGCGCCTGGGGCCACGTCAGTACTTCAGCCCCACCGGGCTGTTTCTGGCGCTGGCCCTGCGCTGGTTCGACGAGCAGGGCGTGGCGGCGGCGGTGCTGGAGGTGGGGCGCGGCGGGCGTTTTGATGACGTGGCGCTGGCGCCCAACGCCCTGTCGCTGGTGACGCCCGTGGTGCGCGAGCATGATTTCTGGCTGGGGCCGGGGCTGGCGCGCATCGCCTGGCACAAGGCCGGCATCATCAAAGCGGGCAGTCAGGTGATCAGCCTGCCGCAGTCCGCCCCGGTCCTGACCGAACTGGAGCGGGAAGCGCGGCGGCAGGACGCGAGCATGGATGTCCTGACGCCCGCCCAACTGGCGCAGCCGCTTTCCCGCAGGGCGCAGGGGCAGCGCCTGCGCCTGGCGCCTTTCGGCGATTTCGACCTGCCCCTGCGCGGGCGTCACCAGGCCGCCAACGCGACCCTGGCGCTGCGCGCCGCGCGACAGGTCAGCGCGCGCCTGGGCGTCAAAGAGAACCCCGCCGCCATGGCCGCGCGCCTGGCGACCCTGCGCTGGCCCGGGCGCCTGGAAAAGCTGCAGGACTCGCCCGCGCTTTACGTAGATGGCGCAGTCTACCGCCAGTCGGCGCTGTACGCGCTTGAAGCGCCGGGGGAAGCGCTCGCGCGGCCGCTGCAGGTCATACTGGCGGTGCCGGACGACAAGGACTACGCAGGCGTGATCGAGGCGCTGGCGCCCGCCAGCGACGGCCTCATCTTCTGCGAGACAGGGCGCAACCCCATCCTGCGTTTTCCACCGGCTGATGAATTGCTGGCTTTGGCGCGGGCGCAGGGCGCGAAGGCCGTCCACGTGCCGCCACTGGAGGAGGCGCTGGCCCGGGCGGAGGAGGGAGCCGGGCGAGACGGGACCATCCTGCTCTGCGGCACCCACTCCATCCTGGCGGACGTCATGCTGCTGCGCGGGCGATCCTTCGAAAGGCTGTGGGACCAGGGCTCAGGGGCGCTGGCTCAAGGTCACGGGCATTGACACGGGCGCGCCATCGCGCCAGATGGAGAGCGTGACCTCGTCGCCAGGTCGCGTGTTAATGGCCATCCACGAGACCAGCGTGCTCATGTCATGGACCGGGACGCCGTTGATGGCGGTGATGATGTCGGCCGAGGTTGGCACCCGTTCGCCGCGCACCGTTACCGTGCGGCCCATGTTTCGCAGCCCGGCGCGCTCGGCCGGACCGCCGGGTGACACGGTGGCGACCATCACACCGCGCAGGTTGTTGGGCAGATTGAGGGTCTCCATCTGGTTGAGCGTGATGGGGCGTCCTTCGTCGCTGAGGGCCGTGATGCCCAAAAAGCTGTAGCGGACTTCGCCGTCACGGATCAGGGCTTCCGTGACGCGGCGCACGAGGTTGGCGGGGATGGCGAAACCGACGCCGGAATTGGCGGGGTTGAAGCGCGACTCGGTCACGATCTGCGCGTTCACGCCGATGACCTCGCCCTGCAGGTTAAAGAGCGGGCCGCCGCTGTTGCCCTGGTTGATGGCCGCGTCGGTCTGGATAACCGAACCGATGGAGAAGTTGCTCAGGCCCTGGATGGTGCGGTCCAGCGCGCTGATGATGCCCTGGGTCAGGGTCCAGCGCTGACCGAAGGGGCTGCCGATGGCCAGCGCCGTCTGGCCGATGACGAGGCGATCGGAATCGGCCAGGGTCAGGGGGCGCAGCTGTTGCGGCGGCAGCGAAACCTGCAGCACGGCCAGGTCGGAACCGGGGTCTTCGCCGGCGATTTGGGCGCGCAGGATGGTGCCATCCAGGAAATTGACCTCGATGCCATCGCGCATCGCGTTCTGGATGACGTGGTAATTGGTGACGATGTGGCCCTGGTCGCTGATGACAAAGCCGGAGCCGGAAGCGGTGCCGACACGACCGCGCTGCAGCACGGCCACGTTGATGGAGACGACCGAGGGACTGACCTCGTTGTAGAGACGTGCGATCTGGCTCTCGTCGGCGCTGATCTCCAGCGCGTCGAAGTCGGGTGTGGGCAGCGGCGCAAGCTCCTGCAGAACGGGCGCCGCCTGACCCGGCAGCAACACGCTGCCCAGCGAAAAACCGAAGCCGACCAGCAGCAGGGGCAGCAGCGCCAGCAGCAGACGCCGCAGGGGTGAAGGGTTCACGGGATGCAAGGTCTCTGTGTCATGTTCGTTGCCGTCAGTATAACCCCCGGCAGTGTCGCTCCCGATTAGCATTTGCTAACTCTGACGGGAGTTGCCCCGATCAGGCGCTGCCGGGCGCGGGGTATACTGCGCGCGTGTTGACATCCAACTGTGAGGGAGACTGACGATGGCCGCCTATTTGCTCGCCCAGGTCGAGGTACACGACATGGAGCAGTATCGCAAGTACACGGCGCGGACGCCGGCCCTCATCGAGAAATACGGCGGTCGTTTTCTGGTGCGCGGCGGCGAGGTGGTCACGCTGGAGGGCGAGAGCCCGGTCAGCCGCCTCGTGCTGATCGAATTCCCTTCATTGCAGAGGGTGCAGGACTTCTACAACTCGGACGAGTATCAGGAAGTGTTGCAGTTGCGTCTGCCGGCCTCCACGGCCAGCTTCCTCGCGCTGGACGGGGTGGATTGAAGGGTCATGGGCAGGGGCTGCGGCGGCCGAGCTCGCAGAAGAAGTACTGCGTCGTGTCGCTCATGGCGAAGCGCGCCAGTTCCCGCGCGCTGTAGAGAAAGTCGTTGCGCGAACTGGCCTGGTGGCAGTTGAAGCAGGCCGTCAGGTTCTCGTCGATGGTCGCGCCGTCCTGGCGGTCGAAGGAGCCGAAGTTCCAGTTGCCGGCGCGGGCGGCGCTGGAGAAGTCCGCCTCATCCCAGTCCATGCGCTTGTGGGCGACGTGCAGCGTGTCCTGCATCTCGCCCTTGCGCAGGTGGCCGGCCGAATCCAGCAGCGGCTCGCCCTGCGCGTCGAGGGCGGCCTGCCACAGTTCGATGACCAGCACGCTGTCGTGCGGCAGACGGCCCGTGTTGCGCAGGCCCTGCAGCGCGCGCGGGCTGATGTAGAGATCGCGGATGGTGCCGTCGCCGCGGTCCACCGTGGCGTAGTGCGCGAAGCTGGTGGCGTAGTCCGCCGGATAGCCCACGCCGGCATCGCTGTAGGGTTGCTCGCTGGCGCTGCAGGCGGCCAGCAGCAGCAGGGCGACGACGGCCCAGCTTTTCCATTTACCCAGGTTTCCGGACGTTTTCGGATTCACCAGGCCCTCACCCCCAGCCCCTTTTCCCGCTCAGTCGCGGGAGCCCTTCCCTCAGGGAGAGGGAATCCGTCAGGTTTAGCTACTGTTTGCTGCTCTCTTGTACCATGCGCATCTTGCGAATCTGTGACGCGCGGCCGATTCATTGTACAACGCGCCGCCGCCGCCGCGGACGCTTGACATATTGATGCCCATCAATATAATGAGGTCATGAATGATGAGTCGCTGCAATTTGCGAAGGCCCTCGCCGACGGCACGCGCCAGGAGATTCTGCGCCAGCTTTGCTGCCGCTGGCTGACGGTCAACGCGCTGGTGCTGGCGCTGGAGGGCCAGGTGCGGCAGCCGACTGTCAGCCATCACTTGGGTCTGCTGGAGGGTGCCGGCCTGGTGCGGGTCCGGCAGCGCGGACGGCATCGGCACTACACGCTCAACCAGGCGCGGCTGACCACCTGTTGCGGCGAACTGCTGCGCGTCTACGCGCCGGATTACGATTTGGCGCCGGTCCGGGCCAACGATGAGGAAAGGGAACTGACATGAACGAGAACATCCATGGGCTCGTGCGCGAACGCTACGGCGCGCTGGCGCAGTCGGGCGACAGTTGCTGTTCGCCGGGGCTCTATGACGAGTTCACGCTGACGGATCTGCCGGTCGAGGTGAGGGAGTTGTCGCTGGGCTGCGGCAATCCACTGGAGAATGCCGACCTGCAGCCGGGCGAGACCGTGCTGGACCTGGGCAGCGGCGCCGGTATCGACTGTTTTCTGGCGGCGCGCGCCGTGGGGCCGACGGGGCGCGTCATCGGCGTCGACATGACGCCCGCCATGCTGGAGCGCGCGGAAACGGCGCGCGAGCGCATGGGCCTGACTCATGTCGAGTTTCGCGAGGGATTTATCGAGGCCTTGCCGCTGGAGTCCGAATCGGTCGACGTCATCCTTTCCAACTGCGTCATCAACCTGACGCCGGACAAGGCCCCCGTGTTTCGCGAGGCCTTTCGTGTGCTGAAGCCCGGCGGCCGCCTGGCGCTGAGCGATATTGTCCGTGTTGGCGAGTTCTCGCCGGCACTGATGGCGGACCGCGGGAAGTGGTCGGAGTGCGTGACCGGCGCCATTCCGCTGGCGGACTACACCAGCCTGATGCGTGAAGCCGGCTTCGTGGAGATTGAGGTGCCCGACATGCGCAATGCCGACGGGATCATCCCGATTCAGCCGGGCATGCCGCCGCTCTTCACCGCGCGCATCACGGCGCGCAAACCGCAGGCGTAGCTACGTGGCAAATGCGTTTCTGACCGCGCCCGGCAGAGGCCCTGCCGGGCGCGGTCGTGATTAACCGTCCTGCTGCATTTCCGATTCGTAGAGGCCGGCGCCGATGGAAATGTGCTCGCCGGCAAGCGTGTCGCCAACGACGAAGGAGTGCTTGATCTCCACCTCGTCACTGGCCTGGTTAAGCCACAGGTAGCGCACCCAGCCCTCGCCGGCCTCGCTGCGCGCCGCATCGAGGATATCCTGGTTTGGCAGGTTGCCCTCGGCGTCTATGAAGTCGCAACGCGGTTCATCGCTCTGCTGGCGTTCGTAGTCGAGCGGGTAGACCAGCTGGCGGCAGAGTTCATCCAGCACGAAGATGTAGGCCGGGCCGCCGATCCACTGCGGGTGATGGAGGAAGAGGTCCCAGGCCAGTTCACCGCGCTCGTCGACCAGGTCCCTGGCGCAGCGCACGTATTGCTCCAGTTCATCGCGCGTGTCGATGTCGCGCGCCAGCGGCAGGGCGCGACACGCCGCCGACGGGATGTAAAGGCCCGTGCCGAGAGCGTAGGCGCGGCCGTCCAGCAGCACGCGGCGAACATAAGAGGCCTTGTGGCTTGTCTCGTCGGTGGCGGGGTTGCGGAAGGTGTAATAGACGTAGCCGTCATCGTGGCTGGCCAGGACACGCTGGATTTCCAGGCCGATGCGGACGCCATCAACGTCGATCAGATCGGCAGCGCTGGTGCCGACGAGATGAGGCTGGCCGGGGTTGCTGATCTGCATCAGGGTTTGGAGGTCACCGACGAAGAGGTAGGTGGGGCCGGAGATCCAGCGCGGGTCGCTGGCGAAGTCGTGCAGCGCCTGCAGGCCGTGTTGCTGCAAGTGGTGGGCGGCGCAGGCCACGAAGCGTTCGACGTCGCGCTCGTTGTAGACCAGTGAGGCGCGCACCACCTCCGGCGCGCAGGTGCCGTGCGTGTCCTGCGGAGAGATCGAAGCGCCGAGATAGGCCGGTTCGCCCTGATAGTCAATCAGCTGGACGTAAGTCTCCATCGGGTCTTCCCGACCGGTGTCCGGATTGATGAAACGCAGGTAGACGTAACCGCCGCCGAAGTCGCGGGTGACGCGCACCTGCTCGCGGGAGGGGTAGACGCCGTCCGGGTCCTGCCAGTCCCACAGGTTGTCGCCGGGGCTGATATCCGAACCCGGGCTGAGCAGGGCGCTGCCGTCCGCCTTGGTGGCGAAGATGTAGACGGGGTGCTCCCACCAGGCGCCGGTCTCGAAGTCCTGCGCAGCCTGCTCCCAGCCGACCGTCTCGATGTGTTCGGCGGCGCAACTGACGAATTGTTTCAGTTGCTCGCGCGTGTGCAGGTCCGCGAGGCGACCTCCATGGCTGTCGCAGGGCGTCTGCGCCGCGACGGGCGTTGCCAGCAGCGTCAGCAACAGTGCCAGCGCCGCAATGAACAGGAACTGTCTGGAATTTCCGTAAGCCATGGGGCCCTCCCTGCCAGTCCGTAGACCGGCACTCAGCGCTGTCACGGCTGATGCAGCGGTGACAGCTGCGAAACGAATCTACGATTGCATTTGCGATTCATAGAGACCGGCGGCGACGGATATCAACTCGCCGTTGAGCATCACGCCGACCACGTAGCTCTCCTTGCCCTCGACCTCGCCGCTGAGCGGGTTCTGCAGCACGTAGCGGAGCCAGCCCTCGCCATCTTCACTGGTCACCCTGGCGCGAATCTCCTGGTCCACGGGCGTACCCTCCGCATCCTCGAAGTCGCACGCGCCAGTCTGCGCGCCGACCGGATTGGGCGTGGCAAGGTAACGGCAGTTCTGGTCCAGCACGAAGAGGTAGGTGGCGCCGCCGATCCACTGCGGGTGGTTGAGGAAGCGGTCGAAGGCCGGTGCGCCGCGTTCCTCGACCAGTTGTGCGGCGCAGCGCACGAATTGCTGCAACTGGTCGCGGGTGTCCAGGTCGCGCGCCAGCGGCAGATCGCGGCATTCGTCGGCGGGGACATATAAGCCGGAACCAATATGGTAGAAACGGCCTTCAAGCAGGAAGCGGCGGAAATAGGCAATCTTGCGCCCTTCCTCTTCTGTGGCGGGGTTGCGGAAGGTGTAGTAGACGTAGCCATCGTCGTGGCTGCCGAGGATCCGCTGCGTTTCGGGCGCGCCCTGGACCCGGCCTGCCGCATAGGCAGCGGCATTGCGGATGGTGCCGACCAGATGAGGCTGGCCGGGGTTGGCCAGCATGCGCAGGGACTGCAGGTCGAACAGGAAAAGGTAGGTGCGGCCGGCGTTCCAGCGCGGGTCCGTGTTGAAGTCGTGAATAGCCTGCAGGCCATGCTGCCGCAGATGGTGTTCGGCGCAGGTGACAAAACGCTCGACGTCACGTTCCGTATAAACGAGGGAGGCGCGCGCCAGGTCCGGTAAGCAGGTGGCGTGCGTATCCGTCGGGTAGTAACCGGCGCCAATGTAGGCCGCTTCACCCTCATGTTCGACAGGCGTGATCCAGGTCACTTTGGGCTCTGTCTCACCAGTGACGGGGTTGTTGAAACGGTAGTAGACGTAACCGGCGCCAAAATCCCGCGATACGCGCAGATGCTGGTGGGAGACGTGGGCGCCGTCTGCATCGACCCTGTCCAGCGCATCTGTGCCGGGCTCGACGTCGGCGCCGGCCACGAGGATGATCTTGCCTGCTGCGGTACCGGCGAAGATATAGACGGGTCCGTCGCGCCAGTCGCTGGTCTCAAAGTCCTGCGCAGCCTGCTCCCAGCCGACCGTCGCGACGTGTGCAGCGGTGCATTGCACGAATCGCTTCAGTTGCTCGCGGCTGTGCAGGTCGGCGAGGCGACCCGCATGGCTGTCGCAGGGCGTCTGCGCCGCGACGGGCGCGGCCAGCAGCGTCAGCAGCAGGAGCAACGCCGCAATGAACAGGAACTGTCTGGCATTTCCGTAAGCGATGAGACCCTCCCTGCCGGTTCGTCGCCCGGCACCCGTCGCTGTCATGCGTTGGGCGACAGCAGCGAATCAACCCTGGGGTTGCATCTGCGATTCATAGAGCCCGGCGCCGATGGAAATGTGCTCGCCATCAAGCATGCCACCGACCACATAGCTGTTCTTGCCCTCAACCTGCTCGTTGGCCGGGTTCAGCCACAGATAGCGTACCCAGCCCTCGCCGGCCTCGCTGCGGGCCGTATCGAGGATGTCCTGGTTCAACAGCTTGCCCCCGGCGTCCCTGAGGTCGCAGCGCGGTTCATCGCTCTGCTGGCGTTCGTAGTCGAGAGGGTAGACCAGCTGACTGCAGAGTTCATCCAGCACGAAGATGTAGGCCGCGCCGCCGATCCATTGCGGATGGTTGAGGAAGAGGTCGAAGGCCAGTTCGCCGCGTTCCTCAAGCAGTTGCGCGGCGCAGCGCACGAATTGCTGCAAACCGTCGCGGGTGTCGAGGTCGCGCGCCAGCGGCAGATTGCGGCATGCTGCGTCGGGTATGTAAAGGCCGGCCCCGAGAATGTAGGCGTGGCCGTCGACCAGTATCCGGCGCACGTAGGTACTTTTGGGCTCTTCCTGGCCGGTGGCCGGGTTTCTCAGACGGTAATAGACGTAGCCGTCGTCATGGCTGGCCAGGATGCGCTGCTTCTCCTGTGCGAATGGCACGCCGTCGGAATCGGCCAATGCATTGCCATCCACGCCAACCAGGTGCGGTTGCCCGGCGGCAAGCACGCCGACGAGGCTCTCCAGGTCCAGCACAATGAGATAGGTGGGGCCGGCGTTCCAGCGCGGGTCCGTGTTGAAATCGTGCAGGGCCTGCAGGCCCTTTTGTTGCAAATGGTGCGCGGCGCAGGTCACGAAAGCCTCGACGTCGCGCTCGCTGTAGACCAGAGAGGCGCGCGTGGTAGCCGGCGAGCAGGTGGCGTGGCTGTCCTGCGGGAAGAAACCGGCGCCGATGAAGGCCGCTTCCCCCTTGTAGTCCTGCAACAGGACGTAGGACTCCTTGGGTTCTTCCAGTCCGCTTGCGATGTTTTCGATGCGGTAATACACGAAGCCGCCGCCGAAGTCACGCGCGATGCGGGCCTGTTGCTGCACGATCGGCGTACCCTCCGAATCGCGCCAATCCCACAGGTCTGTGCCAGGAGCTATGTCCACGTCAAAGGCAAAGAGATGCTGGCCATCCGCCTTCGCGGCGAAGAGCGCCAGCGGACCATCGCGCCATTCATTGCCGGCGAAGTCCGCCTCCGCCTGTTCCCAGCCGACCGCCTCGATATGCGCGGCGGCGCAGTGTACGAAGGCCTTCAACTGCTCGCGGCTATGCAGGTCGGCCAGACGGCCGGCGTGGCTGTCACAGGCTGTCTGCGCCGCAAGCGGCGTGGTAAACAACAACAAGACCAGTGAAATTGCAACGATGGGCAGTCCCTGGCCCGCCAGGTGATGTCGCATCTGTCTCTCCTGTCCGTGGGCGACCTGGACGGCCCCCGCGCGTGGAAGAAGCTTCCGTGACGCGGGAGCGGTCCGGCGTATGCGCTACTGCAGTTCTGGTTCGTAGAGGCCGGCGCCGAACGAGATGTGCTCCCCGTCGAGCGTCGAGCCAATGATGTAGGAACTCTTGGTCTCGAGCGAATCGCTGGCCGGGTTCAGCCAGACGTAGTCGACCCAGCCCTCGCCCGCCTCGCTGGTCGCCATGTCGAG
This sequence comes from Anaerolineae bacterium, assembly GCA_021296065.1. Taxonomy (GTDB): domain Bacteria; phylum Chloroflexota; class Anaerolineae; order Aggregatilineales; family Phototrophicaceae; genus JAGWBD01. The sequence goes on from JAGWBD010000014.1 coordinate 65,868, forward strand.
GATGTCCTGGTTCACCAGGTTGCCGGCGGAGTCTACCAGCGCGCAGGTCTGGGACTCATCGTAGAGGTAATCAAGCGGGTAGAAGATGTTGCGGCAGTCCGAGCCGGAGACGAAGAGGTAGGAGGAGCCGCCGACCCATTGCGGGTGATGGCGGAAGAGGTCGAAGGCCAGTTCGCCGCGTTCCTCGAAGAGTTCGACGCCGCAGCGCACGTAGAGTTGCAGTTCCTCGCGGGTGTTGATGTCGTGCGCCATTGGCAAGGCGCTGCACTCAAGGGAGGGCACGTAGAGGCCGGCGGCGAGCAGGTATTCGTGGCCGTCAAGGAGGACGCGGCGTGCGTAGGTGGTCTTGCGCCCTTCTTCGTCGGTGGCCGGGTTGCGGAAGCGGTAATAGACGTAGCCGTCATCGTGGTTGCGCAGGATCCGCTGTATTTCCTGTGTGATCTTCACACCATCCGGGTCGGTGGAGCCACTGCGGTCCGTGCCGACCAGGTGCGGCTGGCCGGCGTTGAGCACGGCGAAGGCGCTATCCAGATCGTAGAAAAAGAGGTAGCCGGGGCCGGAGATCCAGCGTGGGTCGTTGTTGAAGTCGTGCAGGGCTCGCAGGCCGTTCTGCTGCAGGTGATGGGCGGCGCATTTGACAAAGGTCTCGACGTCCCGTTCGTTGTAGACGAGGGAGGCGCGCACCTTGTCCGGCGAGCAGGTGCCGTGCGTGTCCTGTGGGTGCAGGCCGGCGCCGATGAAGACCGGTCCTCCCTGGTGGTCCACGCGCAGGACGTAGGACACCTTGGGTTCTTCCTGGCCGGTGAAGATGTTTTCAAGGCGGTAAAAGACGTAACCGCCACCGAAGTCGCGCGCGATGCGGGCCTGTTCCTGCACCACGGCGACGCCGTCCGAATCGCGCAGTTCCCACAGGCTGTCACCGGGCTCGGCATCCGTGCCGGGGCTGAAGAGGGATATCCCTTCCAGCGTGCTGGCGAAGAGGTAAAGTGGGCCATCCAGCCAGTCGTCACTTGCGAAGTCCTGGGCGGCCTGCTCCCAGCCGACGCTCTCAACGTGGTCGGCGGCGCAGTGGACAAAGGCTTTCAGCTGCTCGCGGCTGTGCAGGTCGGCCAGGCGACCGTGATGGCTGTCGCAGGGGGTCTGCGCCGAAACCGGCGCGGCCGACATTGCAAGCAGCAGGGCAACCAGCAGCAAAATCAGTCCAGGGCCAGTCAATCGAATCCGCATGATGGGCCATCCCTTCCCCTTGCGGGCAAAAAACCGGGCACAGGCTGCTGACCTGCCCCGGGGTCGTACACGATTAATATAGCATGAAGAAACTCTGCTGATAACAGTTGGACCATGACGCTTAAGTCCTGTTCGGCGGTCCACGCCTGTGACCAGGCGACGGCCCGCTGGATGCCCTCACGCAGCGAGGTCTGCGGCGCGTAAGCCAGCAATTCACGGGCATTGTCGATGTTGGCTACGTCATGCGTGATATCGCCCGTGCGACCGGACTTGATGCATGGCAAGGGCTCGCTCCCGCGCCGGGCCAATGACCGACCTGACGCGGGAGCGGAAAGCGTCACTACGCCCCCGTATCCTGGATGTAGAGGCCGGAACCGAGGATGTAAGCGTGTCCGTCAAGCAAGATGCGTCGCACAAAAGCGACCTTGCGTCCTTCCTCGTCCGTAGCCGGGTTGCGGAATCGGTAGTAGACGTAGCCTTCATCATGGCTTTCGAGGACCCGTTGCATTTCCGGCACGGCCTTTACCCTTCCTTCCGCGTATTTGTCCGCCGTACGGCAGGTGCCGAGGAGATGCGCTTGCCCGCCGCTGGCCACCATGAAGAGCGTTTCGAAATCGATCAGGAAGATGTAGGTCGAGCCATTGATCCAGCGTTCGCCCTGGTTGAAGTCGTGGAGCGCCTGCAGGCCCTGCTGCCGCAGGTGATGTTCTGCGCAGCGCACGAAGTGTTCGAGTTCGCGCTCGTTGCCAACCAGGGAGGCGCGCACTGTTTCCGGCGGGCAGATGCCGTGGGTGTCCTGCGGGTGCAGACCGGCGCCGATGTAGGCCACTTCACCCTGATAGTCCAGTTGCAGGACGTAAGAAACCTTGGGCTCTTCGCTGCCGCTGCCGATGTTTTCGATGTGGTAATAGACGTAGCCGCCGCCGAAGTCGCGCGCGATGCGGGCCTGTTCCTGCACCAGGGCGACGCCGTCCGAATCCTGCAGTTCCTACAGGCTGTCACCCGGATTGGCATCGGTGCCGGGGCTGAAGAGGGTCGTCCCGTCCAGCGTGCTGGCGAAGAGGTAAAGCGGGCCGTCGAGCCAGTCGTCACTTGCGAAGTCCTGGGCGGCCTGCTCCCAGCCGACGCTCTCGACGTGGGCGGCGGCGCAGTGGACAAAGGCTTTCAGCTGCTCGCGGCTGTGCAGGTCGGCCAGGCGACCGTCATGGCTGTCGCAGGGGGTCTGTGCCGAGACCGGCGCGGCCGGCATTGCAAGCAGCAGGGTAACCAGAAACAATACCAGTCGAGGGCCAGTCAAACGAATTCGCATGATATTGCTTCTCTTGCTCCAAAAAAAAAGCCGGCGCAGACGGACTGTCTGCACCGGAATGGCAGTCGAAGATTATAGTATTAATTTTTTGGACGGAAATGCGCCCTTGCAGGATCAGCCTTGCGCATCGGCCCATTCCCGGGACCAGGCGACGGCCCGGTGGATGCCTTCGCGCAGCGAGGTCTGCGGCGCGTAGTCCAGCAGTTCACGCGCCTTGTCGATGTTGGCCACGTAATGCGTGATCTCGCCCGTGCGACTGGGCTCAATGCGCAGTTCGGGCCCGGTTCCCAGCGCCTCGCCGATGAAGCGCACCATGTCCAGCAGGCGGTGGCCCTCGCCGCAGGCCAGGTTGATGGTCTGGTCCCGCAAGGCGCCGCCGAGCAGGCGCTCAATGCCGGCGCTGACGCCCAGGATGCAATCGTCCACGTAGGTGAAGTCCAGCACCTTTTCCTGCCCGTAGACCGTCACCGGCCGGCCGGCGCCGATCTCGCGGATGAAGAGCGGGATGACGCGCTCCATGCGTTCGAGGTCGTTGTCGAAGCGCCCGTAGACGTTGCTGAAGCGAAAGACGAGGTAGGGCAGGTCGTAGCACTGGGCGAAAGAGTAGATCAGCGCCTCGCCCGAGAGCTTGCTGGCGGCGTAGGGGCTTTCCATGTAGTAGAAGTCGGCATGCGCCTCGTCGGTGATGTAGCGGTGGATGTCGCCATAGATTTCGCGCGAACTGCTGAAGACGATGGGCAGGTGGTTCTGCCGGCAGAACTCGAGCACGTTGAAGGTGATGGTGATGTTGTCCAGCGAGCGCAGCGGGTTTTCGACCAGTTCGTGTACCTTGGCGTGGGCGGCGAGGTGGACCACCAGGTCCAGCGCTTCCGGCCAGTCCTGGCCGCCGACGCCACCGTTGAAGCGGGCGGTCCGCTCGCCCAGGTCCTGCAGCAGGGTGGGGATGCGCGTCGTCCAGGTGTTGGGGCGGACGTCGACGCCGAAAACCTCGTGGCCCTGCTGCAGCAGATGCAGGCCGAGGTTGCTGCCGATCTGGCCGCTCGAGCCGGTGATGAGTACGCGCACGGTCGCTCCTGTCCCTGATGCAGTCCACTATAGCAAAGGCGCATGCCCGAAGCATCCCGCAGGGCTGGCGCGGGCGGCGTGCGGGTGGCAGCTGCGGTTGGCCGGAGGGCGGGTCCCTGTCCCGCCTGTGGAGCGAGCGGAGCGATGGTGGGGGCCCTCACCCCAACCCCTGTCCCGCTGAGTCGCGGGAGCCCTTCCCTCAGGGAGAGGGGCTTTCCCTGGCCGACAGTGGCTGGACCCTGTTCTCCAGCATTGTGCGGACTACTTTCCGGCAAGGGGAGGCTTGTTCCCGAACTGTTCAAAGCAAATTTGGTCTCCGCCTTTCCCTGAGGGAAGGGCTCCTGCGACTCGGCGGGAAGGGCTCTCGCAACTGAGCGGAAAATCGTTTGGGTGAGGGCGCCAGAGCCTGACTGGCGCGCACTGGCGCACCTGCGCTAGACTGCGCAGCCAGCCCCGGACAAGGAAGACCATGACTCTCGATATCGTTCGAACCCTGCTTGACTATCATTATGGTGAGCAGCACAAGGTCTGGCAGGACTGTGTGCTGCAACTGGATGAGGCGCAGTACCTGCACGATTCGAAGTATGCGCATGGCAGCATTCGCGACTGTCTGCTGCACGTGCTGAACGGGGAACGGACATGGCTGGCGCGCGCCCGCGCCGCCGCCGCCGCAACGCCCCATGCCGCCGCGGACTTCCCGGACCGGGCAGCCCTGGGCGCGCGTTTCGCCGAGGTGGAGGCGGAAGTGCGCGCATTCGCCGACGGGCTGGATGAGGCGGGTCTGGCGGCGCCGGCGCCGTACATTTCGGTGGCGGGCGAGCGCATCGACAACCGCGTGTGGCACATCCTGCTGCACATCGCCAACCACGGCCTCATCCATCGCGCCGAAATCATGGCCACGTCAGCCGCAATGGGCGGCCCGTCCTTCGATCTCAGTCTGATGCGCTGGCTCTACAAGGGCCGCTACTAGAGGGAAGGTGCAGAATCGTGATTGACCAAAAACTGCTGGAGCGCTTCGAAGACGAGGGCTACGTGGTTGTGCCGTCCCTTTTCCCGCGGGAGGAAGTGGAAACCATCAAGGCGCATTTCATGCGACTGCACGCGCGCAAGGTCGGCTTCCACGACGACGGCATCACGGACGAGCACGACCCGCTCTACCGCTATCCGCGCATGATCCACCCGCACCGTTGCGATGACCTCAGTCGCGACTGGCTGCTGGACGGGCGCCTGCGCGCCTGGACGACGGCCCTGCTGGGGCGCGAGCCGCTGGCCGCCCAGACCATGTTTTACTTCAAGCCGCCCGGCGCCCGCGGCCAGTCGCTGCATCAGGACCAGCGCTCGCTGGAGGTGCGGCCGGGCACCTGTCTGGCGGCCTGGATGGCGGTGGACGCCAGCGACGAGGACAACGGCTGTATGAAGATCGTGCCGCATAGCCAGGGCCTGGAAAAGCTCTGCATCATCGACGCGGACCGGCGCAAGTTCTTCAGCGGCACGACTGTCGAACTGGCCGACTGGATGGAAATGCGCAGCCTGCCCATGCAGCCGGGCGACGTGCTTTTCTTCAACGGCCAGGTGATTCATGGCAGCTGGCCCAACAGGACCGAAGACCGCTTCCGCCGCGCCATGATCGCGCATTACATCGTCGGCGAGGCGGAGAAGGTGGCGAAGTTCTACCAGCCGCTGCTGACCTTCGACGGCGAGGAACTGGAAATGGGCGTCAGCGAACATGGCGGTCCCTGCGGCGTCTGGGTGCCGGCGGCCGAACCTGGCGGGCGTGATGAACTGGAACTCGTCGAGCGCGCCTGAGGAACCGGTCGGCGCTACGGAACGACGCTACCCGACAATCTGAATACACCCGTGGAAAGCAACGATGCAGTGCATCACCCTCGACCGCGTCAACCTGTCCTACGCCGCCCGCGAGATCTTCGCGGAGCTCTCCTGGGGCATTGACAGCCGCGCCCGCAGCGGCCTGATCGGCCCCAATGGCGCCGGCAAGTCCAGTCTGCTGCGCATCATCAAGGGCGACCAGCAACCTGACAGCGGGACGGTGCAGCGTCTGCCGGGGACGCGCGTGGCTTACCTGCCGCAGCAGGTTGAATTGCCCGCGGGCCGCAGCCTGCTGGAGTGCGCCATGGCGTTGCCGCCGGCGCTGGCGGCCGTCGAGACGCGCCTGGCGCAACTGGAAGCGCGGCTGGGCGAGCCGGCGGTCTACAACAGCGAGCGCCGGCTGACGCATGCCCTGGCGCAGCAGGAACGCGCCCTGGCCGAATACGAGCGCCTGGGCGGCGCGCAGCATCAGGGTCGCGTGCGCTCCCTGCTGGCGCATCTGGGTCTCGACGAGGCCGATTACCAGCGTCCCTGCGAGACGCTCAGCGGCGGACAGAAAAAGCTGGTGGCCCTGACACGCCTGGCCGTCGCCCGGCCGGACGTTTTGCTGCTGGACGAACCGGACAACCACCTCGATCTGGTCGCGCGCCGTCGCCTTGAGGACTTCATCCGCAACTACGAAGGCAGTGTCATCATCGTCTCGCACGACCGCTGGCTGCTGGACGAGGTGGTCACGGAGATCGTTGAACTGGATGCGGGGGCGCTGACGATCTGGCCCGGCAACTACAGCTGGTATGCGACGGAGCGCGAACTGGCGCGCCTGCGGCAGCAGCAGCAGTATACGGCGCAGCAGAAACGCATCCGTCAGATTGAAGAAGCCATCAAACGCTTTGAGCACTGGGCCCACATCACCGAGGACCCGCGCCACAAACGCAAGGCGCGCCATCGGCGGCGCATGCTGGAGCGCATGGAAGAAAAGGGCGAGATCATCGAAAAGGTCGTCGAGCGGCGACAGATGAATGCGGAATTCAGCGGCTGGCGCGGCAGCACGAAGGCGCTGGAGATCACGGGCCTGGCGATGGGCTACGACGAAGAGTTGCTCTTTGTCGATCTGGAGTTGTTGGTGCGGCACGGCGAGCGCGTCGGGTTGATCGGCCCCAACGGCGCCGGCAAGTCCGTCCTGTTTCGTCTGGTGCTGGGTGAGGAGACGCCGCTCGACGGCCAGATCCGAGTCGGCCCGGGCACGCAGCCCGGCTACTACGCCCAGGACCACGAGACGCTCGGCGCCTGGCTGGAGCGTTCGCCGCTGGAACGCGTGCGCGACATTCGCCCGATGTCCGAAAACGACGCGGTCGCCTTCCTGCTGAAGTATCAGTTTCACTATGAGCAGTTGCGTCTGCCGGTGGCCGCGCTCAGCGGCGGCGAACGCAGCCGCCTGCAACTGGCGACGCTGGTGCTGGAGCGCCCCAATCTGCTGCTGCTGGACGAGCCGACCAACAATCTCGACATTCCCACCGCCGAGGTGCTGGAGACGGCGCTGGCGGACTTTGAGGGTGCGATCCTCGCCATCTCGCACGACCGTTATTTCCTCGAGCGCACGGTGGACCGCATCGTGGAGCTGCGCGACGGCACGCTGACCAGCCACGCCGGCGGCTACAGCGACTGGCTGGAACGGCATGGTTGAAACCACGCCTGTTCAGACAGTGCGACGCATCTCCGTCACCCTGCTTAAGCCGAAGAAGCGCTGCAGAACGGGATACGATCGCTCCTGCAGGGCCACGAAGCCCTGGCGTTCGTAGAGGGCGCGGGCGCGCGGATTGTTGTCAAGCACATCAAGACGCAGGTCGCTGTAACCCTTGTTGCGGGCATGGCGACAGACTGCTTCCAGCAGTTGCGTGCCGATGCCCTGGCCGCGTTGCCCGGGCGCCACGGCGATGCCGTCCATCAGCAGGCTGCCGGGTTGCCGCTCACGCGACAACAACAGACCCATGCCGAGGTAGCGCAGGCCGCCGCCCGCAAGGCCATAGCTCTGGATCATCGTACGCAGATTGATGTCCAGCAGACTGCCGGCCCCGTCCTGGAAACCGGCGAGTCCGGCCAGTTGCCCGCCGCGGTCAGCGACGAAGGCGTAGTCGGGGTTCAGTGAGCGCTCCAGTAAATTGAGACAGCGCGAACCGTCGCCCAGGATGGGCTGCAGCAGCGGGCGAAAGGCTTCCATGTACAGCAGGGCGGCCTGGGCGCGCTGTGCCTGCGCCAGCCCTTGCGAGATTGTCAGCGCCTCCACGGGCTGCGCTTTCAGGTCGCGGCGGGCTCGTCGCCCGACGGCGGCGTCGGCGCGTTGGGGAAGGACTCGATGTAGAGCGTGCGGCTGGGGAAGGCGACGCTGAGCCCCAGGTCCTCGATGATGTCCATGATCGTCAGCAGGATTTTGTGCTGCTCTTCCATGAAGTCCCCCCAGGCGGGCTCCGTCACGTTGCAGCGGATCAGGATGTTGAGCGAGCTGTCGCCGAAGCCGGAAAAGAAGACGTTCACGGTCTCGGGGTCCACCTTGTCGCGCGCCTTCAGCATGGCGCGCAGCCGGTCGACGAGGGCGCGCAGGTCGCCGCTGGTCGAATCGTAGGTGACGCCGACGGTGACGTCGAGACGGCGTTTTTCCATGCGCGAAAAGTTGACGACCGGCGCGCCGGTCAGCATGGTGTTGGGCACGGTGACCAGCGCCTGGTCCAGTTGGCGGATGCGCACGGCGCGCGCGCCGACCTCCTCGACGATACCGGTCACGCTCGGCGTGCGGATGAACTCGCCCTCGCGCAGGGGTTTGTCGCTGATGATGGTGGCGAAGGAGAAGAGGTTGGCCACGGTATCCTGGGCGGCCAGTGAGATGGCCAGGCCGCCGAGGCCGATGCCGGCCAGCAGGCCGTTAACGTCGTAGTGCCACTCCTGCAGCAGGGTGACGAGCGCCAGGGCAAGGACGAGGACGCGCAGGGCGGTGCGCAGGAAGGGCAGCAACTGCTCGTCGAGTGTGATGCCGGTTACGTTGTGCAGACGCGGCGAGGATTCGACGATGATGCCGATGCTGTTGTAGAGCGCGGCGAAGAGCGCGAAGATGACGAAGCTGCGCGCCAGTTGGGTGAAGAACTGCACGGTGCTGTCGTCACCTGGCAGCAGAACGCCGACGATGAGCAGTCCCGGCGCGATCACCAGCAGGCGCACCGGATTCTCGATGATGCCGAGGACGATGTCATCCAGGTCCGACTGGCGCCGTTCCAGGATACGGGCCAGGGGCCGCAGCACGAGCCAGGTGAGCAGACGGCGCAGCAGCCAGACGACGAGCAGCGCCGCTGCGGCCAGCAGGACGCGCAGGACGACGTTGCGCAGTTGCGGGTCCAGCTGGTCGAGAAAGGGCAGTTCGATCACACCAGGTTCCTCAGTTGCGCGCGGCCTGGCGCGCCTGGGCGTCCATGACGGCTGCGGCGGTCATGGCCACGATGTCGTCGACGTCGTCGCTGGCCTGCAGCACCTGCACCGGCTCGCCCATGCCCAGCAGGACGGGGCCGATGGCCTCCACGCCGGCCATGCGATGCAACAGTTTGTAGGCGATGTTGGCCGAGCCGAGGTCCGGGAAGACCATCACGTTGGCGTCGCGCACGTCGCTGAAGGGGAAGCGTTCGTTGACGATGGCGTCGACCAGGGCCGTGTCCGCCTGCATCTCGCCATCGACCACCAGGTCCGGGCGGCGTTCGCGCACCAGCGCGGCGGCGTCGCGCACCTTGTGCGAAAGGGGGTGCGGCGTGCTGCCGAAGTTGGAGAAGGAGAGCATGGCCACGTGCGGCTCGATGTCGAGCGTGCGGGCGAAATCCGCGCCAAGGATGGCGATGTCGGCGAGGGTGTCGGCATCCGGCTCGATGTTGACGGTGGTATCGGTGAAGAAGTAGCTGCGGTCCTCGACGATCATCAGATAGAGGCCGCTGACGACGCGGGCGCCGGGCGCCGTGCCGACGACCTGCAGCGCCGGACGCAGGACATCCGGGTATTCCTGGGTCAGGCCGCTCAAAAAGACTTCGGCGGCGGCGGCGTGTACCATCATCAGGCCGTACCAGGTGGGCTGTTGCAGCAGGGCGCTGGCGAGGGTGGCGGTCATGCCGCGACGACGGCGCAGGTCCACCAGCGCCTGCACCCAGTCCGTCCGTTCCTCCAGATGCGGCGTGATGATGCGCGGCGCAAAGTCCAGCCCCAGTTCACGGATGCGCATTTCGATCAGGTCGCGTTCACCGAGCAGGATGGGCGTGCCGATGCCTTCCTCGCGCATCTGGTAGGCCGCGCGGATGATGCGCGGGTGCTCACCCTCGCCATAGACGACGCGCGTTTGCGCCCCGCCGCTGCGGGCCTTGTTCATGATGCTGGCGCGCACCGTTTGGCCGTGGCCCTGACGTCGCAGCATCTCGAGGCGATAGTCTTCAAGGTCGATCTCGCGCCGCGCCGCGCCGCTGTCCATGGCGGCCTGGGCCACCGCCGGCGCCACCCAGAGCAGCACGCGCGGGTCCAGCGGCTTGGGGATCAGGTAGTCGCGCCCGAATTTCAGTGAGGACAGGCCGTAGGCCGTGAGCACGCTGTCGGGCACGTCCTCGCGCGCCAGGGCGGCGAGGGCGCGGGCGGCGGCCAGCTTCATTTCCTCGTTGATGCTGCGCGCGTAGACGTCCAGCGCGCCGCGGAAGAGAAAGGGGAAGCCCAGCACGTTGTTGACCTGGTTGGGGTAGTCGCTGCGGCCGGTGCCGACGATGGCGTCGGGGCGCACGGCGAGGGCGTCCTCGGGCATGATCTCCGGGTCCGGGTTGGCCATGGCGAGGATGATGGGGTCGCGCGCCATCTTCTTTACCATGTCCTGGGTCAGCACGCCGGCGGCGGAGAGGCCGATGAAGACGTCCGCGCCGTCGATGGCGTCATCCAGCGTACGGGCGTCGGTGTAGTTGGCGAAGCGCACCTTGTATTCGTTCAGGTATTCCTCGCGGCCGGCGAAGATGACGCCGCGCGAATCGAGCATCAGGATGTTCTCGCGCGCGACCCCCAGCTGGACGCAGAATTCGCCGGAAGCGATGGCGCTGGCGCCCGCGCCGGAGATCACCACGCGTAGATCGGGCATGGACTTGCCCACCAGGTCAGCCGCGTTGACGAGGGCCGCGCCGGCGATGATGGCCGTGCCGTGCTGGTCATCGTGAAAGACGGGGATGTCCAGTTCGGCCTTGAGGCGCTCCTCGATCTCGAAGGCCTCGGGCGCCTTGATGTCCTCCAGGTTGATGCCGCCGAAGGTCGGCGCCAGCGCCTTGCAGATGGAAATGATCTCCTCGGGGTCGTCGCAGTCGAGCTCGATGTCGAAGACGTCGATGTCGGCGAAGCGCTTGAAGAGCACGCCCTTGCCCTCCATGACGGCCTTGGCCGGCAGCGGGCCGAGGTTGCCGAGGCCGAGGATGGCGCTGCCGTTGGTGACAACGGCGACGAGGTTGGCGCGGGCGGTCAACTCCCAGCCCAGCATGTTGTCGCGGTCGATCTCCAGCACGGCCTCGGCCACGCCGGGCGAATAGGCCAGCGAGAGGTCCTGCTGGGTGGCCAGCGGCTTGGTGGCCCGCACCTCAATCTTGCCCGGGCGTCCGCGGCGGTGATATTCAAGCACGTCCTGCGTCGTGATCGCCATCTAAACTCCGTTTTCTGTCTGTCGCTATCCTAACCTGAATCCCTGCGCTCTGTCCTGGCCGAAAGCCACGACAATGTGCAGGAGCAGTTCGCAATGTCCTGCCTGAATCCCGCAAGGCAGACATCGGCGTTGCTGCTCACGACCGGAGCCGGACCAGGACAAGGTGGTGAATCTGTTTATGTTTCTTCAGAAGAAGAAGGAAAGGCAAGGGGCAACTGAATGGAAGACGTAGAGTCGGAACTGATCCGGTCATCCTGGTCTACAACGACCAGCGGGCGAAAGACTTTCATCAATTCCGCGCGGCCTCGCGCACCTTCGTCGGTCAATGCCACAATTCCTGCCGGCAGTGGCGCCTGGGCACCAAGTACAGAATCTGGCGACCTCAAGGTCATCTGTGAAAGCCCTTCCAGATCTCGCTGGAGTATGCGGGGCTTTTCGAAATACAGGGTTCGCAGGATCGGTGAGAGATTCGGAATGTCCTCCAGGGCGATCGGTTCGTCGAGTGCCACTGCCAGCGCGAGAGCCAACGTTCGCCGACGCTGCTGCAGGTCACTGTTGCGGCCCTCGAACTGTTGCTGGATAAATGATTCCCAGAGATTGATACGCTGCCGCGCACTGATTTCCTGCTGTTGCTGTCGCAAGAGTTCGGCGAAGCCACGCAGTGCGTATTGCAGAAAGGGAACAGGTCCCTGGACGCGTGAGCGATCGAGGACCTCGTAATATTCCGGGTGTGTACGGTGATAGTGATTGCTCAGGAGATGGGCAGCGATGTCGGGCACACTGGTGGCTATGAGAATATGAAGTTCGATTGCCCGTGCTGTTCGGCCGTTGCCGTCAGCAAAAGGATGGATCCATGCGATGTATAGATGGGCCAGCAAGGCTTGAAAAATACCTTGAGTGACCGACCCCAAAGCCTTAAGTTCCTCTAAATCGTGATACAAAAAGGTGCACAGGCGGTCCGTCAAGTAAGGCACATCGTCATATGGAGCCCCTCTGCTATTGCCAATCGTGACGGGATGACTGCGGAATTCGCCGCCCGGACTTGCTCCCGACTCCGGGGTGATTTCCCGCAGAATCCGGCCGTTGTAGTCCAGGAAGGTCTGGACTTGCACGCGAGTCACCTGGCCGCTGAAAATTCGTTTTGCGATGTCGTTGTAAAGAGCAATGATATTGCGCGCTTCCCTTACCTCGTAATTCTCAGCCCCGGGTGTTCCCGGGCGGAAAGCGCGCCCGGTCGCAATTCGGGCGATGTCTTCTACTTCAAGTGTGTTGCCCTCAATGGCGATCGTCGCACGCGCGCCACGCAGCAGGTAGAGCTCGTACAGTCCTCGTTCCTGGCCCGGGGGCAAAAGCGTGTCCGCAAGTTGGGACAGGCTCTCCTGGATTTGGCCCAGCGTCTGCCAGTCGCGCCAGTCCAGCTGGTTCAGATCCAGTTTGAAGTCGATAAAACCATGGCTGCGAAGATAGTTGCGCAACTCTGACTCCAAAAGTGACCGGGAATTGAGTAGAGATCTACGCCTTTGAGCGCAATTCTGGCCTCCATTGTAACCTGAAATGCACGCCGCATTTCTTTGGAGCTCACTTCTGATTCCGGAAATGACCGAGAATTGAGTAGAGAATTGCGCCTCCGGACCTAATTCTGGATTCCATATTGGTCTGAAATGCGTCTCGCAAACGACTTTTGGATTCAATTATGATTCCGGAAATGATCGAGAATTGAGTAGAGAATTGCGCCCCTGGATGCAATTCCGGACTCCATTTTGACAAAAATGTGACTTTGGATCTGTCTGGAAAACCATCCACTTTTTGACAGGGACTGGCAGCGCTGCCTGACGAGCGTCCGGCGCTACAGTTGCAGGCGCTCTCGCCAGGCCTCGTGGAAATTGTGGCGCGGGCCCTGCGGCGCGCGCAGGCCGCTGCGCTCGGGAAGGTCGTACTGTGTGAAGAAGGCATCCATTTGCCGGCCGAGGTCGGCGGCCAGCTGCGGCTCGTCGGCGCGGATGTCGTGCCGCTCGCGCGGGTCGGCCTGCAGGTCGAAGAGCAGTTCGTGGTTCAGCGCCGCGTTGCGCACCAGCTTGTAACGACTCGTGCGCCACATACGCGTCGGGCCGTATTCGCCGGCCTGGAAGGGACGCCAGTCGGGCAGCGCCTGCGCGTTCGTAAACAGGGGCGCGAGACTGCGGCCCGGCCCGCCGGATGGATCGGCGCCAGACCCGGCCAGGTCGAGCAGGGTCGCGTACAGGTCGCAGAGATCGACGAAGTGCCCGGCCGTCTGATCAGGAAGCACCTGACCCGGCCAGTTGAAAAGCAGCGGCACGCGAATCGACTCTTCCAGCATGTTGGGCGGGCGGGTGGCGTTGCCCTTGCCCCACAGGCCGTGATGGCTGCAATTGAGGCCGTGGTCGGCTGTATAGACGACGAGGGTGTCCTCGCGCAGGCCCCGGGCTTCCAGTTCGTCCAGCAGGCGGCCCACGCCCTCGTCGATATGCGTGACCGCGGCGTAATACTGCGTCAGCGCCTCCTCCCGGTCACGCACGTGGACGCCCTCGCCCGTGAATTGCCCGTGAGGTCTGGGGTCATTCTGCGGGATATCGGCAAAAGTCGCGTTGCGGTAGCGTGCCACCAGGCGTTCGGGATGGCCGCTCCAGGGGCTGTGCGTCCCGATGTAACCGACGAAGAGGAAAAAAGGCTGCTCCTGCGGGCGCTCGCGCAGAAAGCGCAGGGCCTTGTCCGTGATGATCTCGCTGTGCCAGCCCCGACGCTCAACGAACTGCCCGTCAACGCTGTAGGGCCCGTCCAGCGCCGGCCGGTTGGCGCGCAGGGCGTCCCAGCTGTGAAAGCCCGGCTGCGGCAGGTCATCGTCGCCGCAGTGCCATTTGCCGCTCAGGCCGCAGTGATAACCCGCCTGCGCCAGGCGCTCCGCCAGGGTGACCTGGCCGGCCAGCGAAGGCTGCCCCGTAAGGGCCGCGCGCTGCGCCGCGTTGCGAATGTTGACCTCGTACCAGAGCCAGTCGTGGATGCCGTGTTGCGAGGGCAGGAGACCGGTGAAGAAGGAGGCGCGCGCCGGCGAGCAGACCGGCGTGGGCGTGAAGGCGTTGTCCATGCGCAGGCCGCCCGCGGCCAGATGGTCCAGCGCCGGCGTGTGCAACTCGCGATTGCCGTAGCAGCCGGCGGCCCACTGCGCGTGATCGTCGCTCATGATGACCAGAATGTTGGGCCGGGTCATGTTTCTCCTTCAGCAAGCATCAGTGGACCGTATTGTACAGCGACCGGTTCTGCGGGAAACAGGCCCTCACCCTAAATCCTTTCCCGCCCTGGGGGACGGGAGCCCTTCCCCAGGGAGAGGGACTTTGGTCCATGGATGAGTAAAACGACTTTGCTCTCCCCCTCTCCCCGGGGGTAGGGATCCAGCGACTGAGCGGAAGGGTTCCCGTTCCCCGGGACGGGAAAGGGCCCGGGGGATGAGGGCGTCTCCCGGAGACTGGCGTCATGGTACACTGCGCTGGCCGGCAGTTGTGAGACAATGCGATGGGCGTGCTCTACGTCGTGCCGACCCCCATCGGCAATCTGGAGGACATCACGCTGCGCGCCCTGCGCGTGCTGCGCGAGGTCGCGTTGATCGCCGCGGAGGACACGCGCAGGACGCGTGTGCTGCTGCACCATTACGACATCCAGACGCCGCTGCTGAGCTACCACGACCACAATGAAGGACAACGCGTGACGCAAGTGCTGGAGGCATTGGCCCGGGACGACGTGGCGCTGGTCAGCGACGCGGGTATGCCGACCATCGCCGACCCTGGTTACGAGCTGTTGCGCGCGGCATTGGCGGAAGGGCTGCGCGTCGAGGTGCTGCCCGGCCCCGACGCCCTGACCACCGCTCTGGTCGGCTCCGGCCTGCCGACGGACAGCTTCATCTGGCTCGGTTTCCTGCCCGTGAAAGCCCGCGCGCGTTCGCAGTTGCTGGCGAGCCTGCGTCACGAACGGCGTACCCTGCTGGCCTGCGAGAATCCGCAACGCTTGCTGGCGACGCTGGGCGCCATTCGAGACGCGCTGGGCGAACGGCCGCTGGTGGTCGCGCGCGAACTGAGCAAGCTGCACGAGGAATACCTGCGCGGCACGGTCAGCGAAGTGCTGGCGCAGCTTGAATCGCAGGGGCCGCGCGGCGAGATCATGCTGGTTATCGGCGGGTCGGAGGAGGACGAGGTCTGGGAGGAGGACCTGGTGCGCGCAGCGTTAACCGAGCGCCAGGCGAGCGGCGAGCCGCTCGGCAGCGCGGCGAAGGCCGTGGCCGAAGTCTCCGGCTGGAAGCGCCGCGCGGTTTACGCGCTGGGGCTGGAGGGGCGTGAGGGATGAAGGTCATTGATCTCTTCGCCGGCATCGGCGGGATGCGCCTGGCCTTCGAGCGTGTCGGGGCAGAGTGCGTCTTCTCCTCCGAGTGGGACCGCTTCGCGCAGCAGAGCTACGCCGCCAACTTTGGCGAAATGCCCTACGGAGACATTCGAGAAATCAGTGCGTCGGATATTCCCGACCACGATGTCTTGCTGGCCGGCTTCCCTTGCCAGCCCTTTTCGATCGCAGGGGTCTCCAAGAAGAACAGTCTGGGTCGCGCGCACGGTTTCGCCGACGCCGCCCAGGGCAATCTGTTCTTCGAGATCGCGCGCATCCTTGAGGCGAAACGGCCACCGGCCCTGCTGCTGGAGAACGTGCGCAACCTGAAGACGCACGACGGAGGGCGCACCTTTCGCATCATCCGTGGCGAATTGCAGCGCCTGGGCTATCGCGTCTGGCACCAGGTGCTGGACGCGCAGGGTTACGTCCCGCAGCAGCGTCAACGCATTTTCATCCTTGGCTTTCACCGTGACGTCTGGCCCGACCTGGCCTTCACCTTGCCCGACCCGCCGGCGCAGGGCCCGTCCCTCGCCGACATTCTCGAGCCGGAAGTTGACGGCAAGTACACCCTGAGCGACAGGCTGTGGGCCTATCTGCAGGCCTACGCCGCGAAGCACCGTCGCCGCGGCAACGGCTTCGGCTACGGTCTGGTCGACCCGACGCACGACCGCATCACGCGCACGCTGAGCGCGCGCTATTACAAGGACGGCTCCGAAATTCTGATCAAACAACAGGGCCGCAACCCGCGCCGCCTGACGCCGCGCGAGTGCGCGCGCCTGATGGGCTTCCCGGATGACTTTGTCATTCCGGTCTCGGACACCCAGGCCTACCGTCAGTTCGGCAACTCGGTCGTGGTGCCGCTGCTGGAAGACATCGCCCGCGCCATGCAGGCCTGGCAATCAGCGGCCGCAATCATGGCGCGCAGGGGACTGGAGCCGGGCGTGTTTGTGGCGCAGGACAGAGGCCTCGTCAGCGCGTCCTGATTTGACGCTGGCAATTGCGCGCGCGGCCTGTACAATGGGCCGTCCGTTTTGTTTCAGGCAGTTCATGACCGGGCGCAAGTGGCCCGCGGAGCAGAGGGAAGAGGCAGATGGCATCCTATCACGGGCCCAAGGCGAAGGTTCAGCGCCGCTTCGGCGAGGTGCTGGTGCCGCGCCCCAAATATCAGCGCATCCTCGAGAAACGCCCCTATCCGCCCGGCGAGCACGGCCGCGACCGGCAGTACCGCTCCGGCCGCCGCAGCAACTACAGCCTGCAACTGGCCGAAAAGCAGAAACTGGCCTTCATCTTCAACGTGCGTGACCGTCAAATGCGCCGTTACTTCGTGCGCGCGCGCCAGCAGAGCGGCAACACCGGCACCAATATGCTGGTGCTGCTGGAGCGCCGCCTGGACAACCTCGTCTTCCGCGCCGGCTTCGCGCCCACCATCTGGGCCGCGCGCCAGCTGGTCGGCCACGGCCACATCCTGGTCAACGGCCGCCGCCTCGACATCGCCTCTGCCCAGGTCCGCAGCGGCGACGTCATCTCCATCCACGAGCGCATGCGCAAGAACGTGCACATCACGGAGGCGATGGAATCCCGGGGCGCCGTGCCGGAATACATGTCGCTCGACGCGGACAACTTCAGCGCGACCTTCGAGCGCGTGCCCGAGCGCAACGAGATGCCCATCCCGGTCGATGAACAGCAGATCGTGGAGTGGTACACACGCCTGACCTGAGGCGCTGCGTTCGCGGCCATGCAAGCCCGCCGGCTTTTCGACAGACCCATCATCACCGCAGACACGCCTGGCGCCGATCCCCTGATGCGCCAGAATATCAACGGGCCCTGCCTGTTGCGCGTGCCGGACTGGGTGCCGGCGCCCCTGGGTCACTACTATCTCTACTTCGCACATCACGCCGGCGATCACATCCGCCTGGCTTACGCCGACGGGCTGGCCGGCCCCTGGCGGATTCACGGAGGTGGCGTACTGCAGCTGGCCGACAGCGGCTTTGAGGGGCACGTCGCCTCACCGCAGGTCCACGTCGATCATCAGCGGCAACGCATCCACCTCTACTTTCACGGCATGATGAACGCCGCCGAGCGCGGGACGGTCCCGCCCGAGATTGACGAACGCTTCTTTTACACGCAGCGCAGCCGCGTCGCGCTGTCACGGGACGGCCTGAACTTCGAGGCGCGGCCGAGCCTGATCGCGCCGGCCTATCTGCGCGTGGTTGAGTTGCATGGCATGATTTACGGCATCAGCATGCCGGGCCTGCTTTGCCGTTCGCAAGACGGCCTGGGGGTGTTCGAGAGCGGGCCGTTGCTCTTCGGCGACGACTCGCGGCGCGAGGACTTCTTCTTCCCGCCTGGCAAGCCTTCCATCCGTCACCTGGCCATGCACATGGCGGGCGACACCTTGTATGTCTTCTTTTCGCGGCAGGGCGACGCGCCGGAGCACGTCATGTTGGCCGAGGTCGACTTGCGCGAGCCGGACTGGCGCCGCTGGCAACCAGGGCCCCTGCGCAGTCTGCTGCTGCCGGAGGAACCCTGGGAGGGCGCGGGTCTGCCGGTCTCGCCTTCGCGGCGCGGCGCGGTGCACGAGCCGGTCTGTCAGCTGCGCGATCCCTGCCCCTTTCTGGATGACGACGGTCGTCTTTACCTGCTCTACACGGTGCAGGGCGAGCAGGGCATCGCGCTGGCGGAGCTTCAGGCCTGAGCGACGGCGGGTCTGCCGGGGATAAAATGGTCCTATAAGGGGCCACCATGCACAGGGGTATGCCCGATCCGAAACTGCAGCGCAGGATGGCCGAGGCGCGCGCTGCCGACGTCCGGCGCGCAATGGCGCGCGAACACCAGGCGGAAGCGCTGGAACAGAATGGCAAGGGTCGCAGGCGATGGTTGCCGCGGCTTTTGTTGCTGGTTCTCGTCGCGGCACTTGCGTATGCGTATGTGATGTTCGCCGGGGCAGCGGCCAGGACAAGTTGACGCTCCGGCAGTGGGAAGACCAGGTCAGACAGGGCACAACTTTGGTGCAGTGGGTACAGGTCGTCCTAGTTCCAATCCTCTCTCCTGTCGCTCCCGTAAAACGGGAAGGGCTGCAGGCGTTAGGGCGGGCAGCGGTTCCGTTCAGGTTGCCCTCACCCCAAATCCCCCATGTCCCGCTCAGTTGCGGTGCCCTTCTCAGGGAGAGGGGAGGCCTTCCCATGTACAGGATCTCTTTTCGGCAAATCTGAAATGGGTGTGCAAGGCCTTTTCTTTTCGCGCAGCCAGAAACTGTTTTCTGCGGAATCGTCGTTAACAGATCTTATCCTCTCTCCATGAGGGAGAGGGGGCCGGGAGGTGAGGGCGGGCAGCAGTTCCGGTCAGGTTGCCCTCACCCCAAAAAAGTCCAAAGTATGTCGCTCCTTCGTCTGGCTGTCCGTCGCCTGTTGTAAACTGGGGACGACGCAAGCACGGGAGCAAGAGCATGCCCATCCTGGAAGACTACAGCGAATTCGACGGCCGCCACTACGAGACCGGCAGCCTGCGCGATGCCCTCGCCTGGCAGGGCGTGCGCGCCCCGCATACCGGCGAGCCCCTGAGCGAGGCGCTGCTGCTGGGGATAAGCGGCGGCATCGCCTTCGGTTATTTCACCTTTCAGTATCAGGGCTATCCGCCGCACCTGGTGCTGCTGACGCGCAACACCTTCGACCCGCTGCCGACGATCCTCGAACGCCTCGCCATCCCGCAAGACGTCAGGCAGACGGCCAGCGCGGCCAGGGGCGCGGCCAACCTGCGCGACGCACTGGAGGAAGGCCACGCCGCCATTGTCATGGCCGATTCTTTCAGTCTGCCCTGGACCCTGCTGCCGCCCGACGAGCGCAACTGGGCCATGATGCCGCTGCTGGTTTATGGTCTTGATGAGGAAAACGCCTGGATCGCCGGCCCTTCGTCGCAGCCCCTGGGCATCCCCGCCGAGACGCTGGCCGCTGCCCGCGGCCGCGTCAAGAAAGAGAAATTCCGCGTGACCACGCTGGGCGCGCCGGACTTCGACCGCCTGCAAGGCGCGGTCGAGGAAGGCCTGCGGCAGTGTCTGGCGTTGTTCACGGAAGGGCCGCCGCGCGGCAGCAAAAACAATTTCGGTCTGCTGGCGCTGGAGCGCTGGGCGCAGTTGCTGACCAACACGCGTAACAAGCAGTCTTGGGCGCGCTACTTCGCGCCGGGTCGCGACCTGATGATGGCGCTGGCCGGCAACCACACCCAGCCCGGCGCCTTCGGCTTCATTGAGCTCTGGGGCTTCGACGGCATGGAGCGCGCGGCCTACGCGGACTTCCTCGACGAGGCGGCTGCGATCCTCGACCGGCCCGCGCTGCGCGAGGTCGGTGCGACCCTGCGCCGCAGTCACGCGCAGTGGCGCGACCTGGCGCAGATGCTGTTGCCGGACGCAGTGCCCGCTTTGGCCGAGACGCGGGAATTGCTGCAGCGGCGCTATGCGCTGCTTGAAGAGCAGGGCATGGACGCGCTGCCGGAGATGCGCCGCTGCCACGCGCGGCAGGCGGCGTTGTTTGAGCAGCTCGGCGCGGACTTCCCCATGACGGAGGCCGAGCTGACGGCCTTCCGCGAAGGCCTGGCGGGGCAGGTGCTGGCCATCCACGCGACGGAGAGCGAGGCTCTGGGTCAGCTGGCCGAAGTCCTCGGCGGTTAGAGGGCCGAAACGCTCCATGATTAGAGAATTGAATTTGCTGAGCCGCCGTTAATCCACTCTGCATTCACACATGGTACGAACTGGCATGAACGCACTTCAGCTTGCGAGAGGTGGAAAATGCATACATGCCAGCGCAAATCATGCTTGCTTGAGTTTCTTGTTCTGATGTTTCCCGGCGCGACTGTTGCACCGGTCATCGCGCAGGACGTATCCAACCCGACCAATGTTCGCGTCAGCGCCACTGGTCTGGTCACCTGGGACCCGGTGACAGGGATCAGCGAATATCGTCTGGAAGTCTGCCGGATCGGCGTCGGTTGCCATGAGATCAGCGAGTCCGGCAACAGCCACCAGATTGGCGATTTCCATCCAGACGACCCGTACAGGATCACCATTCGCTCTCGCTCGGGCGGCGTTGACAGTTCCGGCACTGTCGTCCGCTGGTCCCCGGCGGCTTCCGTGGAGCCCAATCCACTGGACGACGGTGGCGTGGCGCCGCATGCCGGCAGCAGCATCAACGTCTGGCAGGAAGGCGGCAGTTGGGTCGCGCAGGATTACCTGCGAGGTGAGAAACTTGTGATTGGGTCGGCCTGCGAGGCGGGTGATGCAGAGGGCCTGCTGCAGTCCAGTGACGAGCTTGAGATCCGGTGTCTGACGACCGGTCAGTACCAGGTTGTGCAGCGCATTCCGCAGCACCCGCAGGACATGAGGACGGACCTGCTGGTCTTCGATGCGGCGTCAACCAACTGCTATCGCGCCTACCAATACCCGGCGACTGAAGTGACGGAGATTTACAGTCTGGGCTGCTGAGCGGCAGCAAACAAGGGTACGCGGTAGTTGAGTTCCCTTGCGCCTTCCGCAGTGGCTGCTGCCAGGGGCAATCGACATGTCTGGTTGACGAACCCGGCGCGGACTTCCCCATGACGGAGGCGGAGTTGGCGGCCTTCCGCGAGGGCCTGGCGGGGCAGGTGCCGGCCATCCACGCGACGGAGAGCGAGGCCATGGCGCAACTGGCCGGAGTCCCCGGCAGCTAGAGGGCCGAAGTCCTCGCCGCCTGGGGCAACAACCTGAATCAGACACCATCCCGTCGCGCCTGCACCCGGCGTCGCAGGAACGCCAACAGGCATCGCGCGCCGATGATCATTGTGGCAGCGAGGGCGTTGAAAGCTACGTCCATGATGTCATAAACGCGGCCGGGCAAAAGTGACTGCATGCCCTCATCGAGCCAGCCCAGTAATATGGAAATGATCAGGGCGAGGATGGCAGGCGCGGGCACGTGGCGGCCATTTTCCCTGCGCTCCAGCAGTGCTTCGTGAACCAGCGCAGCCACCAGGCTGTATTCAAACAGGTGGGTACGCTCCTCCGGTGTCGCAACCCCGATTCTTAGCCATGCCATCAGATAAACGATCAGGATGCCTGCCCCTGCCGCAATCTCTGCGCGGCCCGGTCGCCTGCTGACAAACAGGATTGAGATCACCACCAGGGACACAAGAAATAACAAAAACATCGTGGCTGTGAGGCTGTTGCGCTCACGCAGAAACGCTGCTATTGCAGGCGCATGCGCCATGGTGGCGTAAATGGCTGCCAGGACGATGGCAAGCGCCAACCAGAGACGACGCTCGCGCCTGGAACTAAAGAAAGACATTGAAATCACCTGATCGGGAACTTCTTCGACGGACCGCAGAGATTGTACGATTAGTTTTTCGAAATCAATCCACCCGCAGTGACTCGCGCTCGTAACGTTCGACCTTGATCTCGTCGGCCCGCTTGCGAATCTGTGCAATGTCGTAGGCAGCCTGCATGCGAATCCAGTGTTCTGGCGTGGAACCGAAGGCCTTTGCCAGGCGCACGGCCATTTCGGGTGTGACTGAAGAGTGGCCGTTGACCAGGTTGGAAAGCGCCTGACGGCTGACGCCCAGCGCCTTTGCGCCTTCGGTCACGTTGAGCTCCAGCGGTTCCAGGCAGGATACTCGAATGGCCTTCCCCGGGTGGGGCGGATTGTGCATGGGCACGGGCTTGCTCCTGCCATGTAAGTCTTCAGCGGTCGCCCCCTGGATTATACAGGGTTATCTGCCTGATTCAGGGCAGCGGAAAGTCGCCGATGGCCTCGTCGATTTCGCGCATCAGGCGCTGCGTCTCGCCCAGGGAACGCACCACGCGCTGGTAGTGGGTGACGTCGTCGTTGGTGAGCGCGCGCCCCTTGCGGTCCTTGAGCCACTTGTCGAGCACCTGGTAGCCGCCGACCATGTGTTGCCAAAGTTCCGGCTGAACGCCCTCGAAATACTGTCCCTTGTTGATGTAAACGCGCTCTTTGGCCTCGTCGTACTTTGGGTGGCCCCTGGCGACGACGTTGTCGCCGCTTTCGGGAAATTTGGTGTCGAGACCGCTGACGCCCTCCAGTTCCGGATGCTGCAGCAGGTGCCAGGCGATCAGTTCACCACCCAGGGCGCCCAGTTGGCGAAAGAGCGGCACGCTGGTCGTCAGGGGCACGCGCGGGAAATCGATGCGCAGGAATTCGGCGTAGCGCTCGCGGTACTTCGGGCTGTGAAAGATGGCGTAGATGTAGTGGAAGACGTCCTCGGGCGAAAAGGTGTCGGCGCCTTCGCCAGGACCGGCGGTGGCTTCCGGGACAAAGCGCAGGCCGAGCTTCGCTTCGCAGTCGCGGACGAATTCGGGCGCGAGGTTGGGCGTCCGCGTCGGCGGCTGCAACGAGGGGAGCGATTCAGCGGGCAAGCGGGTTCTCCGGCGCCTGTGTAATCCAGCGTTTGTGAAGCAAACCGTGACGTTGAAAGTCTGCCTTTAGCCTGAAGCGAATCGTTGAATGACCAGCGCGATGGTCGCTGCCAGCCCGGCCGAGGCCAGCATTAAACTGACCATCCACTTGATCATGTCGGCCTTTAGTTCGGCCAGATCGGCCTTGAGCTCGCCTTTGAGTTCGGCCAGGTCGGCCCTGGTTGCCAGATGTTCGTAAGCGCCTTCCAGTTTGCTGACGCGGTCTTCGATGGTGGTTGCCATGATGTCTCCCTTGCGTCACAAGCGAATCCTGACACATTTTGCGCGAGCTGGCAAGGCGTTCAGGCGCCGTAGCGATAAAGGGGAAAGAGCACCTGTCCGCCGCGACGGAACAGGTTGAAGTCAGCGATCGTATCGGTGCAGAGCACGATATTCCACTCACCGGCGTCGATCACCTGACCGGCGCGTCCGACGGCAAGGCCGAGATTGGCGTTCCGTGGTAGAGATACAGCGGGAAGAGGTAGTTCACTTCCTTGACAGACAGCGAATGATGGGTCGCCATCTCCTGCGTGCAGATGATCTGGTCCCAGACCCGCTCCCGCTCCAGATTCCGTGACGTCATCATGGCCAGATTCATCCCCTGGGGTAGAGATAGAGGGGGAAGAGGAAGCCGATTCCCTTGTTGCTGAGCGTGATGCGGCTCTCGACGATGGTGTTGCTGACCAATGCGTGGTTGAAGGCCTCTTCGGCCACCTGGCGTACGGTGATGAGTCCGAGTTGACCCCCCCCCCGCTCAAATGTTCTTTAGCGGTGCGGCGCATGTGTTGCATTACAGTAGGCCTGGAAAATTCAATTACATCCGGGAGATACTAAATGTGG
>JAGWBD010000067.1 GCA_021296065.1 Anaerolineae bacterium
TTTCAGGCTCCGGTCTGACCCGCGGCAGCATAGCTGGAGGCGACGTTGGCGCGTGGCGCATTGTCAAGGACGGCGCCTACAATGCGCACATGAACGCGTTCCAGCGCTTCGCGGGCCCTGGCAGCGTGTTCGCGGCGCGTGTGTCCTGCCCTGATTACCAGCAGCACGCCATCCAGCTGCGAGCCCAGCAGGGCAGCATCGGTAACAGCCAGCACCGGAGGGCCGTCGAATAGCACGTAGCTGGCGCGCGCGCGCAGGAGACCAATGACTTCGCCCATACGCTGGCCACCCAGAATGTCCGCCGGGGTGGGGGGCAGCGGCCCCGAGGGCAATAGTTGAAGGCCGTCGATGCCGGTCTGAACAAGAGGGGGATCGGCCAGCGCAGAATCTTCAAGCATCATGGTCGTTAGACCACGTTCGTTTTTTGCACTCCAGATCACGTGCTGGGCAGGCCGCCGCAAATCGCTGTCAACGAGGATGGTGCTGTGCCCGCCCTGGGCAAAGGCGACGGCCAGATTGGCCAGCACGTTGCTCTTCTCCTCTGCGCGCGCAGGTGAAGTGACCAGCAGTGTACTAACCGGTTTGTCCACACTGCTGAACATCAGGTTGGTGCGCAAGGTGCGGTAGGCCTCTGCCGCGGTGGAGCCAGGACTGCGAATGGTGACTAGTTCCATGGTTTATCCTTCGGCGTGCGGGATGGCGGCAAGGACGCTAATGCCGGTCGCACGCTCCATGTCGTCGCTGTTGCGAACGATACTGCTCTCCAGGTATTCCAGCACCAGCACCAGCACACCGCCCAGAATCAAACCCAAAATGGCGCCGGCAGCGGCGTTTAGTGCCGGCCGCGGGCGCAAAAGACTGTATCGGGCATTGTCTTGCAGTCGGGCATTGATGTGGTCTTCGCGGCGTGCCCGCTGGTTTTCCTCATTGCGGAACTGGATGAGCAGGTTGCCGCATTCACGCGCGACGTCATTGGCCAAATCGCCGTCACCCAGGTCCACGTCGATCTGGATTGTCAGATTGAGCGGGTCGGAGGCGATGGGCACAAGGCTGAGCAGATGCCCTGGCGTCATGTCAAGACGAAGGGTGTCGATGACCTCGGCCGCGCGGAATTCGCTGTCCAGCCAGGCGACGTGATTGCCCAACAGGGTCTTGCTGGCTTCAGTGAGGCCAAAGTCCGCGCGCGTGGGTTGCATCAACACCCGCTGGGTGGCGCGAAAGACGGGCGACTGCTGCCCTCCCAGCCATAGTGCGCTGCCCGCGGCGACCAATGCCAGCAAGAGCATGATCCAGCCGCGCCGCAGCAGAATGTTGACATATTCCAGCAGGTTCATGGCGCTCCCCGCCGCCGATTGGCGCGGTCATTGTACCCAAACCAGGTGCTATAGCGAGAGTTCATCGTTGCCATCGGCCAGGTCTGTCTCCAGTTGCCGGATGCCTTCTGTCCCCTGGGCCGCCGCGATAACCCCCAGAGCCTCGCCCGTGATCGGATGGCGATAACCGGGGTCCAGCGCGGCGAGTGGAAGGGCAACGTGGGCAAAACGCAGGATGTTGGGGTCGGGTACCGGGCGGGGAGGCTCGCCGAACTCAAATATTGCTTCATCCCAGAGGGCGATGTCGATGTCGATGGTACGCGCAGCGTGGCGATTGTGCGGGTCACGAACGCGATCCAGTTGCTTTTCGATCATCTGGATTACCCGTTGATGGAAGTCAGTTGGCGAACGCTGCGTCCGGGCGCGCAGGGCCATATTCAGAAAGTCCGGTTGGTCACTGTCGCCCCGGGGCGCAGTTCGGTATACCGGAGAACAGCGCTCGACAGCGCAGGCCTCGCGCAGCAAACGCAGTGCAGCGCGCAGGTTGGCCCAGGGCTGGATGTTGCTGCCCAGCGACAACCAGACGAGGTGGTCAGTCACGTTCGAAGTCAAGACGCCTGCGTTCGATGCAGACGCCGACAGAGTCAGAAAATCGGAGGGCGCCTGGTTTGTGGGCGCGCACCTGCACCCATGGCGCCTCATGCTCCACCACACAGACGCGCGCGATGCTGGTGGCCAATGTTTCCAGCAACTGAAAATTCGAGCCTTCCACGAGACGAATGACGTCTTTGGTGAGACTATGGTAATTGAGGGCGTCTTCCGGATTATCGCTGAGCCCGGCGGCGCGCATGTCGCAACCGAGACGCAGGCTGATGACGACGTCCTGACGGTCCCGGCGTTCATGCGGGCTGAAGCCGATGATGCAACGCAGCCGCAGGTTGTCAATCTCGATGACGTCCACCATTCATATTCCTCACAGCATACGGTCTGCCGCAAACGTTAAAACGGTGTTATGGTTAACATTACTCGATCAGGGCCTTGACTGCAGATCCGGAAAGCGACGCAAATGAGCGAACACTTTGAAGATCGGGCTACGTCGCAAAGGCAATCGCTGACATCAGAGTTCCCGGCACAAATGGCCGAAAACGGCAATCGGGCGGGTGCTCCCGGCGAAGTTGAGATTGACCACGCGAAAATTGAGTCGGCCACGACTGCGCTGCTGGAAGCGATCGGGGAAGACACGGGCCGGGAAGGACTGATCGCCACGCCGGATCGGGTGGCGCGCGCATGGGGTGAACAGACATCCGGTTACCGTATTGACCCGGTGACACAGATCAACGACGCAATGACCACGACGATATGGTTATCGTACGCGATATTGCCTTTCACAGCCTGTGCGAACACCATTTGCTACCCTTTGTCGGTCGAGCCCACGTGGCCTACATCCCGCAGGGCAGGATCGTCGGCCTCTCCAAGATTCCGCGCATCGTGGACATGTACGCGCGGCGCCTTCAGGTGCAGGAGCGCATGACGCGCCAGATCGCGGACTTTCTCGCGTCGGTGCTTGCCCCTCACGGCGTGGCCGTGGTGATTGAGGGCATGCACTTCTGTGCCGTCATGCGCGGCGTCAAGAAACACGAGGCCAGCATGACGACCAGCAGTATGCTGGGCACATTCCGGGACAACCCGGCGGCGCGCAGCGAGTTCCATGTATTGCTGGGTCGATCCGGCAACGGTGAACTGATTGGCTGAATTGTCGCGGGCCTGTGGCCTGTGCTATAGTGCCGCCGACCGCTTGGCCGGAGGTACCCCTTGTCCAGTCTGTCTTTCGTCAACTCGCCGTCGTTTTTGTATACCTCGGAGTCAGTGACGGAAGGCCATCCGGACAAGATTTGCGACCAGATTTCAGACGCCATTCTGGACGCGATGCTGGCGCAGGACCCCAATGCACGGGTCGCCTGCGAGACGGCCACGACCACCGGCCTGGTGCTGGTCATGGGCGAGATCAGCACGCGCGCGCCGGTCAGCCAGGAATCTGTTTCAGGTATCGTTCGCCAGACCATTCGCGAAATCGGCTACACGGACGCCGCCAGCGGGCTGGACAGCGAAAGCTGTGGCGTGCTGCTTTCCCTGCACGGGCAGTCGGCGGACATTGCCGCCGGAGTCGATCGTGATGGCGCCGGCGACCAGGGGATGATGATAGGCTTCGCCTGCGACGAGACGCCGGAACTGATGCCTCTCACAATTTCGCTGGCGCACAAATTGTCGCGGCAATTGGCGACCGTGCGCAAGAGCGGTGAGATCCCATGGCTGCGTCCGGACGGGAAAAGTCAGGTCACGGTTGAGTACGCCTGCGGCAAGCCCAAACGCGTCGAGGCCATCGTGCTTTCGGCCCAGCACGATGACGACATCGAGCAGGACTTTCTGCATCGCCAACTGGAAAGTGACGTCATACGACAGACGATTCCGCCGCAGTTGATTGATGCCGACACGAAAATCCACATCAACCCGACCGGGCGTTTCGTGACCGGCGGCCCGCATGGCGATGCCGGGCTGACCGGACGCAAGATCATCGTCGACACTTACGGCGGAGTGGCAAGGCACGGCGGCGGCGCCTTTTCCGGCAAGGATGGCACCAAGGTGGACAGGAGCGCCGCCTACATGGCGCGCTACGCTGCCAAAAACGTTGTCGCCGCGGGCCTTGCCAGTCGTTTCGAATTGCAGGTCTCCTACGCCATAGGCCGTGCCGAGCCAACGTCCCTGGCTGTCGAAACCTTTGGCACCGGCCTGATACCTGACCAGGACCTGGCAAGTCTGATTGAGCGCCACTTTGACATGCGTCCGGCGGCAATTATTCGGGAATTGAATTTGCGCCAGCCGCAGTATCGCCAGGTCGCGGCCTACGGCCACTTCGGACGCGACGACCTCGACCTGCCCTGGGAGCGTTGTGACAAGGTCCCGTTGCTGCGTCGCGATGCCGGTCTGGAAAATGATACTGCGCGATGAGCACCGAGGGTGGCGCGCCCCGCAAGGACATCATCGACTACGAAGGCTCGCGTTATCGCCACGAATTCTGGGAAGATGCCAATCGCGCATACGAGGACCGGGTTGAACGTGTCGCACTGAGGCGGCTGTTGCCCGCCTCCGGTCGTCGTCTGCTGGAAGTCGGGGCCGGTTATGGACGTCTTACGCCGGAATACCAGGGATTTAACCAGGTCGTTCTGCTCGACTATTCGCTGACGCACTTGCAGGACGCGCAGCGAAACCTGGGACGTGACCGACGTTTCCTGTATGTGGCCGCGGACGTCTGCCAGCAACCTTTCTGCGCCGGGGCCTTCGATGCGACGACCACAATCCGGGTGTTGCACCATCTGCCGGACGTGCCCGGCGCATTGGCAGAGACTGCGCGTGTCCTTGCTACCGGTGGCGTCCTCGTGCTGGAACACGCCAGCAAACGCCATCTGAAATCCGCCCTGCGCCATGCGCTGGGGCTGCAGGACTGGAGTCCCTACACCCTGGAGCCACTGGAATTCGTCAAGCTAAACTTCGACTTTCACCCGGAATACATGCGACAGCAGTTGGCAGCGGTCGGTTTCCGCATCGATCGACGCCTGCCAGTCTCCTGGTTGCGGCTGGGCCTGCTAAAAAACACGCTGCCAACCGGGTTGCTGGTCCACACGGACAGTTTGTTGCAGCACAGCGGAGCGCTGTGGAGCCCGAGCGTGTTCGTGCGTGCGACAAAGGAAAACCCGCCGGAAATCTCGTTCGCCCTTGACGATTTCTTGTGCTGTCCGCGCAGCGGCGAAAAACTGCGCCGGGAAGGCGACAGCATGGTTTCCGTCGAGAGTGGACAGCACTGGGCCGTTCGCGACGGGATTTACGACTTTCGCGAGCCGTTGACGTAATCTACAGCGCTTCCAGGTGTTGCTCCACGAAGCGCTCAAAGGCCTCGACCAGGGCAAGCGTAACGGGGCCGGGCCTGCCGCTGCCAATGACCTGCTCATCGACTCGTTTCACGGACACCAGGCCACGGCTGCTGCTGCTCAGGAAGGCTTCCTCCACACGGGGAAGATCATCAAGCAGCAGTGCCGACAACTTTACCGGCAGGATGTCCGGCGCCAGTTGCAGCACAATGCCGCGTGTGATGCCTGCCAACACGTCCGTCCGGGCCGTGCGCAATTGACCATCAAGCACGCCATAGAAGTTGCTGCCTAACCCTTCAAGAATCCTTCCATCGGCAGCGAGCAGAAGCGCTTCATAACAGCCGGAAGGGACTGTGAAGCGGCCTCGTTGCTGCAACCAGGCGCTGCCCTTGGAAGCGGGGTTACGACGCCTGAGCCCTTTGGCCGTGGCGCAACGCACACCATCGAGGTACAGGGGTTGCGGCAATGCACTCCAGGCTTCGATTGTGATCAATATCTGGTCCGGCGCCAGACGCGGCACACACAGCCGAAAGCGCATTTCCTGAAAGCCGGCCTCGTCCAGCATGCTGCGCAACGCCCGGCGCAGGCGTTGCCGCTCCAGCTTCAGGGGGAACCCTTCGCGCCGGGCGGAGTCCTCCAGTCGGTCCAGATGGGCATCCAGGTACAGGACGCGCTGGCCGCGCTGCGTGTTGCTGACGGTATAGACGCCTTCGGGTTCGCTGCGAGCGGCACCCTGCAGGGAATCTGCCATGCAGGCCACGTCCTGCAGCCCGCCGGGTGTCAGCCGTTTGCGCAATACAGGGGACATAAACCAAGCATACAGTTGAAGCCGGGCAAGGTCGAAAAACGACGCTTGACTGCTTGCGCCAATGTCGCTAGTCTTCGCCACGTTGAAGCAGGAACGGGCAAATGTTGTTGTCTGGCGCGATGATTATGATGGGCACGACTACCGGCGCTGAACTTGCGTGCGGGGATTTCTGCCTGTCCTGACGCTGACAACAGTCACAGGGACGCGAGCGTGTGGAAATCTCCCACACGCTTTTTTGTTGTGAATCGCGAAAGGCCTGAAATGCAACGCATCACGATGAAATTCGGGGGCACGTCGGTCGCTTCGGCAGTGGCCATTCAACAGGTGATGGAGATTTTGCGAAGGCACTTTGAGACTGGCAGTCAGGTGATTGCAGTGGTCTCCGCGCTGGCGGGTGTGACCGACCTCCTGACCGGGGCTGCCCGGGCCGCTGCAGAGGGCAGGCGCAGCGTCTGGCAGGAGGCGGCGTTGCAATTGCGGGACCGCCATGCAGAAGTGCTGCAGGCGCTGGTGAGGGATGGTGCGCAGCGCGAAGTCGCGCAAGGGGAGGTTGATGCCCTCGTTGCGGAATTCGAGGGCCTGTGCGGGGCCCTGGAGGTTGTCGCGGAACTGACGCCGCGGGTCCACGACCAGATCCTGGCGTTGGGCGAACGTCTCAGCAGCCGGGTGATTGCCACTGCCCTGCGTGCCGCCGGCGTGCAGGCGCAGCAATTCGATGCGACGCAGCTCATCGTCACCGACGACGATCATCAAAATGCCAACGTTGAATTCAACCGTACCCAGGTCTGCATCGACCGGGTGTTGTTGCCGGCCCTGGAGCGGGGGGAATTGCCCATCGTTACCGGCTTCATCGGGCGTACGCCAGAGGGCGCCACCACCACTCTGGGGCGGGGTGGCAGCGACTACAGCGCGGCGCTGATCGCAGCGGCCAGTCACTGCAATGAACTGATCATCTGGACAGACGTCGACGGCGTGATGACGACCGACCCGCGCATAGATCCCCGTGCCCGCGTGCTGTCCCAGGTGTCGTATCAGGAGGTGGGTGAACTGGCCTTCTACGGGGCCAAAGTACTTCATCCACGTACGGTGCAGCCGGTGCAGGAACGCAATATTCCGCTGCGGGTGCGCAACACCTTCAATCCGGAGCATGAGGGCACGCTGATTGCCTCACAGAGCGCCGCCAGCGCCACAGTCATCAAGGCCGTGACCAGTGTTTCGCACGTCGGTTTGTTGACAGTTTCCGGCAGCGGCATGATGGGCGTGCCAGGCATTGCCGGCCGCGCCTTTCTGGCCACTGCGCGGGTCGGGGCCAACATCCTGATGATTTCGCAGGCATCCTCGGAGCAGAGTTTCTGCTTCGTGGTGCTGGACGACCGGGCCCACGCCGTGCAACATGCCCTGCAGAGCGAATTCACGGGGGAGATTGAGCACCGCCTGATCGAGCACGTCGAGTTGTTGGAGGACGTCGTGATCCTGACGGTGGTCGGTTCCGGCATGCGCGGCACGCCGGGCATCGCCGGGCGCGTGTTCACAACCATGGGCGCGCAGGAGATCAACGTGGTGGCCATCGCCCAGGGCGCTTCCGAGTGCAGCATTTCCTTTGTGGTTGAAGAGGACAATCACGAGCGCGCGGTCATCGCCCTGCACGAACTGGCTCTGGAGCCGGTATTGGCGAAGTAGAGGCGTTTCACATTGGCCAGACCGCCAGCAGCGCCGGTACCGCATCCAGCGAGGGGAGGCGCAGCGGGTCGCTGGCGTTCACATAGAACAACGTGGAACCGCCGCCGTCCAGATTGAGCGCGCTTTCGATATCGAGATCGGATGCCGCCAGCCATGCGGCCATGTCCGCCAGCGAGGGGCCCAGCAGCGGCGTCGCCAGCAGCAACACCCGGCCGCTGCGGTCAAGCGCCACGACGCTGCGCCGCGCCGGAGGTCCGCTGCGGCGGTAAGCCGGCTGACGGTTCAGCACCAGCATGGGGAAGCCCTGCACGGCCTGTTGCAGATCGCCGAGTTGCCATGGTCGCATCTGGTTTTGTTGAAGAATTGGCAGACCGTCGCGCAGTAGCAGCGTGCCACCGCGAGTCAACCAGGGGCGGCCGTGGGAAACACCGTCGGCGACCAGCAGACCATTGATACGAAAGTCGCTGTCGAAGAAATTGGCGTTGATGAAGGCGACGACACCGGGCAGCGCATCCAGCCAGTTGTCGAAACTGCGGGCCTCGCCCGGCTCATAGTGCGCGCGCAATTGAAACAGGCGGGGGTCGACGCGCAGTGCATAGGCCTGGCCGAAGAGGGCGCCTGTCGCCAGTGAACGATGCAGTTCAAGGCCGGGCGCGATTGTTTGCCAGTCACTCGCCGTGGGGGATACCGGCGTTGGCGCAGGCGTGTTGACCTCTGGCAAGAGTTCACGCAACTGACAGGCGGAAAGCAGCAGGACCAGGACAGCGGCACGTACCAGGCGCGAGGCCGGTAGCGCTTGCCGGCTGCAGGGCCGCGTGCTACACTGACGCCCGTCGAACAGGGGCGCGTAGCTCAGCTGGTTAGAGCGCACGGTTCACATCCGTGAGGTCAGGGGTTCGAGTCCCTTCGCGCCCACAGCCCCGTATCGCTGCGGTCCAAGCTCAAATTTATTCAAAATAGGCTGCGTCCAGGGCGTAGGTGGAGAACTGTTGCTCTGCCTGAACGCCGAGGCCATGCTCGATCATCAGCGCGGCCAGTTGTTTGCCATCCAGCAACTGCAGGTCATGGTCGCCGCCCGGCCCGCTGGCGGTGAGAATGTCGCCGGCGAAGCGGGCGCTGGAAATCAGGATGCCCTTGCAACCTTCCTGCCCTGGCACGCTCAGGCCGCTGGCCTGCAGGGCGCGCCAGTCCAGCACCAGCAGGGGGTCCAGACACAGCGCCAGGAATCCTGGCGCGGGGTCCCCGCTCTGCCGACTTCGGATGATGCCGGCGAAGCCCCGTTCATTGCGTTGCTGCACGACGATGCGCTCGCGTTCGCCTTCCAGCTGGCCGAAGTTCAATGCGAGCAAGAGATCAAGGACTGTGCGTTCAAAGACTTTCGGCGACGCGCCCGTCAGACGCAGCAACAGGTCGTCATCAAACTGGCTGCGCATGCGGGTCAATACCATTTGCAGGACCTGGCGCAACTGTTGACGTGGCGAATACAGCGCGCCGCCCGACTGGCGGTCCTGCAGCATCTGCAGGTCTTCCTCGTCCCATATGGGCAAGGGGCGCCGACCGGCCTGGCTGCGCGAGGTCTTTGGTGAGGGTCTTGAGAAGGCGGCGAAGGAGGGATAGCGCAGCAGGTATTTCTTGTCGATTGGTCCGGAAACACTGGCCAGCACGCGCTTGCCTTCGTCGGTGATGCGAAACTGACCTCGCCCTGCGCTCTCCAGCAAGCCGGCACGCTTCAGGCTGGTGTTGGCCCAGTTCATGCGACTGCGCAGGCGGGTCTGCGCGCCGCCCGCGGTCAACTCGTTGCGTTCACGCCGGGCCAGGCGGAACTGGCGCGCAAGGTATTCCTCGGCCTCCCGCAGCGTATGGCCTTCGCCATCCGCGGCAAGGTCCAGGAGAGGTTGAATAAAGGCATCAAGTTTCGGGACCGGCACAAGCGCCTCACAAGTAATTTGATCAAATTATAGCGCGCGCGTTTGGCGTTGCCATTCAGGCGAAGGACGGCGCGCGCCGTTCGCGGAAGGCTATCCAGGCCGTCCAGGGCAACATCAGGGCGAGCAAGGTTGCAGCAAGCAACAGGATGCTGGAGATCGCCCAGCCATTGCTGATGAATGCGTAGGCAAGCAGGGGCCCCAACGCGCTGCCGCTGTCGGCGACGGTGGTGAACCAGCCCAACACGCGGGGCCGCCGCCGGGGCGGGACCAGGTCACCGATCAATGCCGTGGACTGCGTTTGCAAAGTGCTGTTGGTAATCGCGCCGGGCAAGATGCCGGCAATAACCAGCAGGCCTTCCGCCCTGGCAGCGAACATGAGTGTGACGCTCCCCAGTAGCAGGGAGAAGGCGATCATGCGCCAGCGATCGCCCAGATGGTCGGAAATCTTCCCGGTTAGCGGGGAGGCCACCATGCTGATCACATGTTTGCCGGCGAAGGCGGCCCCGCTCAGGGTGGTCAGGGGCAGCAACAGAGAGCCGACCAGCAACGCCTCTCCTACCTTTTCCCTTAGCAGCAGGGTCAGGGTAGTGCTAATGAACCCCAGGTAAATCATCCAGTTCAACGCCATGATCAGCATGGCAGTAATGAGCGGAAGCCGCCGAATGGGCCATTCAGCTGCGTTGCCTTGCGAACCTGATTTATTTGAAGGAGTGACCTGGTGCTGAAGGGTGGTCTCGGGCAACTTCCACCACCAATACAAAAAAGCCAGTAAACCCAGGCCGGCACAGGCGATGAAGGTTCCATCATATCCCAGCCAGTCATTGAGCAGACCACCCACCAGGGAGCCACCTGCGAAGCCGGCGAAGATCCACAGGTGAAAGCGACCTGACAAATTGCCCCTGGACTGTGCTGGCGCAACGTCCAGCAAGGCCGCCGAACCACCGATCCAGAGGCCAACCCAGGAGACGCCCCACAACATGCGCCCGATCAACAGCGGCCAGAAGCCGGCCAACAAATAACAAAGGGATGACACGACGCCAATCAATTGCGCGGCAAGCAGCACGCGGCGTCGGGGCAGTCGCTCAATGAGCAGCCCGCCCGGCCCGTTAAGTGGAATGCGCACGAGACGGTTGGCCGCCAGCATCAGCCCGACCTGACCAAGCACAATCCCCGCCTTTTCCATGTTGACCGGCAGCACGATATACATCGCCGTGTCGCTGAACAAAGCGAGGAAAGTGCCGATGCCAAGGATTAGCGCAACGCCTTGCGGCGTTACCTGGCTTGCTGCACTTTTTTTGTCGCCAACAGGATTGTCCGGCTGCCTGACCCGCGGCGATTTCACTTCCAGGACAACGCGCGTTCGCTGCGAGGGTCAAAGAAGTGGGCCCGGGTCATGTCAAAGCTCAGACGCACACGGTCACCTGCGCGCAACTTGTCTTTGGGGTCCGCCAACAGCAGGAAATGCTCCGTGCCGACGATGATGTCCAGCAAATCATCGCGGCCCAGGGGTTCCACCACAAACACTTCGCCGTGCACGGGCCCATTGTCATCCAGGCTGATGTCTTCGGGCCGGATGCCAAAAGTCACCGCCCCGTTGCTGGCCGCCGCCGCCGCAGCAAATTCAGGTGGCAGGTTGAGTTCAAAGGCCTCGCCTTGCAACTGCAGCGCAGTGTTGTCCTGGTTGAATTTGACGTCCAGAAAATTCATGGGCGGATTGCCGACGAAACCGGCGATGAATTTTGTTGGCGGGCGTTCGTAAAGGTCGTCGGGTGTGGCAAAGGCCTGCAACCTGCCCAGGTTCATGACTGCGATGCGGTCCGCCATGGTCAGGGCTTCCACCTGGTCGTGGGTGACGTAAATAGATGTGATGCCAAGTCGCTTCTGCAGCGAGCGAATCTCGCCGCGCATGGTCAGGCGCAGGCGCGCATCCAGATTGGACAGCGGTTCGTCGAAAAGCAGAATGTCCGGCTCCTTGACCAGCGCGCGTCCCAGAGCGACGCGTTGCTGCTGGCCGCCGGAGAGCTGACCGGGCCGCCGGTCCAGCAAGTGGGCGATACCCATGGTTTCGGCAGCGTCTTCCACGCGCCTTTGCTGTTCCTGGCGCGGCACCTTCTTCAATTTCAGCGGGTAGGCGATGTTGCCGAATACTGTCATATGGGGGTAGAGCGCATAACTCTGGAAGACCATGCCGATATTGCGGTCCCTCGGTTGCAACTGGTTGACGATCCTGTCGCCAAAGCGGATGGTGCCGGTCGTCGGCCGGTAAATGCCCGCAAGCATGAGCAGGGTTGTGGTCTTGCCGCAGCCTGAGGGACCGAGGAAGGCGACGAACTCGCCATCCCGGATATCCAGGTCGAGCGCCTCGACGCCGACAACGTCGCCGAATTTCTTGGACAGGTTGGAAAGAACGACTTCCATGGTGTGCCCCTCAGGAACTGCCCTTGGTTCCGCCCGCGTAGATGTTGAGCAGGTATTCCTGGGCAAAGATGAAAAAGATGAAAATCGGAATCAACTGAAACAACCCGACGGCGGCGACCTGGTTCCAGTCTACCGGGGCAGTCTCGTCGATCAACTCGTTCAGAAAGACGGGCAGGTTCACAGTGCCGGCGCCGATGCTGTAGGTCTGCGGGATGAGGAAGGCATTCCAGCCGCCGATGAAGGCGAAGATTCCCAGGGCCAGCAGACCCGGACGAATCTGGGGCAGCACGATTTCGCGGTAGACGCGCCAGCGGGTCGCGCAGTCAATCATTGCCGAGCGTTCCATGTCCCAGGGAATGTGGTCGAAGAATCCCTTCATCAACCAGATTCCAAGCGGAAGGTCGAAGGCGACCATGACGAGGGCGATGCCACCCAGGGTATTGAAAGCGATGAGTTGGCCGATCAGCGGCAGATTGCCGAGGTTCAGCAGCACGAAAAAGATCGGAATCAGCAGGGTGACCGCCGGAAAACCATGCAGGATAAGCGTAAAGGAAAGGAAG
>JAGWBD010000068.1 GCA_021296065.1 Anaerolineae bacterium
GAGGCCGGGGGGGGGGGTCGTTACCGGTTTCCCGGGCGTGGTCGGCGTAGTTGCGGCCGATAGCGATGATTTTGCCGGGTCGCAGGGGGGCATTGAGCGCAACATCCTGCAACTGGAAACGTTGGCTTACGCGCCCGGGCGTGATGCCGCGGGCAATCATGTCCTGCATTCGCATGGTGTCGGTTGAAGCCAGACCATAGACCTCTTCGCCGACGACCTCTCCCAGTTGACGGCGCCCCCCGTGCGTAAAAGTGACCAGTTTCACCGCTTGTCTCCTCTCGCTTCTGCCTGTTGAAACGAATCCCGGAGCATGGCAGGGCAGTATAGCGTTACTATCCTGGCCAGGCGACCGACCGAAAGGACCCGTATGTTGCGACTCAAGGACATTGCCGGCGCCCGCGACAGACTCAGGCCCTGGCTGCGGCCGACGCCGCTGGAACATGCGCCGGCGCTTGGCAACCGGGTCTGGCTGAAGCTGGAAAGCCGCAACCTTACACGCTCCTTCTAGGTTCGCGGGGCGCTAAATGCGATGTTGCTGCTGGACGGGGCGGCCCGTGAGCGCGGCGTCATCGCCTGTTCTTCCGGCAACCATGCCCAGGGCGTCGCCTGGGCGGCGCAGTTGCTTGGCATCGAGGCTTCTCTGCTGATGCCGCCACAGACCCCGCAGAAAAAGCTGGAAGGTGTCCGGCGTTACGGCGCCAGGGCTGAACTGTTCGGCAGCAACTATGACGAGACAGAGATTGAGGCTCATCGCCGTCAACTGGAGCGGGGACTGACTTTCATCTCTCCCTACAATGATGCACGGGTCATTGCCGGGGCCGGCACCATCGGTCTTGAGCTTCTGGACGATTTGCGCGACGTGGCGCGGGTGCTGGTGCCCGTGAGCGGGGGCGGTTTGATCTCGGGCATGGCACTGGCGCTCAAGACGCTGCGACCGTCGCTGGAAGTCATCGGTGTCTGTGCCCAATCTGCGCCGGCGATGGCCAACCTGCAGCATGGCAGCAACTTGCCGCAAAAGTGGGACACCCTGGCCGAGGCCCTCTCCGGTGAAGTGGAACGTGACTCAATGACGATCGGGCTGGTGCAGCGTTTCGTCAATCGAATCGTGCTGGTGCCCGAAGAAGCAATAGCCAGGGCCATGCACTGGATGTTGCTGGAGCATGGCCTGGTGGTGGAAGGCGGTGGCGCGGTGACAATCGCTGCCTTGCAGTCCGGCGCCGTCACGCTGGATGACCGCCCCACAGCGCTGGTGATCAGTGGCGGCAATGTCGACGAGGCGACGCTGCGCCGAATTCTCAATTAGCTACGACGACTGCTCCCCCGTCAGCGCCGGCGTCGACCGCCGCGCAGCAGGGAGAAAATCAGCAACAGACCCAGCAATCCCACCAGACCCAGGGCCGCGCAAAGGACGACGACCGGCGTTACAAGGCCTTCTGCAGGCGTGGTTTCAGCCTGGGCCGGGACCAGCGTTCCCGCCGGTGTGATACTTGCGACAGGCGGCTCTGGCGTGGGCGTCTCGCTCGGCACGGGCTCGGTCGGTTCCGAAGTTGGCGTGGGCGTGGCTGTCGCCTCGGCAGCTTCGGTCGCAAGGGCGGCTTCAGTAGCCTGCGCTTCCAGCAGATTGGCAGCCCTGGCCGTGGCAGTTGCATCGATATCTGCCTGGGCTGTGGCGGTGGCCCGTTCTGAGCGAATATCAAGGACCCGCTGTGTCGCCGCGAGCACTTCCTGCGTGGACCGGGTGTCGAAAGTCGCCATGGCGACAATTTCGGTCGCCGCCAGGGCGCTCTTCGTGCCACGGGCGTCGGCCGTCGCCTGTGCTGCGGCGGTCTGCGATGCCTGCAGGGATTCTGTGGCGCGTTGCGCTGCTGTGGCAGTCAATTGACTGGCGGCCGCCGTCGCGACCACACGTTCCGTGGCCGCGGCCCTCACCTGGCGATTCAGCGTTTCCGCAGCATTGACGACGGCTTCCAGCGTGGCGCGGCGTTCGGCCGCGGCGCGAGTGGCGGCTTCCGCGGCAGCAGCGGTCGCCGTGGCCATCTGTTCGTCGGCGACATGCGTTGACGTTGCCCCGGCGACGAAGGTTGAGGTGGCCTCTACGCGCTCCGTGGCCCTGGCTCGAACCTGAAGGTTAAGCCGGGCGGCGTCGTCGACGATTGCTGCCAAAGTGGCGCTGTCAGAGATGGCGGCCTGGGTGGCCGTCGCGATCTGCTGCGTGGCGACCCGGGTGGCGGTGTTTTCGGCGGCGCTGGTGGCGGTGGCGATACGCTGCGTCGCGAGCTGCGTGGCGGTGGCTTCGGCGGCGCTGGTAGCGGTAGCGATACGCTGCGTCGCGAAGTGGGTGGCGGTGGCTTCGGCGGCGCTGGTGGCGGTGGCGATGCGCTGCGTCGCGACCTGCGTGGCCGTCGCGTCGGCGGCGCTGGTGGCGGTGGCGATGCGCTGCGTCGCGACCTGGGTGGCGGTGGCTTCGGCTGCGCTGGTGGCCGTGGCGATCTGCTGCGTAGCGATTTGCATGGCGGTGGCTTCGGCGGCGCGCGTGGCCGTGGCGATACGCTGCGTAGCGAGCTGGTGGCGGTGGCGATAAGCTGCGTCGCGACTTGCGTGGCTGTCGCTTCGGCGGCGCTGGTGGCGGTAGCGATAAGCTGCGTCGCGACCTGGGTGGCCGTCGCTTCGGCGGCGCTGGTGGCGGTAGCGATGCGCTGCGTGGCGACTTGCGTGGCTGTCGCTTCGGCGGCGCTGGTGGCGGTGGCGATGCGCTGCGAGGTGACCTGCGTGGCCGTCGCTTCGGCGGCGCGCGTGGCCGTGGCGATACGCTGCGTAGCGATTTGCATGGCGGTGGCTTCGGCGGCGCGCGTGGCCGTGGCGATACGCTGCGTAGCGATTTGCGTGGCGGTGGCTTCGGCGGCGCTGGTGGCGATGCGCTGCGTGGCGACCTGGGTGGCGGTTGCTTCAGCGGCGTGCGTTGCAGTCGCGATGCGCTGCGTGGCGACCTGGGTTGCGGTGGCTTCGGCTATCTCCGTAGCTCGTTGCTCTTCAGCCACCTGGGTTGACGTCGCGCGCGCCGCCAGGGTTGCCGTTGTGCGCTCGCGATTCCTTTGGGCAAATTCGGTTGAACGGGCGGAAACGGTAGCGCGTTCCTCAATCGCGGCCTGGGTGCGCGTCAGCCGGGCGACTGCAGTGGCCTCCGCGGCGGACGTAGCCGTTCGCTCGCCGGCGATCTGTGTGGCGGTGGCCCTGGAATCAGCCGTGGCCAGTTGCTCTGCAGCGACCTGGGTCGAGGTTGCGCGCGCCGCCAGGGTCGCAGTGATTCGCGTGCGATTCCCAAGCGCAAAAGCCGTCGAGCGGGCGGACGCTGTAGCGTTTCCATCTGTCACGGCCTGCGTACCTGTCGCCTGGGCGACTGCGGAAGCTTCTGCGCCGGCTGTGGCCATCTGCGCAAGCGCAACTTGCGTAGCCGTGCCACGTGCGGCGACTGTAGCACTGACGCGGGCGCGATTTTGCGATGTGAATTGTGTCGCTCGCGCGGCGGACGTGGCGCGGCGTTCAATAGAGACCTGTGTCGCCTGCCGGAAGGCGAGGGCCTGGGTGGCGGTCTGGGCCGGCCCGGGGCTCACCGAAAAAGTGAAGCTCTGTTCACCGACATTCCCCAACTCATCCCGGGCGCGAATGACGAGGGAGTGAGTACCCGGCGCGAGTTGCAAGACTTCCAGCGGAATACTGGCTTCCGTCAGTACCAGAGGTTCGCCGTCCAGCTGAGCCTCTACCTGAAATTCGCTGCCCTGGCCGCTGACTGAAATGTTCAGATCGACATCGCCATCGAGTGATGTGCCGGGTGGCAGGTCTTCCAGTTCGATTTCCAGGGGCAGACGGGCGACTTCGAATTCCAGCGTCTCCGTCTCCTCCTGGCCGCCGGCGCTATGCACGCGGACTTCCAGCCGGGCCGGGCCGGGCAAAAGCTCTGCGGCTTCCAGGGAAATGCGGTCATCGACGTCCGGCAGGGGGTCATCATTGAGGGCGTATTCGACGTTTGTGACCGGGAACTGGCTGCTTTGCACCGTCACGCCAATCGCGGCGCTGTCTTCCAGCAGTTCGCCTTCCTCAAGGCCTTCAATTTCAAACCGAATGGGAAGGGGCGGCACGGTAAAGAAGTAGTCTGGTCTGCTGGTCACACCACCGGTATTGGTGACCTCAAGTTGCAATCTGTGCTCACCGGGCTCAAGTGTGTTGGGGGCGATCGTGAAACTCAATTGTTAGTCGAGCGCTATGGTAGCGCCGCCATCAAGGCGCCAGTTGGCGGAGTCCAGGGGCGTCTGACCGCCGACCTCCAGCGTAAATGTTTGTTCGTCAGCCAACTCGGCAGGCGGTTGCGGATCGAGAC
This sequence comes from Anaerolineae bacterium, assembly GCA_021296065.1. Lineage (GTDB taxonomy): Bacteria > Chloroflexota > Anaerolineae > Aggregatilineales > Phototrophicaceae > JAGWBD01. Next base: position 4,376 of record JAGWBD010000068.1, read on the forward strand.
GGACCTCGGGCGGCAGGGCGGCGACGGCGAATTCCAGCGTGGCGCTACCTGTGTCGCCATCGCGGTCGGTCGCGCTGAAAGTCAGGCTGTGCTCACCAGGACTGAGGGTGACCGGATCGACCAGGACGGTGAAGGGCGGGCCGGCGACGTTTGTCGGTTGCGCGTCGTCAACTGCCGCGGACACGTCTGCGATTCCGTCATCCGCGACGATGTCGGGCCCGATCTCCAGTGGTTCTCGAATTGGCTGGAGGACGGGCGGAAAGCCAAATGCCGGCACCGGCACCGGAGCGCGCAATCTGCCGTTGCTGCGCACCGGCCCCCAGGGCGTGTCAACTTCCAGCTCGAGTTGCCAGACGCGGCCATCCAGCGGCACATCCACCTCAAGCGTCACGTCATATTGTGTGCGCAGCAAATCCGCAAGGCCGGTATAGATGGCGTTTAATTCTTGCGGAGACGGAGATTCACTGAAGAAGGCGTTGGTTTCGGTGGACAGTTGTTCCAGATAGCTACGGTCCGCGCCATAGCCAAGACCGATCGTATAGACGGGCACACCCTTCACCACGGCGGTCTGGTGCACTTCTGCCCGTCTAACGGTGGAACGGTCCTGCTCATCGTAATGCACGCCGTCACTGAGCAGAATGATGGCGCGGCGCGGGTTGTCGACGTCGGCGGCAAGATTGATGGCCCGCATTGTGGCGTCGTAGAGCAGGGTCTGGCCGCCATAGGCCAGCCCGTCGATGATGGCCAGCAGGTTTTCGCGATCCGTCGCGAAATCCTGGATCACGTTGACTCTTGATGAAAAAGTCATGACTGCGACAGGATCATCCGCGGCCATCGAGTTGACAAAGGCCGCGGCAGCTTCCTTCGCTTTTCTGATGGGTTGGCCTGCCATACTGGTGCTGACGTCAATGACCAGCATGGCGCTGATGGGCACTGCCGCGGGATCGCTGAAACTGACGACGTTGCTGACCCTGGCGTATTGCGCCAGTTCGCCAACCACGCGAAAGTTTTCGGCGGAAAGATTGGGGAGGGGCAGCCCCAGATTGTCGAAGGCGTTAACCATGACGCCGACGCGCGGCAGGTCGGCGGGGTTGACGCCTGTAATCTCGATGCGCGGGCCCGCTGTTTCCTGGGCAAGGGATGTGCTGACCAGCAAAAGGGCCAGCAGAGACACAAACAGGAACTTCCTCAATCTGCCCCCTGTTCCCAGGTGCCATTCATCCAGGCTGTGCAACGGCGATGCATGTTAACCCGCGGCAGGCGTTCTGTAAACTGCGGATGCGCCAGGACCACTGTTATACTGGGGCGACTTTATCTGCATCAAGCGCCGGGGCAGGCTCATGAATTTAACACCGGAAACCGTGCGTGAAATCGCCGCTCTGGCACGTCTGGAGCTGGACGAGGTTGAAGTCAAGTTGTTTGCCATGCAACTTTCCGCCTGTCTGGACCACTTTCGCAAGCTGCAGGAAGTGGATACCGATCACGTCGAACCCACCGCTTCCGTCCTGCCTTTGCGCAACGTGTTGCGTGAGGACCAGGCCGGCGCAGCACTTGCAGCGGAAGAGGTGATTGCCAATGCGCCGGACGCGGAGAACGGTCAATTTCGCGTCAGCGCCGTGCTGGAGGAGAGAAGGGCCTGTTCCCGTAGCAAGTCCTGCAACTGGGCGCGCATATGGAATTCCATGTTGCCTTCTACCTGACGCAATTGTCTCTCCGGAATCCAGGACAGAACTTCAGCGGCAAATATGGTCGGGTCGTCCAGTGTTGACCGGAAATCCTGCGGCGTCAGACCCCAGCGACGGCTGAGGATGTCCAGGGTCTGACTGTTTCCCTGCAACTGGCGCAGAATGAGATCACGCATGGTGGCCAGGTCGGCATCGCTGAGAAAGGGTAACCATGCGCAAGGCTGCGCCTTTCCCAGCGCATTAACGCTGCCGGCATCAATCGCCCCGTAATCGCGCTCGTCGCAGCGCGTCATCGACAGGGTTATGGCCAGTGCACGCCGGCGTCGCTCGTTTAAATCGTCAATGCCCTGCATCAGGGGCCACATGATTTCCTGCGTCCAGATTTCGTCCATTGCCAGGTGGGCCACGTAACCGGCCAGGAAAACACGCTGTGCCTCATCGCGTGGCCGCAACAGCTGTGGGTGTCGCTGCAGCATTTGGCGCCAGGGGTTCTCGCCGATCGGCTCGTGATAGTGATAGAAATGCGTGTCCTCGCGCGTGCCGGGCGCGTGCAGGCGGGTGGCGTCAGCGGCGATGTTGCCCAGCAGGAAGGCGGGCAGTTCCGTTTTCAGTCGCTTGCGCGTGTTTTCCGCCAGGTCCGGGTGAACCAGCAGGCGTTGGGCGGCGGCGAGATGGGTGAAGGGCGTGGGCATGGCCTGGCTCAACGTTCCGGGCGCAGTGCGAGAAATAGCAGGGCGCCCAGCAGTATGCCAGGCGGGATGCCGAGCAGCAGGTTCTGTAGCAGCAGACCCGTCAACACGCCGCAGAGCATTCCCGTGGCCAGGGCCAGGGGCAGGCGCCGGTCGGTACCGGCAGTCACCGCGTCGGACCGCCTTCGCGAAACTGGGTGTCCCGCCAGGCCGCAAAGGCGTCCTGCAGCTTCAGGCGCTGGTACTTTCCTGTCGAGGTGACCGGGACGTCCTCCCCAAAGACGACCACCTTGGGGCACTTTGGAAATGGAAGTCGCTCCCGGCAATACGCCAGAATGTCGGCTTCGCCCAGCGATGCGTCCTTGTGGCGCACAACCCAGGCGCCCACCTCCTCACCGTACCATGTGTTCGGGAAAGCGATGGCCAGAGCGGCTCGAACGCCAGGCAACTCCAGCAGCACTTCTTCGATATCCAGCGGGCTGTACTTGACACCGCCGCGATTTATCAGTTCCTTGATTCGGCCGGAGATGAAATAGAACTCCCGTCCCTTTTCGTCATTGAGGAAAAAGCCCTCGTCACCGCTGCGGAACCAGCCGAAGCGAAAGGTCTCCTCGTTGGCATCCGGTCTTCGGTAATAATGCTTCATGACGTTGTGGCCGCGAACGCAAATCTCGCCACGTTCGCCAGGGCCGAGTCGCTTTCCACTGCCATCGGCGTCGAAAATCGCCATTTCATTGGGCGCGATCGGGCAGGCGATGGCGGGATAGTCGAAATCCAGCAACCAGTGCAGGCGTTCCTCGCGCGTAAGGCTGACGGGCAGGAAGCAACTGTAACAGGTGGTCTCGCTCAAACCGTAACCATGCAGCAGGGTCAGGCCGAAACAGTCCTCGAAGTCCCGCACCAGCGTCAGCGCCAAAGTCCCGGCGCCACAGATGAAGTGACGGAAGTGTGCCAGATCGTCGGGTTTCAGCCCCTTGCCGTAGATGCTGTGGCCGACTTCCACATTCCGTTGCGCCTGTTCGATCAGGTATTGCAGCAGGGTCGGCACCACGCTGACGATGTGGACCCTTTCGTCAACGACGCGTTGCCAGAAAGCATGAACGGAAAAATGACTGTTGAGAACGGTGGATGCGCCCGTCAAAAGCGGCGTGACGAGGGTGACAACCGTGCCATTGACGTGATGGATTGGCAGCACGCACATCATGCGCTGATTGCCGGTGATGCCCTGCCAGGCGCTGATTCCATACGCATCCGCCAGCAAATTGTACTGCGTCAGTACGACTCCCTTGGGCGCGCCGGTCGTGCCACTGGTGTAAACCAGCAGGGCCTCGTCTTCCAGTTCAGGCTCCACGGTCGTAGGCCACGCCTGCGGGCCAGTCAGCCCTTGCGGGCCGGGCAGGTCCGAGGTGCACAACAAATGCCGGATGTCGGCTGGCTGCTCGCCGGCCACACCGGCGACAAGGCGTCGGGCGCGCTGCATTTGATCCGGCCGGGCGAAGCAGACCGAGGCTTCGCTGTTGCGCAGAATGAATGCGATGCGGCGGTCATCCTCGCCAGTGTTTTGCGGCGCCACGGCCGCCCCCAGTGCCCAACAGGCGAAATAAAGCAAGGTCGTATCGCTGTGATTGCCACAAAGGGTTGCCACCCGGTCGCCGCGGCGAATGCCAAGCCTGTCGTGCAGGAATTGCGCGGTCTGCCGCACCCTGACAAGAAACAGGGCGAAACTGTATTCGTGACGGCGGCCATCGCCATCGTAGAAAATGAGAAAGGTTTTGTCCGGCGAGACTCGGGTCTGGGTTCCAAGCAGCTGGCGAAAGTTTCGCCAGGGCACGAGTTGGTGCAGCTGCCCGATCCCGTTTACGACGTGCGCCGCAGCCAGATTGTCCTGCGTTAACTGACCTGTAACGCTTGCCTCGCCGGCGATTTCCGTAACAACGTTCATGGTGTCCCGGTTTTCCGAAAGTTGCTGGCCTTTTTCATCAGAATTCAAAGGGGTTGCGCGCGGGGCCGGCCGCGACACTGGCCACCTGACCCACAGCAGTTTATAACTGCGTACGTCAGACCGCAATCAACGAAAAGGCAGGGCGTGTCAGACAGGACCATTGTTATCGGCGCAGGACTGAGCGGGCTGGCGGCAGCCAGAGAGCTGCTGCGACGCGACATCCCCTGCGCCCTCATTGAGTTGCGAGCTCGCGCCGGGGGAAGTCTCTGCAGTGAGCGCAGCGCCGGTTTCGTGCTGGACAGCGGCCCAATGGCCTTTGAACGGGAACGGTCGGGTTCATTACCGGACGGCCCCTGGCCAGAGGAAGCCTTCTTCGAACTAGAGGACCAGGAAGGCGGGCGCAGGCTGCACGCCCTGCGCGAAGGCAGCGAGGCCCTGCTGCAACCCCTTATGGACCCCTTGCCCACGGGCGCCCTGTTAACCCGCATGGCGGTCAGTTCACTGGGGCGCTTCGGCCCGGGTTTCGCCATTTGCCTCGAAAACGGCATGGTGCTGACGGCACCTGCGCTGGTGTTGGCCGCGCCGGCACGCGCCGCCGGCCGCATGTTGTATTCCCTGTGCCCCCAGGTTGGCGCTTCCCTGCGGGATTTCGATCACGATTCAATCACGCGCGTCACGCTGGGATATCGGCGTGAGGACATTCCGCTACCCGTACCCGCGCCGCCGGACACAGGTTTCGCCTTTTGTCACTGGACCGACCACCCCGCCCGCGTGCCGCGTGACCACGTGTTGCTGCAACTGGGTCTGCGCATGCTGCCGGCGGACGTCCCTGCAGCGCTGGTCATTGACGAGTTGCAGGCCAACATGGGCTGGCCGCCCACGCATATAGTCGCGCGGGTGGCGCGCTGGCCCGGTCCGGACTGTCTGGAGCCACACGAGCCGCAGCATCCCGGGCGGATGAGGGCGCTACGGCAGCAATTGCCAGCCGGGCTGACCTTGATCGGCAGCGACTACGGTGCGCCTCAATTGGAAGATCGGGTGCGCCAGGCGCGCGACGCCGCGACCGCCATCGCCGACTGGCTCGTTCGTCAATCCGGCAAACGGGACAGGTAAGCTGCGCCCCTGAACACGCTTGCAGTCAGCCGTGCCTCGGCCAGTTCTTCTTCTGAAAGCAAACCCAGCAATTCGCGAACATGCGCCGCCAAACGCAGGGAGCCGCTGACAACCACCGCCTGAGCATCGCCCTGGCGGGCAAGGCGCAGGGCGTCCCCGACGTCTGGCACGACGTCAAGCCGCGCTCTGGCAAGTCGGCAAGCGGCACTGATCCGCTGCGGATCGGCTGCCCGGTGCCCTGGCGCGCGGGTCAAGGTGATGTGGCAGCGCGGGTCATCAAAGACTTTGAGCCAGGCGCAGGCATCCTTGTCAGCGAGAAAAGCGGCGATAAGCCGCAATTCGCCCCCAAAGTCTGACTCGCGCTCAATGTATTTGCGCAAATGTCTCGCCGCTTCTGCCGTGTGGCCGCCATCAATCAGCAGGGGCGGGCCGCAAGCTGGCGTGACCGTTTCCAGCCTGCCGGGAAGGGCCGGCAGGGGCATTTTTGGCAAGTCTGAAGTCAAGTGCAGGAGGCCACGATCTGCCAGGTTGACCAGAGCGGCGTCGGCGAGGTCCAGGTCGGTGAATTGCAGTTCGGCGCCAACGCGCCCCGCTTCCTCCTGCAGAATGGCGGCCACTTCCGGAGTCTGGGGTGCGCTGATGGCATGGCCCCCAGGTTTCAGGATCCCCGCCTTGTGCCAGGCCACGCTCGCCAGATCGCCACCCAGCCATTGCGTATGCTCCTCTTCGATCCGCGTGAACAGCGCCAGGCAGTTGTCGACGACGTTGACAGCGTCAAATCGGCCGCCGATACCGGTTTCCAGCACGACCGTCTGCGCCTCGCGTTGCTGAAACCACCAAAGCGTCAGTGCCGTGCTGCGTTCAAAGCTGCTGACCGTGGCGGGTATTTTGTCTGCCGCCGCTGCCACGAGGGCTGCGCCTTCGCAAAAGGCCGGCAGGTCGATGCGTTGCCCGTTCAGCAGAAAGCGTTCACGAAAGCTGTGCAAATGCGGACTCAGGTAACAACCGCAGCGCAGGCCGGTGGCCTGCAGCAGCGTTGCCAGACGATGGCTGAGGCTGCTCTTGCCGCTGGAACCGGTCACGACTATCTCCAGGGCATTGCGTCGGGATTCGCCAGTAGCGGCACGCAGGGCGCGCATGGTCGCCAGGGAATGCGGGTATTCGCGGCGGCGCACGGGCTGGCACAGCTGTTTCAGGGCTGTTTGCAGTGAAGCCGGGGACGACATAGGCAATTTGACCCGGTTGCATGACGCAGGCAGACGTGCTAGAGTGTAACCAGTGTGACGACTGCTGGTTGCCACAGGCTGTGTCCGAAGACAGCGACCCACCCGATTCTTGCAACAAACATAAAGATCACAATGGCCATTGCTGCGACGCCGTGGCCAGTTTGGCTGCGCCTTCGCGTTCCGGAGTGAGACTCCATGTTGATACCTGAGCCGGCGCAGTTTGTTCTGTTGCTGGCGCTTTTTTTGCTGTACGCGCTGATCAACCTGGTCCAGGCAGCGCTGGAAAACATGAACAGGACGACGCAGCGCGAACTGGCGGAGGCTGGCCACGCCGGTGCTCGCCGTGCGCTCATGCCGGGCGAACTCACAGAGCGTCTCGATCTGGCGCTTCAGGCCCTTTCGCTGCTGCTCGTGGTGGCCTTCGCCTGGCTGGCCCGCAGCGCATTGCTGCCATTTCAGGCCGACACATTGGCGCAAGTGTTGCTTGTGATTGCATCCTGCCTTTTCTTGCTGGTTGTCGGCCGCCTGATTCCGCAGATCTCGGGCGCGGCCTGGGCGGACCGTCTGGCCCCGGCGCTGGCCGGCACGGCGCTGCTGCTGCTGCGTCTGTCCTGGCCTTTGTTGGCTGTGCTGTCACCCCTGAATCGTTACCTGATGCGGGTCACCGGTGCTGCGCGGCAGGCGGGTAGCGTCACCGAGCAGGCAATCATGACTCTGGTGGACGCCGGCCAGAAGGAAGGCACGATCGAGGACGAGGAGAAGGCCATGATCTTCTCCGTATTGCAATTCACGGATACCCTGGTGCGCGAGGTCATGGTGCCGCGCATCGATATCGTCAGCATTTCGCGGGAAACCACGTTGCAGGAGGCACTGGGGTTGTTCGTGGGCAGCGGCCACTCACGCCTGCCGGTGCATGGCGGTAACATCGACCACATTGAAGGATTGCTGTACGCGAAAGACCTGCTGGCAGCCTGGCACCACGATGCCGGGGACCCGCCATCAATCCCCGCGTTAATGCGTCCGGCGCACTTCGTGGCTGGCGACCGACGCGCTGACCTGGTGCTGAAGGAACTACAGCGAAGTAAAATCCATCTGGCCATCGTGCTGGATGAATACGGCGGAACGGCCGGTGTGGTGACCCTCGAAGACCTCGTTGAGGAAATTGTGGGTGACATTCAGGACGAATACGATACCGGTGAGGAAGTGGAATTCATCCGACAGACGGATGGAGAGTACAGCATTGACGCCAGCATGGACCTGCACGACGTGAACGAGTTGCTTCAGGTGGATTTGCCGACCGACTTACGATCTGCTGGGCCGAGTGCCGCAACCGGGAGAAGTATTGCCGGTGGCGGACCATGGACTCACCTTGCGCATCGACTCTTTGGACGGACTCCGTATTCGCAAGGTACAGGTTACCCGCGCCAGTGAGTCGCCGGCCTCCGCGACCGGCAGACAAGGCGGTGACACATGAAAGCCGACCTGGATCGCGCCCAACTTGTTGCCACAGCGATCGCCGCATCAAGACACGCCTATGTTCCCTATTCGCGTTTCCCGGTAGGCGCGGCGCTGCTTGCAGGGGAGGGAAGAGTCTATGGGGGTTGCAATGTCGAAAACGCTGCCTTCCCCTCCACCATTTGCGCCGAACGCACGGCGCTGGTCAAGGCCGTCAGCGAGGGAGAGCTCGACTTTGTCGCCATCGCGGTTGTGACAAGAAGCGGCGGGGCACCCTGCGGCAGTTGCCGCCAGATGCTGTACGAGTTTTCTCCCGGCATGCGCGTGCTGGTAGCAACGCTGGAGGGAGAAATCTGCTATGAAGTTGCGCTGCAGGAGTTGCTGCCCCGCGGCTTTGGACCGACCGAGCTGGACGGGTGAACGAGGCGTCGGCGGCGCGGCGGCAACGGGCTTTTCGTACTGACGCCATTATTTTGCGACGACGCAATTTTGGTGAAGCGGACCGACTTCTTACCGTCCTGACGCCGCAACGCGGGCGAATGGACCTGATTGCGAAAGGCGCGCGACGGCCATCCAGTGCCAAAACCGGGCACGTGGAATTGTTCACCCGCAGCGAACTGCTGGTGCATCGGGGACGCGAGTTGGGCCTGGCCGTTCAGGCGGAGTTGCGCAAACCCTGGCAAGCGCTGCACGAGGACCTGCAACGAGGCGCCTGGGCCGGGCACGTGGCCGAGTTGGTGGAGCGTTTCACCAACCCTGGCGACGATGACCTGGCGGCCGTATTTGATTTGCTGGATGCCACCTTTTGCCGGCTCTGTGAAGAGGCGGACGCGCGACTGGTCGTTCGGCATTTTGAATTGAAATTGCTGGAAGAAACGGGATTCCGACCCGAGTTGCAACAGTGCGTCCTTGGTGACGAAGGTATCATCGCTGAAGACCAGTTTTTCAGCCATGCGGCGGGTGGGGTTGTGTGTCCGCAGTGCGCCGGACGCGGTCTGGGTCAGTTGCCGCTGGCGGAACCGACGCTGCGGGTTATGCGACATTTGCAACGCAGTCCATGGGTACAGTTGCGCAGCCTGCGTGTGCCGGAAACCTTGCACAATGACCTCGAACGGGTGCTGACCGGCTATATTACCTGGGTGCTTGAGCGTCGCCTTCAGGGCATGGACTTTGCGCGACGCGTACGTCATTTGCGATCGCCGCATAATTTGGGGAAGAACAGGAGCAGGCAATCTTGAACGAAGCTTTAATCGTTCGCGAATCCGGGCGCATTGCCGGCGTCGGCATTGTCGATTTGCGCGCCTTCGCAGATGAGCGCGGCCGATTTACGGAGACATTCCGGCGAGAGTGGTTCCCGCAGGTGAACTGGGACCGTCTGCAAATGAATCGCTCGGACAGTCGCAGGCAAGTATTGCGCGGCCTTCACTGGCACAGGCGCCAGGTGGACTACTGGGTTGTGACGCGCGGTCGCATCCGGGCTGTGCTGGTTGATCTGCGACGAAGCTCAGCGACCTTGCGCTCGGTAAAGGTCATCGAGTTGCAGGCCGACAGCGGGCCAGGACTCTTCATACCCGCGGGGGTGGCGCATGGCTTTCTGGCGCTGGAAGATGCCACCCTGAGCTACGTGGTAAACAACTACTATGACAACTCGGACGAGCAGGGACTGGCCTGGAACGACCCGCAACTCGGAATCCCCTGGGGGATAGAAGATCCGCAACTGTCAGCGCGCGATCGCTCCAACCCCACACTGGCAGAACTTGAATCGGCCGGCCTGCCGGACTGATCAATCATCCGCGTTCGTTCGTGGCGACTCGCCTTCATTTTGCGCGGCCCTTTGGCTGTGTTCCAGCCAGGCGGCAATCCACTTCAGCGCGTCAACCGCGCTTTCCGGCGCGTGTTCTCCGGCCAGCAACTGCCTTTCGATGTTCGGTCGCACCAGCGTGTTGTGGCTGCGCCTGTCGCCCATGATGCCGATCAATTGCGCCAGTTCGCGCAAGTCATGGGCCAGCACGGCGCGCGCGTTTTGCGACATTTCTTCACCGTTGGCTGCGAGTTCGGCACGAAAGGTCTCTGCATCGAACCCGCCTGGCTCGTTATTTCGCGGGTCGAAGGCAAGCGACAGATGTTGCAGCAATTCGAAGACAGTGTCGACCCTTGCCGCGAATTCCTGCATATTGTCGGCCCCCAGCATGCGCCGGAAGGCAAGAATGGTCTGTACGATTTCACGCTTGCGTAACAGCGGCCGGCTGGCGGCCAGAATCTCGTCCAGGTGGGTCAGATCGGCCATGCTCAGGGTGCGGGTCCACGCGCGCCACCAATTGGTGAGTTGCAACTGAAGGACAGGACTCCAGTCCAGGACTTCCTGCAAGCGCAGGAGCAGCGCGGTCAGTTGTGGCTCCGAAACGGAGGTGCAGCGGGTCTGAAAGAGCCGGCGGCCCGCAATGCGCGCGACCATTTCGCTACGGGTTGTTCCGGCATATTCCAGCAATTGCCACAGGGATTCGTCGCCGATGCGCAGGGAATCTTCCCGCTGCAACTGGCGGGCCAGCATTTCGGCGAGAGGCAGCGCTTCCCTGTCCCAGGCGCGCATACGCAGCAGTGCCAGGTTGCTGTCGACGTTGATTTGGTGAGGGGAGTCTTTCGGCAACTGGCCGAATACCTTCACCAGGTCCACACTGCTGCGCTGGCTGCGATGGGCCGCATCCGGCAGAATCCCCGCCAGCATGTCCTCCTGCGCCAGACGAGCCGCGAATTCGAGAAACAATGCGTCCCGCCCGTCCGCCAGAAGCAAGGCGCCAATGTTGCCCAGTGCCGACGCCGGTAACCATGCCGGCCCCTGTTCAAGCAACTCCTTCACAATGGCTTCCGGCTGAAAGCGGTCCGGCAGGAGACTGTGATGCTCGCCGCGATACAGCAGCCAGAGCTGTTCGAGCACCGCGCTGCTGATTGCGCCCGCCACTCGAGCCGCAGTCGCCTGCGCAACAGCAACGAGGAAAAACTCCGGGCCGCGTCGTTGCAGGGTCAACAGGGGGTCGCCGGCATGGTCGCGCAGCACCAGCCCGATGTTGTCAGGTAGCGAGCCCAGCAGAATTTTGTCCGCCAGCAGCTCCTCGAGCGTGTCCGGTGCATGGTGTACGGCAAGTTCCAGCAGTTGCAGGGCGATTTCGCCATCGTCATGGGCCCGCTGCCTTGCCGCCAGCAAGCCGTTGTGCAATATGGCCGAAAGTTCGTAGTGCTCCGGTTCAAGGGCAATCAGGCGCAGCCAGTTGATGACGGTTGCAGCGTCCGCCTCACAGATGGCAACTTGCAGGGAACACAAGGCCGCCGCCTGCAGGCGTTGCCGCCAGCGTGGCGCTGCATCGCCGGCCGCCGCCAGTTGCGCACGTGCAAAGACGTATACGGCATCAGGGCGGGTTGGCAGCCCGGCGGCAAGCGTGGTTCCAAGTCGGGCGTCCAGCGTCGGGTCCGCATCCATTTGTATTGCGACGAGTCTGGCAGCTTCGCTGTCGCGCTGGTCCAGTGCTGTCTGCAACAGGCGATGCATGACATTCGGCAAAAGAGGAGAGGGCAGGGGAGCACCCGAATTGAGATAGTTCTTGATGTCGTCCGCTGCGAGCTCTGCACCGCTCCGCATGCTTTCGGTGAATTCAAAATGCCGCGCCAACTGGTCCAGGCCGGTGGCGAGGTCGCTACCCGCGGGGAATGGCCCCAGACCATCGATGGCCGCCAACAAGCGGTCGAGATCCCCGACCCACCACTGCGCCAGCAGGGCAAGATAGTGGCCGCCAGGCAGGGCAGGCAGGGATAGTTCATCGCTGACGCGCCAGCGCGTTGAATACAGACTGGCATCGCTGAACAGAATGGCCGGCGCGCCTTCGCTGATTTCATTGACGTTGCTGGCGAAACCCAGCAAGTGTCGGGCGTCGGCGGGCAACAGGGCCATCAGGCCCTGGACAAGGGCAAGGCGGTTTCGGGTGCTGCGTTCCTCACCGTCCAAAAGCAGGCCACGTTCATCCAGCGCAGCGGCCAGCATCTGCAACAGGGTGGCCAGTTCGCCATCGTGTCGCTGCAACAGGGTTTGAAGGCATTCACGGCGCGCTTCTGCTGGCCAGGGAGAAGCAGCAGGGGCTTGGCCATCCTGCCGGACCCGTGCTGCCAGCGGAAGGAGATTTCCCGCTGCCTGCTGCAGAATCTGTCGTTCCAGCCAGATGAATTCCCGCCGCAATTCGCCCGGGGCTTCATACCAGGCGCAGGCAAGCAGGTCCCGCTCGCCGGCGCCAGGAAACAGGCCGAGCGACAGCGTCTGCTGGCGGGAACTGCCGGGCAGGGGCGCCAGGGAACGCGGCGCCGGACCCACCGCGTCCGCGCCTGCACCTGGCCCCTCGGAAACGGCCGGGGGAGTCTCCTGCCACAGCGCATCCGACTGTGTTTCGGACGGTCCTTCTTCCCGCTGCGCGCTTTTCCCGTTCAAGGCCGCTCCCGTTTCCGGGTTCAGGTGGACAATGTAGCCAGTCCGGCAGGCAGGGGCAAGACCCCGCGGACTTAAGAGAAGGTCTGCACCGCCTGCACCAATGCAATCAGATAGCCGGTGCACCAGGCGCGCCCGCGATGGTGCCAGGCACTGTCATCCAGCATGGCCGGCACGTGGTCATCAATGAGAAAGCCGTCGAAGCCGACTTCCTGCAGCGTTCGCAAGGCTGCCAGCATGTCGACGTTCCCTTCGTTCGGGAAGCACTCCTGGAAGCGCGGCACGTTGCCTTGCACGTCGCGGAAGTGGACGTAAAAGATGCGGCCGTCGCTGCCAAAGTGGCGCAGCGCGTCAAGGACGCCTTCACCGGCGTTGCGATCCACGTAGAGCATTTCCGAGAAACAGCCGATGCAAAAGTCGAGGCCATGTGCCCTACTGGGCAAGGCATCCAGTACCTTGCGAAAGTTTTCCACCTTGTAAAAGAGACGTCCCTGTTGACCGAGCGAGGGCAGGGGCGGGTCGTCCGGATGCAGCGCAATGCGAACGCCGCCGGCTTCCGCCACCGGCAGCACCTGCTCCATGAAATGCAGGTAAGTGTCGAGCAACAGCGCCTCGCTGTATTCGCAGGTCCGGTCGCCCGCCGTCAACTGACCGGCCAGCGCGGCCTCCCTGTCAAATGCCGTTACCGTCACGCCGCCGCGACCCTGAGCGACAGGCGTGCGCCAGACTCCGCCTGGCATCCAGTTCAGGCCCAGCAATGGGATACCGGCCTCGCCCATGTTGCGGACGGTGCGCTGGTAGTTTTCGATCTGCGCGTCCCTGCCCGGCCGGCCCAGCATGGCCTCAAGGTAGAAATTGCGCGGGACATTCTCGATGGCTTCAAGGCAGAGGCCGAAATCGTAGACGCGCTGCTTAAGGCGTTTCAGGTTCTCCACACGCCAGTAACCGTCCGTGCCGGGCAGGTCCTGGGTGGGGCCGGATATGTTGAACTGCACCCCGCCGACGCCCAGCTGTCTGGCGAAGGTGAGATAGTCATCGGTGGCCGAGTGGTACTGTCCAATGGCAACGCGCATCTCCTGAATCATGGCAAGTGACCTGAACCCCTTTTCCTGTCCGGCGCTTCTACAACAAACTATACTCGACTGTCAGGCAAGATTTGCATGGCAGAAAAAAATAACGAAAGATTACTGGTATCCGACAGCGAGGGACCCTTCTGCAGGCCCTGGTATGGGGATGGAAAGACAACGGCTACGAGATGTTGGCGCGCTACCGATACTTTCATCATGCAGAAGAA
>JAGWBD010000069.1:0-1161 GCA_021296065.1 Anaerolineae bacterium
CGGGCTGCCGCTCAAGGTCGAAGCGCAGCAGGACATCGAACGCACCGGGCGCAGCCACTACCGCAAATAGCAGAATACGGCAGGTACCGGGGAGGTTGAAATGGCCTTGTGGGGCGGTCGCTTTGCGGAACCAACGGACGACGATCTGAGGAAGCTGACCGACAGCATCCACTTTGACCGCCGCATGTACCGCGAAGACATCGTCGGCAGCCAGGCCTGGGCGCGGGCGCTGGTCGGGGCCGGGATCCTCAGCGGGGAAGAGTCTGACCGGTTGGTGACCGGGCTGCAGCAGGTATTGCAGGAATTCGAGCAGGACGTTTTCGAAACGGGGCCTGGCGACGAGGACATCCACACCGCCGTGGAACGGCGCCTGACGGAACTTGTCGGACCGGTTGGCGGCAAACTGCATACCGGCCGCAGCCGCAACGACCAGGTGGCGACGGACTTCCGGCTATGGTGCATGGGCGCCTGCGAGGCCATCGGCGCCCGCCTGCATGAATTGCAGGAGGCGCTGGTCCTGCGGGCGGCGGACCACCTGGAAACCCTGATGCCCGGCTACACACATCTGCAACCGGCGCAGCCCGTGGTGCTGGCGCACTGGCTGCTGAGTTTCTTCTGGATGTTGCAGCGCGATCGGGAAAGACTGGCTGCGGCACGCAGCAATGCCGCCGTGCTGCCCCTGGGTTCCGGAGCGCTTGCCGGGACGCCACTGTCCGTCGACCGCCATGCCATGGCACGGGAACTGGGGTTCACGTCGATCAGTCAAAACAGCCTGGACAGCGTGAGTGACCGTGACTTTGTAGCCGAGACCTTGTTTGCGCTTGCTTTGGCGGGCATTCATCTCAGTCGCCTGGGCGAGGACGTCATTCTCTACAGCAATCCGCTCTTCGGCTTTTTCGCGCTGGACGATCGTTACAGCACGGGCTCCAGCCTCATGCCGCAGAAACGCAACGCCGATCCGCTGGAGCTGGCGCGCGGCAAGGCCGGCCGGCTCATCGGCAATTTGACAGGTCTGCTGACGACGATGAAAGGGCTGCCAGGCACCTACAACAAGGATTTGCAGGAGGACAAGGAAGGGCTCTTCGACTCTGTGGACGCGTTAATTGCCCTGTTGCCGGTGCTGACTGCCGTCGGCCACACCCTGGGAGTGAACCCGGACAG
>JAGWBD010000069.1:1359-11191 GCA_021296065.1 Anaerolineae bacterium
TCGGCAAGTCGGTCAGGAGCCGGGATTCTGCTGGTGGCACAGCGCCAGCCGCCGTAGAAAGGCAATTGAACGCTGCGCGAGCAGCGCTGGAGAAATAGCCCGGAGCAAGATCTGAATTGCCGAATTTTGTCTGAATTCTGGACTCTGAAAATGAACACCTGGGCAACGCTTGACACCCTGCTTCACCGCGCTACAATAGTGGCGCTTGTTAACTCCAGCCGGAGCAACCTTGTGCGCCGCATTTCTGGTAATACGGTAACATTTGTGAGCGTCGTCCTCCTGCTTCTTGTCATTATTGGCGTCGCATAGCGTGGCGGGCGGTTGCTCTTGCCGGAAACCGGCAACATGAACGCAAACCCCCGCAGAGGGGGTTTTTTGTTAGTGAAGGCACACTGTGAGTAACGGGGACAGGAGCAGACAATGAGCGCGGAGTGGATCTGGCATAACGGAGAATTCATACGCTGGGAAGAGGCGAACGTTCATGTCTCCACTCACGCCCTGCACTACGGCTCCAGCGTATTTGAGGGCATCCGCGCCTACACGACACCGCATGGGCCGGCCGTTTTTCGTCTTGCCGAACACACGAAGCGACTTGCCTATTCCTGCAAGGCGGCGCGGATGGATTTGCCTTTCAGTGAAGAGGAAATCAACGACGCCACTCTTGAAACGATTGCCCGCAACGGCCACCAGGCCTGTTACGTCCGGCCACTGGTGTATCGCGGCGCCGGCCCGCTTGGGCTGGAAGGCCGCAAAAATCCGGTCGATGTGATCATCATGACCATGGAGTGGGGCACCTATCTGGGCCAGGAGGCGCTGGAAAATGGTGTGGACGTGCAAATCAGTTCCTGGCGCCGACTTGCGCCAGGTACGGCGGTCTCGATGGCCAAAATCGGCGGGCAGTATGTCAACAGCCAGCTGATCAGCATGGAAGCGCGCGACAATGGCTTCGATGAAGGGCTGGCGCTGGATATCTCGGGCAACGTGAGTGAAGGCGCCGGCGAAAACGTGTTTGTCATCATTGATGGCGTCGTCTATACGCCGGGCAGCTGGGCGAGTATCCTGCCAGGCATTACGCGTGACAGCGTCCTGACCATCCTGCAAGAAATGGGTGTGGAAGTGCGCTTTGAGACCATTGCCCGCGACATGTTGTACATGGCCGACGAAATATTTTTCACCGGCACTGCGGCTGAAATTACGCCGGTGCGATCGATCGACCGCCTGCAGGTCGGCGAGGGCAAACGCGGTCCCATTACCAAAGAGGCGCAGGACCAGTTCTTTGCAATCACGTCCGGTGAGTTGGCGGACCGCCACGGCTGGTTGACCCCGGTTGGTGTGACGCGACCGGTCGTCTAGAACGTTGAGGGAGGGCAACATGATGCTCACAGGCTCGGAGATCTTGATGGAATGCCTGCTGCGCGAGGGCGTTGACGTCATGTTTGGCTACCCGGGCGGCGCCATTTTGCCGACCTACGACGCCATGACCAAATATCCGCAAATTCATCACGTGCTGGTGCGGCACGAACAGGGCGCCTCGCACATGGCCGACGGCTATGCGCGTGCGACGGGCAAGGTCGGCGTGGCCATTGCGACTAGCGGGCCGGGCGCGACCAATCTCGTCACGGGCATGGCCACGGCGATGATGGATTCGTCCCCGATCGTATGCATCACGGGTCAGGTGCCGCGGGCGGCCATCGGTTCGGATGCCTTCCAGGAAACGGACGTGACCGGCGTCAGCCTGCCGGTGACCAAGCATAACTTTCTGGTCATGGACCTTGACGAACTGGCCTGGACCGTGCGCGAGGCCTTTCACATCGCGCGTAGCGGCAGGCCGGGGCCGGTCCTGGTCGACATCCCCAAGGACATTCAGACTGCCAGCACGGAGTTTGTCTATCCCGAGGGGGAGATTGTCCTGCCTGGCTACCAGCCGCGTACCACAGCCAATGAAGACGAACTGGATGCCGCGGCGCGGCTCATCAACGAGGCGCAGCGCCCCATCATTCTGGCCGGGCACGGCATCCTGATGTCCGGCGCCATGGACGAATTGCTGCACCTTGTCGAACGTTCCGGCGTTCCGGTCGCGCTGACCTTGCTGGGCAAGGGGGCCCTGCCGGAGAATCACCCGCTCTCGCTGGGCATGATGGGCATGCACGGCACGGCAACCAGCAACCACTCCATCCAGCAAGCTGACTTGCTGATCGCCCTCGGCATGCGTTTCGACGACCGGGTCACGGGCAATCTGGCCACCTATTCGCAGCATTCCCGCAAGATCCACGTCGACATCGATCCGTCGGAAATCAACAAGAACGTCCCTGTTGACGTTGGCATCGCAGGCGACCTGCGCACGGTCATTACGCAGTTGTTGCCCCGCATTGAAAAGCAGCAGCGAGTCGACTGGATGGCGCGCATCCGCGACTGGCAGGAAGACGACGACGAGCGCGATATTCTGCATCATGACACGGGTGACCGCCTGCTTGGCGCCCAGGTGATTAACGATTTGTGGCTGCACACCGGCGGCGATGCCATCACCGTCACGGACGTAGGTCAACACCAGATGCTGGAGGCCCAGTACTATCCGCACCAACGCCCTTCCACACTGATCACCAGCGGCGGCCTGGGGACGATGGGCTTCGGTTTTCCGGCGGCAATGGGCGCCAAATTTGGACTGCCCGATGAAGAAGTCTGGGCCATTGTCGGCGATGGCGGCTTCCAGATGACGATGTGCGAACTGGCCACGGCCGTGCAGGAAAAGACCAATGTCAACATCGCCATATTGAACAACGCCTTTCTGGGCATGGTGCGCCAGTGGCAGGAGTTCTTCTACGAAGAGCGTTACCACGCGACGCCGATGTTTAACCCGGACTTCTGTCTCTTTGCCGATGCCTACGGCGTACCCAACATGCGGGTGACGAAACGGGAGCAGGTCGAGGAGTCGGTGGCCTTTGCGCGCAGCGTACAGGGACCGGTACTGATCGAATACGTCATTGAGAAAGAGGACATCGTGTATCCGATGGTCCCCGCCGGCGCCGACCTGCACGCCATGATCCGTCGACCGAAACCAGGGGAACGGGAAAACGCATGAGCGACGAAATCCGGACGGAACAGAAAGTTACCCTGGTCACGCTGGTAGCCAACCGGCCTGGCGTTCTCAACCGCATCGCCAGTCTGTTTCGGCGGCGTAACTTCAATATCGACAGCCTGACGGTCGGGCGGACCCACAGGCAGCATGTGTCCAGAATGACCATCGTCGTCGATGCGCGTCTGGCAAACGTAAATATCATTGCCGCCAATTTGCGCAAACTGGTCAACGTGATTGAAGTGCGCGTCGTATCGGACGAACCGCACGTCAGCCGCGATCTGGCGCTCATCAAGGTGCGCACCGATGACCCGGAATCGCGCAACATGGTGACTGAAATTTGTGAGCGCTATCCGGGTCGGATTGTCGACATGGGCGTCAAGGTGGCCATTGTCGAGGTCACGGCCCATGAAGCGCAGGTCGAGGCCATGATCGAGGAGTTTCGGCCCATTGGCATCGTGGAAATGGTGCGCACGGGGGTCGTGGCCATGGGCCGCGGCGTGCGCATTCAGGATACACAGTACGAACCCCCGATTATGCGCGCGGGCACTCGCGACAACGGCGTGCAACAGACCATCCTGTAGACCGGCGGTATGGAACCGTCGGCGGGCACGAGCCACGGCGTTTCCGCCGGGCCTCAGAGAGGAAGCGAATGGCGACACTTTACTACGACAAGGATGCGGACCTGGGTCTGCTGGAGGGCAAGACGATTGCCGTGATCGGCTACGGCAGCCAGGGGCATGCCCACGCGCTGAATGCGCGCGATAACGGGCAACGCGTCATCATTGGCCTGCACGAGGGCAGCAGCAGCCGCGCGAAGGCCGCCGCCGAGGGCCTGGAGGTCATGTCGGTCGCAGAGGCCGCTGCCGCTGCCGACATCATCATGGTGTTGATCCCCGATACCTTGCAGGCGCGGATCTACGAAGAGTCCATTGAGCCGAACCTCGCCCCGGGCAACATGTTGATGTTCGCCCATGGCTTCAACATCCATTTCGACCAGATCAAACCGCCGTCCCAGGTCGACGTCACCATGATCGCGCCCAAGGCGCCGGGACACCGGCTGCGCGAAATCTTCACCGAGGGCGCCGGCACGCCGGGTCTTTTGGCGGTGGAGCAGGACGCCACCGGCAACGCAAAGGCTATGGCCCTGGCCTACGCCCGCGCCATCGGCTGCACGCGCGCCGGCGTCATCGAGACGACCTTTCGGGAAGAGACCGAGACCGATCTGTTTGGCGAGCAGGTCATCCTCTGTGGTGGTGTGACGGCGTTGGTTCGGGCGGCCTTCGAAACTCTGGTCAAGGCCGGCTATCAGCCGGAGGTGGCCTACTTTGAGTGTCTGCATGAGCTGAAACTGATCGTCGACCTGCTGTACGAAGGCGGCCTGAGTTACATGTGGTACAGCGTCAGCAACACTGCCGAATATGGCGGCTACGAGATTGGTGACCGCATTGAGGGCATGGTCACTGAAGACCTGGACGGCGTGTTACAGGACATCCAGTCCGGCAAGTTTGCTCGCGAATGGGTGCAGGAAAACCGCGATGGCCTGCCCAAATTTACGCAACGCCGTCAGCGCGAACATGACCTGCTGATCGAAGAAGTCGGGGAAGAACTGCGCGACATGATGAGCTTCCTCGCCGCGAAGAAGGTGCGTCAGGGGTCCGGCAGCGGCTGAGAGAAACCACTGGCCGGCGTGACATGGAAGGGGGTGAATGCGATGTCTGAAGACGGTCTTGCCGACCTTCTGTTCTTGACTCATTTGCCCACCCTGCCAGTGGAAAGGAACACGCCCCATGGACAGTGACAATGTCGTAAGGATTTTCGACACGACCCTGCGCGACGGCGAACAAAGCCCTGGCGCCACGCTCAGCAGCGCGGAAAAACTGGAGATTGCGCGGCAACTGGCGGTCCTCGGCGTCGACATCATCGAGGCCGGTTTCCCGGCAGCTTCACCCGACGACATGGCGGCCGTGCAACGCATTGCGCGGGAGGTAGGCACGGCCGATGGTCCGGTCATCTGTGGCCTGGCGCGAGTCGTCGAATCCGACATTCTGGCCAGCTGGGAAGGCGTGGAGGCGGCGGCCAAACCGCGCATCCACACTTTTCTCGGCACCTCGGACATACACCTCAGGTATCAAACTGGCCTGACGCGCGAGGAAGGTCTGGAGGCCATTCGCAAGTCCGTCTCCCTGGCGCGCAGTCTGTGCGAGGACGTCGAGTTCAGCCCGATGGACGCCGGCCGCACGGACAAGGCCTATCTGGTTGAAGTGTGTGCCCTGGCCATTCAGTGCGGCGCAACGACGCTCAACATCCCGGACACAGTGGGATACGTGACGCCGGAAGAGTGGCAGGAAACGATTTCTGCGCTGATTGCCGAGACACCGGGCGGCGGCCCGGGCAGTGGCGTCATCTGGTCGGTGCACTGTCACAACGATCTGGGTCTGGCGACGGCCAACACCCTCGCCGGCGTGCTGGGTGGCGCCCGCCAGGTGGAGGTGACGCTAAACGGCATCGGTGAACGGGCCGGCAACACCAGCCTGGAAGAAGTGGTCATGGCGATTCGCACCCGGCCGCAGTTTTACCACGTGTCGACCAACATAAATTCGCGCGAACTGATCAAGACCAGCCGCATGGTCAGCAACTACACCGGGCTGGCCGTGCAGGCCAACAAGGCCATCGTGGGGCGCAACGCCTTTGCCCACGAGGCCGGCATTCATCAGGACGGCGTACTCAAGGAAGCCAGCACCTACGAGATCATGGTGCCGGAGGACGTAGGTCTGGCATCCAGCGAACTGGTGCTTGGCAAACACAGCGGTCGGCATGCGCTGCGCGCGCGCCTGCGGGAACTGGGCTACGAGATTGAAGGTGAAGAATTGAAGCAGGTCTTCGTCCGTTTCAAGGACCTGGCGGACGCCAAGAAGACCGTGACGGATGCCGACCTTGAAGCGCTGGTGCATGACCAGGTGCAGGGCATTCAGGAATACTTTCAATTGATCGACATTCAGGTGTCCTGTGGCACGATGGGCTTGCCTACGGCAACGGTCAAGCTGGCCGATGAGGACGGCAAGGTCGTTGTGCAGCCGGCGGTGGGCACGGGGCCGGTTGATGCCTGTTACAAGGCCATAGATGAGGTCATCCGGGCGCCCAATACCTTGATCGAATACAACGTACACAGCGTTACTGAAGGGATTGATGCAATCGGTGAGGTAACTGTGCGCATTAGCCCGGATGGCGACGATCAGTCATTCGGCGGCTATGGCGCGGACAGCGACATCATCGTGGCCAGCGTGCGCGCCTACCTGGCGGCAGTCAACCGCATGCTGGCTGTTACTGGTATGGGAGGGCGTACGCCCGAAGGCGTGGCTGCAACAGTCAGCCTTCACTAAATGGCGACCACCGGCCCTGGGCATTTACCTTGAGGAGACTGGCATGAGCGCAAACGGCAGGCGTCCCCGGACGTTATTTGAAAAGGTTTGGGACAAGCACGTGGTCCGGGCGCCCTCGAATGGCGCGCCGACCGTGCTGTACATCGACCTGCACCTGGTGCACGAGGTGACGTCGCCCCAGGCATTCACGACCTTGCGGGAGCGAGGGCTAAAAGTGCGCCGGCCGGAGCGCACGCTGGCGACCATGGACCACAGCACACCTACCACGCCACGAAACGAGCTGGGAATCATCCCGGTGCCGGATGCCATGGCGGCGGCCCAGCTGGACGTGATGCGCCGCAACTGCGAAGACTTTGGCATTCCGCTCTACGAGCTGGGCAATGACAAGCAGGGCATTGTGCACGTCATTGGCCCGGAGCAGGGGCTGACGCAACCGGGCATGACCATCGTGTGTGGTGACAGTCACACCAGCACCCATGGCGCTTTCGGCGCCCTGGCCTTCGGTATCGGCACCAGTGAGGTCGGGCACGTGCTGGCGACACAGACCTTGCTGCAGGACAGGCCAGGGTCAATGGCCGTGCGCGTCGAGGGCCGGTTGCAACCCGGCGTTACGGCCAAGGACATCATCCTTGCCGTCATTGCGGAGATCGGAATCGGCGGTGGTACCGGTCACGTTATCGAATATACGGGCGAGGCCATTCGCAGCCTCGGCATGGAAGGGCGCATGACCGTTTGCAACATGTCCATTGAGGGCGGCGCGCGAGCAGGCATGGTCGCGCCGGATGACACGACCATCGACTACATCAGCGGGCGTCCCTGCGCCCCGCAAGGCGAGGAATGGGACCAGGCCGTCGCCAACTGGCGGCAGCTGCCGGGCGATGAGGGCGCGACCTGGGACCGGGAGGTTGTGCTGGACGCGGCTGAATTGACTCCGATGATCACTTACGGCACCAACCCCGGGATGGGCATGCGCATCACGGAAAGGGTGCCCGATCCCGACAGTCTTGGCGATCCCGCAGCGAAACTGGCGCTCGACAAGGCGTTGACCTATATGGGCCTGCAGCCGGGACAAAGTCTGCTGGGCAAGGCGGTTGACGTGGTCTTCGTGGGCAGTTGCACCAACTCACGCATTTCCGATCTGCGCGAGGCGGCGCGAATTGTGCGCGGGCGCAAGGTTGCCGACAGCGTGCGCATGATGGTGGTTCCTGGCTCGCAACCGGTCAAGCGCCAGGCCGAGGCCGAGGGGCTTGACGAGGTCTTCCGCGCGGCAGGCGCCGAGTGGCGGGAGGCCGGCTGTTCGATGTGCATCGCCATGAATGGCGACCAGTTGCAGCCCGGCCAATACGCCGTCAGCACCAGCAACCGCAACTTCGAGGGCCGCCAGGGCAAGGGTGGGCGCAGCTTCCTGGCCAGCCCCCTGACGGCTGCCGCCAGCGCCATCCATGGCGCCATAACCGATGTACGTACCCTGCAAACGGAGCTTGCCTGATGGAGCCAGTCATCCCCTTCACGGGTCAGATCGTGGCCATGCCGATCAACGATATCGACACCGACCAGATCATCCCGGCGCGCTTTCTCAAGACGACCGACAGCGCCGGCCTTGGCAAGAACCTGTTTGCCGACTGGCGCTACGAGGCCGATGGCACGCCCAAAGCGGACTTCGTATTAAATCAGCCGCAGCACGCCAAGGCCACGGTGCTGGTGGCCGGCGACAATTTTGGCTGCGGCAGCTCGCGTGAACATGCGCCGTGGGCACTGAAGGGTTCAGGTTTTCGCGCTGTGGTCAGCACCAGCTTCGCCGACATTTTTCGCAACAACGCGCTGCAAAACGGGTTGTTGCCCCTGCAGGTTGACGAAGAGACGCAGCAGCAACTCATCAGTCTGGCGCAGGAAGACGCGAGCACGACCTTGCGCGTTGACCTGGAACAACAGACCCTGACTCTGCCCGACGGTCGCGAAGTGACCTTCCCGATTGACGGCTTCGCGCGCCATTGCCTGCTGAACGGCATCGACCAACTGGGCTATTTGCAGAGCCTGGAGGATGAGATCCTCGCCTGGGAAGAAAGCCATCCGGCGCGGGTAAACACCCTGGCTACTGCCTGAGCTTTACTGCAAGGAAAGCGGAGTGCCTGACATGGCGATCGCCATCTACGATACGACCCTGCGGGATGGTACGCAGCGCGAGGGGATTTCGCTGTCGGTGGCGGACAAGCTGCGCATCACCCGCTTGCTGGATGACCTGGGTGTCGCCTACATTGAAGGCGGCTGGCCGGGCTCCAATCCCCGTGACGTTGCCTACTTTGACCAGGTGCGTCAGCTGGACCTGAAGCACGCGCGAATTGCGGCATTTGGCTCCACCTGCCGCAAGGGCGTTGAGCCTGCCGGGGATGCCAACATCCGCGCCTTGGTGGAGGCCGAAACGCCGGTGGTGACCCTGGTCGGCAAGACCTCCATGTTGCATGTCAACGACGTGCTGCAGACGACGCCGGCGGAAAACCTGCGCATGATCGAGGCCAGCGTGGCCTATTTGAAATCCGTCGGGCGCGAAGTGGTCTACGACGCCGAGCACTTTTTTGACGGCCTGAAACTGGACCTCGAGTATGGCATGGATACGGTGGCCGCGGCCGTCCGCGGCGGCGCCGACTGCGTGGTGCTGTGCGATACCAATGGCGGCTCGCTTCCCTGGGAAATCGCGCGATTCTTTCGCATGATGCAGGAGGCTTTCCCGCAAGTCTCGCTGGGCATTCACACGCACAATGACAGCGAACTGGCGGTGGCCAATACCATCGCTGCCGTGAAGGAAGGCGCGACCCACGTTCAGGGGACCATCAATGGCTATGGCGAACGCTGTGGCAACGCCAACCTGTGCAGCATCATCCCGGACCTGCAGCTCAAAATGGGCTACGATTGCGTTCCGCCCGACAACCTGACAACCCTGGCGAGGCTGGCCCGGACGGTCGCCGAAATCGCGAATCTGGCGCCGGATTCCCATCTTGCCTTTGTCGGGCGCAGCGCTTTTGCCCACAAGGGCGGCATTCACGTCGCGGCCGTGCGACGCAATGCGGACAGATACCAGCACATCGAACCCACCCTGGTCGGCAATGAATCCAGGGTGCTGGTCTCCGATCTGTCGGGCCGCGGCAATCTGCTTAGCAAGGCGGAAGAGCTGGGGCTGGACACGACGAGCGACGAGGCGGTGCAGGTGTTGCAGGAGGTCAAGGAGCTGGAAAACCAGGGTTTCGTCTTTGAAGGCGCCGAGGCCTCGGTCGCCATCCGTCTGCATCGGGCGCGACCGGGCTAGGAGCCCCTGTTAAAGCTGATCGATTCCACGAGCATCGTTGTTCAACGGCAGGGCAGGGGGACGGTGGCCGAAGCC
>JAGWBD010000070.1 GCA_021296065.1 Anaerolineae bacterium
GCGTGGTGGGGCCAGTGCCCCTGCCCACGCGCATTGAGCGCTTCACAGTGCGACGCTCGCCGTTTATTGACAAGACCTCGCAGGAGCACTTTGAGATTCGCACCCACAAGCGCCTGATCGACGTGCTGGATCCGGATAGCCGGACTATCGACACGTTGATGCGGCTGAACCTGCCGGCCGGCGTGGATATCGAAATCAGGATTTGACCCGCACGCAGGCCTGCCCGGCCTGCCACTGCGTTGAAATCGCGGGGTTGCGTCCCCGCGGGAGGTCAGAATGAAGGGCATTATCGGTAAGAAGGTCGGAATGACTCAGGTGTTTGACGAGCGCGGCGACGTCATTCCCGTCACGGTCATTGAGGCCGGCCCCTGCTTTGTCACCCAGGTGCGCAGCGCGAAACGCGACGGCTACACCGCCATTCAGCTGGGTTTTGGCGAGACCAAGCCCCGTCGACTGACACGCGGTCAGCTCGGGCATTTGCAGCGCAATAATTTGCCGGCCCTGCGCTACCTGCGCGAGTTTCGTATTCGTGAGGGCGAACCAGACGTTGAGGAAGGCCAGCAGATTAACGCTGACGTCTTTGAGGTCGGTGACCGCGTCGACGTTATCGGCAAGAGCAAGGGGCGCGGCTTTCAGGGGACGATCAAGCGTCATGGTTTCCGGCGTCAACCGAAGACCCATGGCCAGTCCGACCGCGAGCGCGCTCCGGGTTCGATCGGCGCCGGCTCCACGCCGGGTCGTGTCATCAAGGGCATGCGCATGGCGGGTCGCATGGGCAATGATCGCATCACCATGCAGAACCTGGAGGTTGTCGTGGTGGATGCAGAGAAAAACCTGATCGCAGTCAGGGGGTCGATACCCGGCACCAACGGCGGCATCGTAATGTTGAAACCCGCGCGCGAGCGCAGACGTACGCGGCGCGAGAGGAGCTGACGGCCATGCAGGTACCGGTCCTGGACCAAAGTGGCAAGGAAGTACAACAGATCGAGTTGCCGATTGACATTTTTGGTGTCGAGGTCAACGTCGGCCTGATGCATCAGGCCTTTGTGCGGCAGATGGCGAACGCTCGCCAGGGAAACCACAAGACCAAAACGCGCAGCGAAGTGCGTCTGACGAAAGCCAAATGGTACCGGCAGAAGGGCACCGGACGGGCCCGGCACGGCGCCCGCAGCGCACCCATCTTCGTCGGCGGCGGCGTGGCCCACGGTCCGCGTCCGCGCAAGTACACGCAGGCCATGCCGCGCAAGATGCGCCGGGGCGCCATTCGCTCCGCGTTGAGCGCGCTGGCGCGCGATGGCCAACTGATTATTGTCGACCAGTTACAGGCCGAGCGACCCAAGACCAGAGAGATGCGTGAAACCATCAATACTCTGGCAGGCGATGGCAAGACTTTGGTGCTGCTGGCGGAGCGCAACGAAAACGTGCAGCGTGGCATCAAAAATCTGCCGCAGACGCGCTGGCTGCGGGCCAACCTGCTGAACATCCGCGACCTGCTTGGGCACGACAAGGTCATTATTCCGCTGGACGCGCTGGACACCATTCAGCTCATCTGGGGCCAGGAGTAGCAGGCATGCCCGAGCTTCACATTTACGATGTCATCCGGCGCCCGGTCATCACGGAAAAGGCGACCGCCCAGAGCGATGAGCTCAACCAGTACGTTTTTGAAGTCGACCGGCAGGCCAACAAGATCCAGATTCGTGAAGCGGTCGAGGTCATCTTCGAGGTCAGCGTCACCAAGGTGCGTACGATGGTGCAGCCGGCCAAGCGCGGCCGTCGCGGCAGAGACTGGATGATTCGCACGAAGGAATGGAAGAAAGCGATTGTGACGCTTGCGCCCGGCGACGAAATAGACCTGTTCAATCCATGAGCAGCGAAGGCGAGGGACAAGATGCCAGTTAAGGTCTACAAACCCACTTCTGCCGGCCGGCGGGGGATGACGGGCCACACCTTCGAGGAAATCACGAAAAAGCGGCCGGAACGTTCGCTGACGGAACCGTTGCGCCGCAAGGGTGGACGCAACAACACGGGGCGCATCACTGTGCGTCACCGCGGCGGCGGGCACAAACGGCGTTATCGCATCATAGACTTCAAGCGGGACCGCCTGAACGTCCAGGCCGAGGTGATCGCCATCGAATATGACCCTAACCGTTCGGCGCGCATCGCGCTGGTGAAATATGAGGACGGGGAAAAGCGTTACATCATCGCGCCGCTGGGTCTCAGGGTCGGTGACCGCATCGGCAATGGCAGCGAAAACACCAACCTGCGTACCGGCGATGCCCTTTCGCTGGGCGAAATTCCGCTGGGCACGATGATTCACAACATCGAACTGCAGCCCGGCCGGGGCGGCCAGCTGGCGCGTGCGGCGGGGACGTCCGCCCAGTTGATGGCGCGCGAGGGGGACTGGGCGCAGGTGCGTCTACCCAGTGGGGAAGTGCGCCTGATTCACAGCCGCTGCATGGCGACCATCGGCCAGGTCGGCAACACCGATCACGGCAACATCAAGATCGGCAAGGCCGGGCGCAAGCGCTGGCTGGGCTGGCGTCCCACGGTGCGCGGCTCGGCCATGGACCCGGCCAGCCATCCACATGGTGGTGGCGAAGGGCGCTCGCCGATTGGTATGCCGGGGCCCAAGACGCCCTGGGGCAAGCCGGCGCTGGGCAAGCGCACGCGTCGCAACAAGCGAACCAATCGCTACATCATTCTTCGGCGCGGCCGGCGGCGGTAGCAAAGGGGGACGGAACGAATGTCACGTTCACTGAAGAAGGGGCCGTTCGTCAGCCACAAGCTGATGCGCAAGATAGAGCGGCTCAACCAGCAGAATCAGAAGACGGTGGTGCGTACCTGGAGTCGCGCCAGCACGATTTTCCCGCAGATGGTGGGCCACACCATTGCGGTGCATGACGGCCGTCGTCACGTTCCCATTTACATTACCGAGAACATGGTCGGTCACAAACTGGGTGAATTCGCCCCAACCCGCACCTACCGCGGCCATCTGGTCGAACGCAAGCGGCGGGTGGTGTAATCATGGACGTTCGGGCGACTACCAAACATCTGCCCATTTCGGCGCGCAAGTTGCGCCTGGTCATCGACCAGGTGCGCGGTATGGATGCCGATCAGGCGTTGACCGTGCTGAAATTCATGCCGAAGAAGGGCGCCGGCTTCACCGGCAAGACCGTGGCCTCGGCGCTGGCCAATGCCGAAAACAATTTTGACCTGGACCGGAACGCGATGTACATCTCCACTATTCATGCTGACGAGGGTGTGACCCTGAAGCGAATGAAGGCGGGCGCGCGCGGTCGTTACAAGCCGCGTCTGCGCCGCAGCTCGCACCTCACGGTCATCCTGTCCGAGCGAGAGGAGAATTAGTTATGGGTCGCAAGGTACATCCGATTGGCTTTCGCCTGAAAATTATCCGCGACTGGGACGCGCGCTGGTATGCCGAACGGCAGCAATACCGGGACCTGCTGCTGGAAGATTTCGACATTCGTCGGCACATTGGCAACCAGCGCTCCCGCGCAGCCATCTCGCGCGGTGAGATTGAGCGTTATCCGAACCAGTTGGTCATCAACATTCACACGGCGCGCCCAGGCATTGTTATCGGTCGCAAGGGTGAAGCCGTCAAGCAATTGCGCAGCGATCTCGAAAAGCTGACGGATGGCAAGAAAGTCAAGGTGGAAGTCAGTGAGATTGACAAGCCGGACACCGACGCGAAGCTGGTGGCCGTGAACATTGCCGGTCAGCTGGAGCGGCGCATTGGCCACAGCCGCGCGATCAAGCGCGCCATAGGCCAGGCCATGCGTCAGGGCGCCCAGGGCATTCGCATAGAAGTCAGCGGTCGCCTGGGTGGTTCCGACATGGCGCGTCGTGAATGGCAGACCGAGGGTCGCATTCCGCGCAACACGCTGCGCGCGGACGTGGACTATGGCACTGCCGAGGCGCTGACGACCTTCGGCCGCATCGGTGTCAAGGTCTGGGTGTACAACGGCGAGGTGCTCGACTACGGGGAGATCGGGCGGGCGCGAGTCGGCGCCGGCGGTCCCGGCTAGGCAGGAGAAGCAACAATGTTGATGCCCAAACGGGTCAAGTGGCGCAAACAAAGTCGCGGTCGCATGCGCGGCAAGGCGCAACGCGGCAACCGCGTGCAGTTTGGCGAATATGGTTTGCAGGCCACTGAACCGGTCTGGATGACCAGCCGACAGATTGAGGCGGCGCGGCGCACGATGGTGCGCTACGTGCGCCGGCGGGGCAAGGTCTGGATCCGCGTCTTTCCGGACAAACCGGTCACCCAGAAAGCAGCCGAGACGCGCATGGGCAAGGGCAAGGGCTCGGTCGAGAAATGGGTGGCGGTCATTCGCCCGGGCCGGGTGCTGTTCGAAATGGGCGGCATTAGCGAGGAAGAGGCGCGCGAGGCCCTGCGGCTGGCGTCCTACAAGCTGCCCTGCAAGACCCGGATCATCAAGCGCATCGATCCGATTTCCGGCCAGGAGTTGAACTGATGTACATCAACGAGATTCGCGCCATGGACCGCGAAGCCATTCTCGATGCAATCGAGGACCTCAAGGCGACGCACTTTCGGCTGCGTCTGGAGAAGGCTTCCGGCCAGCTGGCCAATCCCAATGTTGTGCGTGAGACCAAACGAGATATTGCCCGTTGCCTGACAGTTTTGCGCGAGCGCGAACTGGCGGCCGACATGGCAGGTGAGGACGAGGACGATGCCTGACAAACGCAAGCGTCTGACCGGGCGGGTGGTCAGCGACAAGATGCAGAAGACCGTGGTGGTTGCCGTGGAACGCCGCCGCCGTCATCCCGTATACGGCAAGGTTGTGCGCACGGTCAGGAAAGTCTATGCCCACGATGAATCCGATTCGATTCGGGAAGGCAGCCTGGTGCGGGTTGTGGAGAGCAGGCCGCGAAGCAAGTTGAAACGCTGGAATGTCGATGTCGTGCTGGACGCTGCGCCGCAGCCGGTCGCAGAGGGAACGGGCGAGACATGATCCAGACTGAATCACGTATCAAGGTTGCCGACAACAGCGGCGCGCGCGAATTGCTGGTGATTCGGGTGCTGGGTGGTTCGCGCAAGCGTTACGGTCGGGTTGGTGACGTGGTTGTGGCCACGGTGAAGGCAGCCACCAGCGATGGCGGCGTGAAAAAGAGCGAGGTGGTGCGCGCGGTAATCGTGCGCACAGCCAAGGAATACGGTCGCCGCGACGGCTCCACCATCCGCTTTGATGACAACGCGGCGGTGGTGCTGGCAGAGGACATGACCAACCCGCGTGGCACGCGCGTATTTGGACCGGTCGCCAGGGAATTGCGTGACAAGGGCTATATGAAAATCGTGTCGTTGGCCCCGGAAACGCTCTGACGCGGCTGGATTGAGAGGTTGAGATGCAGCGAATCCGAAGAGGCGATCAGGTTGAAGTGATCGCAGGCAGGGACCTGGGAGAGCGCGGCAGCGTGATTTCGGTCTACAAAAAGCAGAACCGCGTGGTGGTTGAGGGCGTCAACATCCTCAAGAAACACCAGAAGGCGCAGCAGGCCGGGCGGCAACAGGTGCAGGCCCAGATCCTCGAATTTGAGGGGCCGATCCACGTCTCGAACGTGATGCTCGTTTGCCAGGAGTGTACCGAGCGCACCCGCGTCGGCCGTCGTATCCGTGAGAGTGACGGCTTCAGGACGCGCTACTGCAAGAAGTGCAACGCCGATTTCGATTGACCGGAGCGCAGACGATGACCGCAACACCAGTGATGAAGCAACGTTATCGGGAAGAAGCCGTCCCGCAACTGGTCGAAGCATTTCGCTACGGCAATCGTATGCAGGTGCCGGCCATCCAGAAAGTCGTGGTCAACATCGGTGTGGGGGAGGCGCTGGACAACCCGAGGGCGCTCGAAGGCGCTATCGAGGACGTTCGCACCATCACCGGGCAGCAGCCGGTGGTGACCCGCGCGCGCAGAAGCATCGCCAATTTCAAGTTGCGCGAAGGCCGCTCGATTGGCGTCAAGGTGACCTTGCGCGGCGAGCGGATGTGGGGCTTTTTGGACCGCTTCATCAACGTCGCGCTGCCACGCGTGCGGGATTTCCGCGGTGTGTCGCCGGACAGCTTTGACGGCCGCGGCAACTACACCATCGGCCTGCGCGAGCAATTGATCTTTCCGGAAATCCATTACGACCGCATTGACAAGGTGCGCGGGATGGAGATCACGATTGTGACCACCGCCCGCACGGACGAGGAGGGCAGACGCCTGTTGCGTTTGCTGGGCATGCCTTTCCAGGAATACCAGGGAGCCTGACGATGGCCAAGAAATCCAAGACCGCGAGGGAAAAGCGGCGCAAGTACGCGGTGCGAGTGCGAAACCGCTGCCAGTTCGTGGACCCCAATTCGGGCAAGACTTGCGGCCGGCCGCGCGGCTACATACGCCGTTACGGCCTGTGTCGCATCCATTTTCGCGAACTCGCGCTGCAGGGGCAGATCCCTGGCGTCGTCAAGTCGAGCTGGTAGGAGGCGCAGCCATGATGACTGACCCTGTTGCAGACATGCTGACCCGCATGCGCAACGCCCTGATGGTTGGCAAGGGGGAGGTTCGCATTCCCTCCTCAAAGCTCAAGGTGGAGATCGCGCGCATTCTCAAGGCCGAAGGCTATATTGACGACTTCAGGGTCGGCGATGAGAAACCTGCGAGGATGATCACCATCCAGTTGAAGTATTTTGGCTCCCGGCGCGATCGTCGGCCGGTCATTTCCAAATTGCAACGTGTCAGCAAGCCCGGTCGGCGCGTCTATCGCGGCACGCGGGACATGCCGCGGGTGATGAGCGGCATTGGCATCGCCATTGTGACGACGCCCCAGGGCGTTATGACGGATCAGCAGGCACGACGCCAGCGAGTGGGCGGCGAAGTGCTTTGCTACGTGTGGTAAGGGAGGATCAGGATGTCACGCATCGGCAATCTGCCCGTCCCCTTGCCTGACAAGGTCAATGTGACCATTGCCGGGCAACGCGTCACGGTAAACGGGCCGAAAGGTGAACTGGCGCACGAAGTACACCCGGCCATAAGCGTAGCGCAGGAGGACGGCGTGCTGCTGGTGACGCGCCCCAGCGATCACCGTCAACATCGCTCCCTGCATGGTCTTACGCGGGCCCTGGTTGCCAACATGGTAACGGGCGTCGAACAGGGCTTTCGCAAGTCGCTGATGACGGTCGGCGTGGGATACAGCGCGGAAGTGCGCGGCACGACGCTGGTCATGCGCCTCGGATTCTCGCATGACGTGGAGATGGAAGCGCCGGAGGGCATCCGCTTTAGCGCGGAACGCGCGCCGGGCAACCGTTTTCTGATTCACGTCGATGGCATCGACAAGCAACTGGTGGGCCAGGTGGCGGCCAATGTACGCAGCAAGCGTCCGCCGGAACCCTACAAGGGCAAGGGCGTGCGCTACGTTGACGAATATGTCCGCCAGAAGGCGGGCAAGGCCGGCAAGGTCCAGTAGGGACACAAGTCAGCAACCTGAAACAGGGCCGGTGCGGTCCGGGATGGAACTATGGACGCCAGCAAAAGAAAACACAAGGCACGCGAGCGACGCCATCGTCGCCTGCGCGCGCGTGTACAGGGCAGCAGCGAACGGCCGCGTCTTTGCGTCTTTCGCAGCCTGACCCATATTTACGCCCAGCTGATCGACGACGACGAGGGCCATACCCTAGTCGCGGCCTCCACGATCGACCGTGACTTGCGCGCGCAGGTGACGGAAAAAAGCCCCATTGAGGCAGCGCGCATGGTGGGCCAGCTGGTCGGGGAGCGCGCACAACAGGCCGGCGTGAAACGGGTGGTCTTTGATCGTGGTGGCTATCGCTATCACGGTCGGGTCGCTGCCCTGGCGGAAGGCGCGCGCGCAGCAGGGCTGGACTTTTAAACTTCCGGTTTTGGGAGCGAAACATGGCAGACAGAAGACGGGAACGGCGTAATCCACGTCGGGACGATGACCGCGAGGAACTTGACGAGCGCGTGGTAGATATCAAGCGGGTCGCCAAGGTAATCAGTGGCGGCCGGCGCTTCGCCTTTCGTACAGTGGTAATCGTTGGTGACAATCGCGGCCGTGTGGGCGTGGGCGTGGGCAAGGCACGTGGCGTGCCGGACAGCATTCGCAAGGGTTCCGAGCGGGCACGGCGCAACATGGAGCGCGTGTCGCTGGCCGGAGCGACCATTCCACACCAGATCGTCGGGCGGCATGGTGGCGCCAGAGTGCTGCTCAAGCCGGCTACGCCCGGCACCGGCGTCATTGCCGGTGGTGGTGTACGGGCTGTGCTTGAAGCCGCCGGCGTCCGCGACATCCTGACCAAGAGTCAGGGCAGTGCCAACCTGCTCAACGTGACCATGGCGACGGTGCAGGCGTTGCAATCATTGCGTAGCCCGCATCAGGTGGCGGCCATGCGTGGCGTACCGGCCGCCAGGCTAATGCCCTTTGGACAGGGTGAAGATGCCGGAGACGGGCGTTGATGGCTGGCAGACTCAGGGTAACCCTGGAGCGCAGCGCCACCCGTCGCGCCCCCAACCAGAAGGCTACCGTGCGGGCGCTGGGCCTGAAAAGGTTGAACGCCAGCGTCATTCATGACGATACGCCGTCCATTCGTGGCATGCTCTATGCAGTCCGCCACCTGGTCACTGTACAAGAGGTAGACGAGAATGAAACTGCATGACCTGAAGCCGGACCCCGGCTCTCGCAAGAAGCGCCGTCGCGCAGGCCGCGGAATCTCCGCAGGGCGTGGCAAGACCGCCGGGCGCGGTCACAAGGGCCAGGGAGCCCGCGCCGGTGGCGGCAAGGGCCCCTATTTTGAGGGCGGCCAGTTGCCGCTGGTGCGGCGAATGCCCTTCAAGCGGGGCTTTACCAACATCTTCCGCATCGAGTATGAGGAAGTAAATGTTGGCCTGCTCAACGAACACGAGGGAATCGAGGACGGCGCCGTAGTGACGCCCGCCTCACTGGCGCAGCTGGGCGTCATCCGCGACGCGACTGACCCCGTCGTTATCCTGGGCGATGGCGAATTGACGAAGAATCTGAATATCAGCGCGCATCGCTTCACGAAGGGCGCCAGGCAAAAGATTCGCGAGGCAGGCGGCACGATCAGTGAACTGGAGTTGAAGCTGACCGGCGCGCGGGCAACCGTGAAACTGCCGAAGAAAGAAGAGCTGGCCAGAATTCTGGCGGATGACGGTGACGATCAGGGCTGACGTCCCTTCCCAGGGCAGCTGACAACGGGCGATGGAGGAGGACCATGCAGGCAATTGAGGCGCTAAGGAACGCATGGCGTTTGCCGGACGTGCGCAACAAGTTGCTGTTCACCGGTCTGATTTTGGTGGTCTACCAATTTGCCGCCCACGTGCCGGTCATCGGGGTCGATCGCAGCGCGCTGCAAGCCGTGATGGAAAGCAACGCCGGTGGTCTGGTGGGCGTTCTGAACCTCTTGTCCGGCGGAGCGGTCTCCAATTTCAGCGTCATCGCCATGGGGGTTTACCCCTACATCACAGCCTCGATCATTTTCCAGCTGCTGGTGCCGGTAATTCCACAACTGGAAGCGATCCAGCGTGAGCCGGGTGGCCAGGAAAAGATTCAGCGTTTCACCTACTATCTGGCGATTCCAATGGCCATTTTGCAGGGCGTGGGGCAGATCGCCATCTTCGGCAATCTTGGCGGCGCGCCCATCATCCCCGAGTTTGGTCAGAACCCCCTGGTCACCATAACGGTCATTTCGACCATGACGGCGGGCACCATGTTTGCCGTCTGGCTGGGCGACCTCATCACCGAGCAGGGCATCGGC
>JAGWBD010000177.1:0-548 GCA_021296065.1 Anaerolineae bacterium
GGTGTGCCCAAGGAATACACCGCCCGCATTTTCGAGCGCTTTTATCTGGTTGACTCTTCTCGCAGCGGCAATGAAGGCAGCGGTCTGGGACTTGCCATTTGTCGTCACATCATTGAAGCGCATGGCGGCTCCATACACGCAGAGAGCAACGCAATCCGCAAGGGCGGCCGCTTCTACTTCACGGTACCCGCCGGCAACCGCCCCTGAATTACAGTTTTCGCTGCGTCGAAATATGCTATAGTCGGCGAACAACAGGCAACCTTCGGGGCAGGGTGAAATTCCCTACCGGCGGTATGGCAGTCTTTTGCCAAGCCCGCGACCCGTGTCATCGGCCAGGGATGGCTGATGCGTCATGACTGAGGTCATGCCGGTGGATCTGGTGCAAGGCCAGAGCCGACAGTCAAAGTCTGGATGGGAGAAGGTCGCTGGAAAACGTTTCGCCGCGCCGATGCGCTGCGCCTTTCATTTCGCGCAGCCCGGCGTTGTTGAGACGTCTCTTCGGTGTGCCCCGGAAACGACCTGCTCATTCGGAATGAAGATTGAGCGCA
>JAGWBD010000177.1:581-2287 GCA_021296065.1 Anaerolineae bacterium
GTCAAGGCGATTGATTCCCCATGCCGTGATATCGGCCCTATTGCTGATGTGCCAAGTTCTCGCCACGTTGCACGTTTATCCCACGTTTATCATTCCTCCGCCCGTCGACGTCCTGAAAGTGTTTGTGTCCGTTGCACTGGATGGCAGCCTGCTGCATCACAGCATGGTGACGCTGCAGGCTGTCCTGGCCGGTCTCGCCTGCGGAGCCGCCGTTGGCGTGACGCTTGGCTATCTGGTTGCCCGCAGCCCCTTGCTGGAAGACGCACTGGCGCCATTTGTCGTGGGTCTGCAATCGACGCCAATTGTCGCCTGGGCCCCGCTGCTGGTGATCTGGTTCGGCAGCGGATTGACGAGCAAGGCCATCACCAGCGCGCTCATCGTGCTCTTTCCAACTTTCGTGAATACAGTGGTTGGCATGCGCAACGTGCCCGCTTCACTGCAGGACCTGTTGCGCGTGCATCGCGCAACGCGCTGGCAGACATTGACCGTGCTGGAAATCCCCGCCGCCCTTCCTGTGCTGTTGGGCGGCCTGAAAATCAGCGCGACGCTGGCAGTCATCGGGGCAGTCGTGGGCGAATTTGTCAGCGCCGATGCGGGCCTCGGGTTTCTCATCACGCTGGCGCGCAGCCGGTATGACACGCCGCTGGTGCTGGTGGCAGTCATCGCCCTTGCCTTGATGGCCCGTCTTCTTTACGGCTTCGTGACCCTGCTGGAGCGTCGGCTGCTGGTCTGGCAACGTTCCGGCACCCAATCGAGTTACCTGCAACAGGGAACAATTCAGGAGTAAGCAAATGCGCCGAGTGATAATTCTGTTCGTGTTGCTGCTGCTGGCAGCAGGAAACGCAACTGCCCAGGAACCCGTCGTCGTAGAACTGTTTCTGACCTTCGTCCCCAACATTCAGTTTGCGCCAGTCTATGTGGCGCTGGAGAGTGGCTACTTTGCCGACGAGGGACTTGACGTGCGCATTCGGCACGGCGCAGAACACGATGGTGTGGACCTGGTCGCGGCCAACCAGCTGCAACTGGGCATTTTCGGCGGGGAGCAAGTGTTGCTGGCGCGCTCGCAGGGACGTCCGGTTGTTGCGGTGTACGAGTGGTTTCAGCAGTTTCCCGCAGGTGTGGTGGCGCAGCTTGAAGCCAACGAGGACGATCTGGAGAGTTTTGCCGACCTTGCCGGCAAGAGGGTAGGCATACACGGCCGCAGCGGTGTCACCTGGACGGCTTTTGTCGCCCTGATGAACGCAGCGGGAATGAGCGAGCAGGACTTTGAGCTTGAGACTGTTGGATTCAACGTGCCGGAACTCATTTGTCTGGGCCTGATTGACGCCTCCGTCGTCTATCTGAACAACGAACCCTTGCAGATAGATAACAGAATTAGCGCCAGGGACTGCGGCGACGTGCGAGGGTATCGGGTATTTCCGGTGACACCGGTCGCCGATCTGGTATCAAACGTGGTTGTGAGCAACGAAGCGACGATTTTGGCAACGCCCCATTTGATGAACGCTTTCGTAGCCGCCTTTGACAAGGGACTGCAGGAAGCAATTGCCAACCCGGCTGCGGCCATGTTGGCCAGTGCGAACTACGTGGAGGGCCTGCTGGCGCCGGGCGACGCCGAAGTCCTCGCCACTCTCGCCCGGTTAACTCAGGCGGGAGAGGACGGGGACACGATGCTGCTGGTAGAGGCAGACGCCGACGAGGAAGATCTG
>JAGWBD010000015.1 GCA_021296065.1 Anaerolineae bacterium
CCGTAGTACAGCTTGCTGCGCACAGACTACACCCTGGCCGCGGAAACTCACAGGGCAACCTGTTCTGCAATCCGCTTTCTGCTACACTGGGGCCGTGCCTTGGCAGCCCGGAAGGGAGACGGCTTGAGCGACAGTCGCGGCATTTTTTTCATGGTGGTAGGACCGCCGGGCGCCGGCAAGAACACCCTGATGAACGACGCCCTCTGCAGACTGCCATGGCTAAGCCACCTGGCGACCTGCACCACCCGTGAGCCGCGCCCCGGTGAACTGGAAGCCGACGAGTACCAGTTCGTGACCATGCCGCGTTTTCGGCAAATGATCGCCGGCAACGAGTTGCTGGAATGGCAGGAAGTCCATCCCGGCCTCTATTACGGCGTGCCCCGCCTGGCGGTCGAACGCGGTCTGGCGGCGGGCGAGAACCTCATCGCTGACCTCGACGTGCTGGGGGCGACCTGCCTGCAAACCCTTTATCCCGAAAATACCGTGCTGATCTTCATTCAACCGCCCTCACTGCAGGAGTTGACCCAGAGAATGCAGAGACGGGGCGACCCAGAGAGCGACATACAGTCACGCATTCGTCGCGTGCACATGGAACTGCAGTACGCCGCACTCGCGGATGAGGTCATCGTTAACGACGATCTCCACAAATCCCGGGACCAGTTGCGCGACATTCTGAAAGAGCGCAGGGAGCGACACAGGCGTGATCGGCAGGGCACAGCGCCCCGGCGCTATTTCGTCCGTCTGCTGGTCATGGACGATTCGCGGGCGCTGTTGCGCCTGGAAGGCGAGGCCCTGCCCTGGCGTCTGCCGGGGGCAAGGGAGGTTCCCCATCAGGCCGCCCTCCGCTGTCTGGATGACCTGCCCTGGCCCGCAAGGGGTTGCCTTCACAATTCACTGGGACACGCGGGTTCTTTCCTGCCGCCGACCCTGGTTGAGGTACAGCCTTGCGCGGAGGGTAAGGAACTGCGCTTCACCTGGGTCTACCGCCTGGAAAATGCCCCTGAAACCGCTCCCCCGGGGTGGCGCTGGACCTCCTTGCAGGATCCTGAATTGCCGCCCGGCCTCGCGCAGCAGCTGAATGTCGGCGAAGCCGTGACGTCGCCCTGAACATGGACCTGCGGGCCTTGCAACAGTCCCAGGGCGCCCGCCTGGCGCCGGACGGCATTCCGTTGCATTTCAACAACGCGCAAGAGGCCTGGCAGGCTGCGCTCCAGTCGGCCGTCCTGCTGGATCGCTCGCATGAGGCGCGCCTGCGCCTCTCCGGCGCCAGCGCGGCCGATCTCCTGCAGCGGCTTTCAACCAATGACGTGCTGGCCCCTGACCTCAACCATGGTTGCCCGACCATTTTCACGAGCTGGCACGGTCGGGTGCTTGAGCGGGTGGAAGTCTGGCGCGAGCCGGACAGCCTGCTGTTGCTCGGCGGGCCCGGACGGGCTGCGTCGCTACGGGACTACCTGCAGCGCAATATCTTTTTCAATGACGACGTGCAAGTCACAGACCTGACGCCCGACCACAGCCTGCTCGACCTGATTGGCCCTGCAGCGCCAGCCCTGCTGCAACTTCCGGAAACAGGCCAGGAAGCGTATGGGCTCTGGCACAGGGAACTGGCGGGCCACGTCGTGCAGGTGGCGGCCCGCAAGGCACCGGGCGTGCCGCGCGTGTCCCTTGTGGCGCCCGTGAATTCCGCCGGTGAGCTGTGGCAGGCACTGTGTGCCGCCGGCGCCGTGCCCGCTGGCTCGCTGCTATTCAATGCCTTGCGCGTTCGCGCCGGTCTCCCGGCCGCGGGCAGCGAACTCACGGACAACTTCATTCCACTGGAACTGGGACTGTGGGACGAGGTGAGCTTCAGCAAGGGTTGCTACACCGGCCAGGAGATCATCGCCAGGATGGAAAGCCGCGGGCAGTTGGCGAAGATGTTGCTGCGGCTGCAACCGGCGGCCGATATAGAGGCCCCCGCTGATCTGCTGCACGAGGGCCGGGTCGCCGGTCGCCTGACCAGCAGCATAACTGCACCGGACGGCGAGCGCTACGCTCTGGGCGTGCTGCGCCGGGCGCAGGCAGGGCCGGGCACGATGCTCCAGACCGCCGGCGGCGTACAGCTAAAGGTGCTGGCGGCGGCGGGCGTTCAGCCAGGGGACCAAACGTCAAGCTCCGGCGGGGGCTGATCGAAAAACAGCGCCCACCACAAGGTCCAGTTGGGGGGGCGACGAGGAACAGTCTGCACCTCAACGCGTCTGGCCACGCTGCCATCCCCGGCGCTGACCGGCGGAATGTAAAGCGTGTCGCCCGTCGGAACCGGAATGACGAGACGTTCACCCGGGCGCACCATCTTGCCTTCGTCCCTGGCCCAGCGCTGCACGTAGGAATCGCTGCTGGCGCGGTCACGTTCGTCGACAAGTTTGGCCTGGTCCGCGCGCAGCGTTTCGATTTCAGCCAGCACCTGGCGGTGGGCCTCCTGCAGCGGTCTGCCGGCGCTGATGCGCGTGCTAAAGTTAATCGCGAGGGTCAGCGCCGCCGTCAGAATGACTGCAAACACCACCTGAATACCGTTGATGCGCGTAACCCTGCCGCCTGGACGCCCGTTCATGAATCACAGTATAACCGGAGCAAAATGGCAGCAGGAATGGCCCATGGCACATATTGAGCATGAGCGTCAGCCAGCGTGGCGCACGAAACGCAGTAGCCTGCAGACGCGCACCATCGTCTCCCGCGATTGCGGCGCCCGCAGTCTGGTGGTTTGGGAACAGCGCCTGCAACCCGGGGAACGCATTCCGCTGCATTATCACGAATTTGAGGAGACCCTCACCGTTCTGGAGGGCGAGTTGACGGTGGATATTGGCGATCGTCAGGTCCTGGCTAGGGCCCGCAGCACCCTCTTCGTGGCGCCAGGCGTCGCCCACAAGCTGCACAACAGGGGCAGCGTCCCGGCCCTGTTGCTGGCGCACTTCATCAATGCCGAGCCAACAATTGTCGCCCTGCCGGACCGGGAATAACGCAAAGACAGCCCCCGAAAGGACTGCCTGGCCTTGCCGAAGGTGGGAGTCGAACCCACACTCCCCAAGGGGAACTACGCCCTGAACGTAGCGCGTCTGCCTGTTCCGCCACTTCGGCTGACGCGGTTATTGTAACAGCAATCCCGACCCTGTCAACGACTACCTTGCGCGCCAGGGGCTACCTGCCTACCATGAAAAGAGGCGACCGACCTGTCCTGGAGGAAGTGCACCATGGGTCGCAGGCTTCTTCTGCTGACGCTTGCCATACTGACTGCCTGGCCGGTCCTGACACAGCCTCCCTCCCCGGTGACGGCAGAAGCGCTTGGTCAGGCCAATCTGCGCGCGGCCGCGGCCGTTGTAGCGGAACTGCGGGGTGAGATCTTCCGCGGCCAACGCTGGCCGGTGCTGGCTCGCAGTGAAATTTACCCCTGGTACCTGCTGGGCGATGGCCAGGGCCAGCCAATGGGCTGGGTCTACGCCGACCTGGTGACTCTCAATGGCGACAGACTGGGCCTTCCACTCTCCACGCTGGTCCTTCCTGCCCAACCGGCCGGTCCGACGCCCATACCCGCCCCCACCACAGACGCAGCACCTGCAGCGACGCTGGCGGCGACGCCCCTTCCCCAGGCGGCCGTGTACGGCTCGCTCACCGGCACTGTCAACATCCGTCAGGGCCCCGGTGTGGATTACGCCCGCATCGCGGTGGGCCAGGCCGGCGAGCGTTTCCGTCTCACAGCCCGCCACAGTTTGGTGCCCTGGGCGCAGGTGCTGGATGCGCGCGGGCCCACCGGCCGCGCCTGGATCGCTCTTGACCTGCTACAAATTGAAGGCGACCCCGCCAGCCTGCCGCTTTTTACACAAGCCGTGCTGCATCTGCCAACGCTTACATCCACGCCATCGCTGGGCCTGGTTGGCGCGGTGCACGGCCAGGGCGAGCGACTGCTGCCGGCACCTGTCGACCTGGTCGACGTCGGTCACCAGGCATGGGACCTTGTGCTGGCGGCCGGCTTCGAACGCGAATGCGGACGGCCGGCGGGGCTTTACGTCGTGGACCTGGCCAGCGGAACCGGCCTCGGCTTCCATGAGCAACTGGCCTTCAGCGGTACAAGCATTCAGAAAATTAACATCCTGACCGCCCTTTTTGCCGCAGAGCAGGGCCTGTTGTCGCGTGACCTCGCCGTCGATGTGGCCAATACCATGATTTGCAGCGAAAACGTGGCCACCAACCGCCTGCTTGCGCACATTGGAGAAGGTGACACCTGGGCAGGAGCGGGGCAGGTAACCCGGCTGCTTGAGTCGCTGGAGTTGACCGGCAGCTACCTGCTCACGCCTTACACCATTCCGGGCCAGACTCCGCAACCGCCCCCTGTCTTGCCAGCGCTTCCGGCTTCCTTCCGAAGCGATACAGTGACGGACGCGGACCCCTGGAATCGCATTACTGCGCGCGACGCCGGCCAGCAACTGGCATCGCTGCACTACTGTGCCAGCGAGGAAAACAACGCTCTGACGGCGGCCGGTCTGGAGGCGCGGGAGTGCCGCCAGGCGCTACAGGTCATGCGCAACAATACGGTCGACGCCCTGCTCAGGGCGGGTGTACCGGCCGATACCAGTGTGGCGCACAAGCACGGCTGGATCGCCGATACCCACAGCAACGCCGCCCTCTTCCAGACGCCGGGCGGCAATTATGTCATTGTGCTGCTGCTTAATCAGCCACAATGGCTGGATTTCCAGCGCTCCCTGCCGCTCATGGCCGAGGTGTCACGCCTGATTTACAACGCCTACAATCCGCAGGCGCCGCTTGACGCCATTCGCGAAGGATTTATTCCCGAGGCTGCCGACTGTGATTTCACAGCCAGCCCGCTGATCGACGAATTGCTGGCCGCGCGTTGAGCGCCAGGATCAGGCAGCTGGGCCGTCGTCCTCTGTCCCTGCGCCAGGCGGGCAGAGACGCCGCAGGTAGGCCCAACTGTAAATGCCGGTGGCGTGCCCATCATCCCAGCCCGGTTGCAGGGCATAGGAACCTACGAGGTCTACTGAAACCAGTTGCCATGAACGCGCGGGCTTGAGTACCAGCAAGTCCTCCGGTTCGTGGGCCTGACCCATGAAACGGTGGCCGCCGCGACAGGCGACGCAGGGGCAGGCCTCCCGCAACTGTGCCCAGGGATAGTGACAGGTCTCGCCATCCTGCCAGCGGATAATCAGGGTCCGGGACTGTCTGTCCAGCGTGACGGCCTGTGGCCGCATGGATTTCGCCTCCCTCGCCGGCACCGCTTGCAAAGGCCCCGACCTTTGCTACAATGTCTGCAGGTCGTCAGATCCGAATTCGAAGGCACCGGTTTCGAATTTTTCTGGAGAATACCATGCATCGACGGGCCTGGTTATGCGTCGCGCTGATCGGGATTCTCGTCAGCGCCTGTCAGGGCCCCCCACCCACGCAAATTGTCCTGGTGGTGACGGCCACGCCCGAGGGTTTCGCCGCCCAGGCCGACCCTGAAACGGCAACCAGCCTTCCGGTCCAGACGGGACAGGACAACGCGCCTGTCGAGCAGGCAACAGCAACGTCGACCCCGCTTTCCTTGCCGACAACGGCAACAAGCGCTACGCCGGCGCCCTTGCCAGGGACGCCTTTCTTGACGCAACCTACGCCAACCGTGCGCCAGATTCAGGTGGCCGAGCAACTCTTCGAGCGGGGCCGTATGTTTTGGCTGCAACCGACAGGACAGATCTGGGTCCTGGTGGTTACCGCCGAAGGCATGGGCGCCTGGTTCGTCTACGAAGACCTGTTTCAGGAGGGCGACCTGGAATCAGACCCTGGCATTGTGCCGCCGGATGACACCTTGCAACAGCCTGTGCGGGGATTCGGCCGCCTCTGGCGTGACAACAGCGAGGTTCGCGAGCAACTGGGCTGGGCCACTTCCGATGAATTCGGTTTCGTCACCAGCTACGAGTACCATCCCACACTCCGCTTTGAAAACGGTCAATTCGTCTCCGCGCCAGGCGAACACGTGATGCACAGCCTCTATGGCGAGGGCTTTCGCTTTATCGAGGAGAGCGGCAGCTGGCGGTTAAACTAGACGAAGTCGGGCCCCTGGCATGAGAACACACGGGGGGTCTGCCTGGCTGTACCGGTCGGCCCTTGATGCCTGATACAGCGCTGGCAATCGCCGCTGCCCTGTTGGCACTGGCACTGCTGTGGCTGGCCTGGTGGCTGTTGATTGCCAGCGAGGGAGTCTACCTGGGTCAGCGTGTGGTGGTCTGGCTTTACGATCGCTTCTCCGGCCGCTACGACGACACCAAGAACTTCCAGCCCGTTTACGAACAGGCCCTGCTGGCCCAGCCTCTGCTGGATGCACTCGCCGGTCACCGCGCGCCGATGGTGCTTGACGTCGCCACAGGGACCGCGCGCTTGCCACTGGCCCTGCTCGGACATCCGGATTTCCAGGGCCGGATCGTCGCTGCCGACTTGAGTCGTGGCATGCTGGAAATCGCGGCACTCAAATTGGCCGGACAGGAGCGGCGTTGCCTTCTGTTGCGCTGTCCCGCCCCTGGCCTGCCTTTTGAGGACGAGAGTTTCGACGTGGTCACCTGCCTTGAGGCGCTTGAATTCATGGCCCGCCCAGGCGGCGTTCTGGCCGAGTTACTGCGTGTCTTGCGTCCGGGCGGCCTGCTGTTCATCAGCAATCGCGTCAACACCCGCCTGATGCCCGGCAAGACCTGGAACCAGCAGCAACTGGCCGGTCTGTTGCAACAAAATGGCGCCGAATCGATGCGTCGTGAGCCATGGCAGATCGACTATGAACGAATATTTGTCCGCAAGAGGGGGACAGCAACACCCCTTGGCGCCCGTCCGCCGGCCGAATTGTTGCGCTGCCCTGTTTGCCCAGGGGTCGGGCTGGACCAAAGTGAAGCGGACATCTGGCGCTGCTGCAACTGTCGCCAGGCGATCAGGGCCAGCGGTGGTTATCTGGACCACGAAGCCTGGTGCAGGGCGCGTTGATCACCGTTGCACATTGCTGCCCGCTGCGCCAGAATGCGGCCCAGCGCCCCGGGAAGGGAGATTGACTTGATCGTATTGCCCGCCGCACACGCCCGTTTGGTCGAACAGGCGCTTGCAGCCGCCGTGGCCGCCGGCAACCTGCCCGCTGGCGAAAGGCCTGCCGTCGACATTCGGCCGGCCGCCCGGCCTGAACTGGGCGATTACGCCTCGGCCATTGCCCTGCGACTGGCGCGTCCCCTGCGCCGCAAGCCCCTGGAAATCGCCAACACCATTGCCGGGCATCTGCCGCCGGCACCCTTCCTTGCCAGCGTGGACGTGGCTCCACCCGGTTTCCTGAACTTTC
Source organism: Anaerolineae bacterium (assembly GCA_021296065.1). Classification (GTDB taxonomy): domain Bacteria; phylum Chloroflexota; class Anaerolineae; order Aggregatilineales; family Phototrophicaceae; genus JAGWBD01. The sequence goes on from JAGWBD010000015.1 coordinate 7,334, forward strand.
GCCTGGATGAGACCTGGCTCTGTGCCCAGATCGACGCCATGCTGCAAGAGGGCGACACGCTGGCCCAACTGGACAATGGAAACGGCCGCCGGGCGCTGGTCGAGTTTGTCAGCGCCAACCCCACCGGGCCGCTCCACATCGGCCGCAGCCGGGGCGCCATCGTCGGCGATACCCTGGCGCGCTTGCTGCAGGCCTGCGGATACAAGGTCGAACGCGAATACTATTTCAACAACGCCGGACGCCAGATGCAGATGCTCGGGGAAAGTCTGCGCATCCGTTATCTGCAAGCCCTCGGGCGGCAGGTCGACCTGCCGGAAGAGGACTTCTACCAGGGCGACTATCTGGTGCAGCAGGCCCGCCTGCTCCGGGAAGAACAGGGCGAAGCGCTGCTCTCCGCCGCCGGACGTGATTATCAACGATTTGCCGAGGCGCAGATGTTCGCCGGCATCCGCAGCACTCTGGAACGCATCGATATCCGCCATGACCGCTTTTTCAACGAGCACAGCCTTTATGAAAACGGGGCGTTGGAAGACGTCCTTGACAGGCTGCAGGCACGGGACCAACTGTACCAGGCCGCGGAATGGGAGGGCGCCAGCGAAGAGGAAAAAAATCGCGCCGCCGGTCGCGCGCCGGCGTCGTGGTTCCGCGCCTCCCGCTTTGGCATAGACAAGGACCACGTGCTGATGCGCAGCGACGGAACGCCCACCTATACCTTGCCCGACATCGCCTATCATGCCGACAAACTGGCCCGCGCTTACGACCTGACCGTAAACATCCTCGGCGCGGACCACTACGTGCAGCACCAGGTGGTGCGGGCCGCCCTCGACGCGCTGGGCGAGGACACGTCGCGCCTGCGGGTCGTGATCCTGCAGTTCGTGCGTTTGATGCAGGGCGGCGTGGAACGCAAGATGAGCACGCGCCGCGGCGACTACGAGACCCTTGACGACCTGATTGACGAAACCGGACCTGACGCCGTGCGCTACCTGCTGCTGGCGCGCAGCGCGGACGCCCGCCTCGATTTCGACCTTGACCTGGCCGTCGCGCAGAACAACGACAACCCGGTCTATTACATTCAGAATGCGCACGTACGCTGCGCCGGTATCCTGCGCCGGGCGGAAGCCGCAGGGATCGATGACACGGTGGGCGATCTCTCGCTGCTGGGTGACAACGAGCGGTGTTTTCTGCGCAAGGCGCTGGAATTGCCGGCGGTCATTGAACAGTCCGTCACTGAACTGGAGCCGCACCGCATCGCCTTTTACGCGCACGACCTGGCCGGTATCTTTCACCCGCTCTATGAAAATGTACGTGTGCTGGGCGAGGACGTGCCGCCCGAGCTGGCGGCAGCGCGACTGCGTTTCTATCGTGCCGCGCAACTGGTCTTCCGCCGCGTCCTTACGCTGATGGGCATGAGCGCGCCGGAGACCATGTAGGCCGGTAAACCGGCAGGAGCATTCTGTGAGCCTCAAACCTGACCACTGGATCCGCCGCATGGCGCTGGAACAGGGCATGATCGAACCTTTCGTCGACGGGCAACGTCGCGCCGGCGTGATCAGCTACGGCCTGTCCTCCTATGGCTACGACATGCGCGTGGCCGACGAATACAAGATCTTCACCAACGTGCGCTCGGCCATCGTCGACCCCAAGGACTTTTCCGACGCTTCCTTCGTCGACCACCAGGGCGACATTTGCGTCATCCCGCCCAATTCTTTCGTGCTGGCGCGCAGCATGGAATACTTCCGCATTCCCCGTCAGGTGCTGACGCTCTGCGTCGGCAAGTCCACCTACGCCCGCTGCGGCCTTATCGTCAACGTGACGCCCTTCGAGCCGGAGTGGGAGGGTTACGTGACCCTGGAGATCAGCAACACCACGCCCCTGCCCGCCCGCGTCTACTCCAACGAAGGAATCGCCCAGGTCATCTTTCTCGAGGCCGACGAGGCCTGTGAGACCTCCTACGCCGACAAGCGCGGCAAGTACCAGCGCCAGGACCGCCTGACCCTGCCGAAGTTGTAGGCCCTGTCGAATGTCGCTGAACTGTTTCCGGCCCTGATTCCAGATTGACTGACTGCATTCGCGCCCGCCGGTTGCTCGGCTCCGGCGCCATTGGTGTCTCCTGGCGTGGATGTTGCCATTGTGAGTTTCAGGCGTTGCGCGTTGGATAATTCACGGAAAGTACAGAGTATTCTTGTATCGTCTGCAAACAATATTAACATTTGATGCATCCTTGTGTGTAAACTGTTACAATCAATCCTCCGTTGAGAAATCACGGAGGCATTGGCATGCCGCTCCAGCGTTCGCGTCTTCACGTTGCCATGTGGCTGCTGGCCGTGTTATTGCTCTCGCTGTTTCCCTTTGTGCCGACAATTCATGCGCAGGACGTTGACTGTGACCAGTACAACGATGTCGCATTCACGTTTCTGGAGGTTGACGAAACCGGCCCGATCACATTTGATGACCTGGGCGCAGGTTACACCTACGAGTTCATCGTCTGTGAAGTGGTCCCTGATCCCAACACCGGCGCCTTGCTTTTCGGGTGTGACTACCCGGAGGAGTATTACTCGGTCTCCACCAATTCCTACCAGATTGCTGACTGGGACGAGCAAGGCATCTACTGGTATGGTGTGACCGGGTTCACTCCTGACGAGTGTTACATTTCAGGGCGTGCCAGAGATTACAACTACACAGAACCTGTGAAGAAGAAGATGTGATCCCGACGTCGACTCCCCTTTCGGTCCTCTCGGCGCCGGACAACATCGCCTTCGCCCCCGCTGGCACGACCGTCACCCGGGACGCGGTGACGGACGCCTCCGGCTACATCGTCGAGTGGTTCAAGGGTAGCGATTCCTCCAGCAGCCACGAAGTGACCGGCACCTCCTACAACATCCCCAACTTCGACACGACGGAGAGCTAAGGCGCCACGGTCAAGACCGTCAACGGGGCCAACGTCGCCGGACCGGCGTCGGACGTCGTGACCTGGACGCAGCCCAACGCGCCCAGAAATTTGCGCATCAACAACGATGGCAGCGTGACCTGGGACCCGGTTGAAGAGGCCAGTAAGTACAAGGTGGGCTGGGACCAGCAGGGTGGCACGCAGTCCCAGACTTTCACCTTTCAGACCGCCACCAACATGCAGGATGTTCCGGTCGTCCAGCCCGTCTACGAAATCCCGAACTTCGACCCCGGGGCGGATTACAGCTCAAACGTGCGCACCGTCACGGACGCCGGCGCCGAGAGCGCGCGTTCCTTTACCACCCGCAACCCGCCGCCTTCGCCAGACGGTCTGGAAATCTCGGAGTTCGGCGTGGTCACCTGGAACACGGTGACCGAGGCGACCCATTACCTGGTCAACTGGCGCAAGGAGGACGAGACCTGGAACGAGGACAACCAGGTGACTACCGAGCGCTTCACCATCCCCAACTTTGACGCTGCCGCGGATTACATCGCGACCTTGCGGACCGTCGACAACCAGGACATCGAAAGCTTTCCGCCGGTGGCCGAATCCTGGACTCCACCGACCGCGAAAGCGCCATCAGGTCTGAAGATCACCAGCGTCGGATTCGTCAGCTGGTCCGGCCCGGACAATGCCGACCGCTACCACGCCAACTGGCGCCTGAAGGACGGCACGTGGAGCAGCGACATTGAGGTTGACGGGGCCGACCCGCTGAACTTCACGATCACGGGCTTTGACGAAAACCTGGAATATGAAGTGCGGGTTAAAACCGGGATTGACGTCGGCAACACGTCGGTGGAAAGCGGTTATTCGACCCAGACCTGGCCCATGCCGGTCATGGAAAACTGGCACTCGGGCGAATCTTCCGACGAAAAGGAAACTCAGGACAATGAGTGGAACTGGCGCATTGCGCCGCATAACGGCGCTTCCCTGATAGTCTGGTTCCGCGATGGCCAGCTGGAAGCCCGCAGCGGTGAGCAGGGTACGAGCCTCTTCACCAGCGCGCGCTGCACCACCTTCGCCAATCAACTGATCACCTCCAGCACGACGCTCGAGATCTGGTGTACGGCCAGCAATTACTACCTGGTCGTGGAGACCAGCCCGCAGCACCCCGGCGACAACCGGCGCGATCTGCTCTACTTCGACTTTTCGGTATCGGACTGCTACCGCTCCTACGAATACCTGGACACAGGTGAGCAAGAGGTCTGGCTGCGCCTTTGCCGCCAGGGTTGAGTGGCGGCAAGGGCGACGGCAGGCGCTGAAACCCTTGTCCGGTGTTGCGATCGCCGCGCTTCCCCGCCATCCACGTCGCCATGTTGACCGGCAATGACAGCAGGGAGTACACTGTGGCCATGGGTCGTTAGCTCAACTGGCAGAGCGTTTGACTTACATTCAAGAGGTTACAGGTTCGAGTCCTGTACGACCCATCCCTCCGTCGCCGGTCGGAGCAGGTTCCCTGCTGCGCCCTTACATTTCAGCCCCGTTCCCTGCCTGATGCGAAGTCGACTGCTGGTCGTGCTGGCGGGCGCCCTGCTGGTGACCCTGACCTGGAGCTTCCCGCTTTGGCGCCCACTGGTGATGGATGACGTGGTCGACGAGGCCTTTCCTGGCCTGAGGGGGGATTTGCTGGACGAATTCCGTCAACTGGGCGAAGTCGAGCAGGAGAGCCTTCTGCAACTGGCGCGCGAAGATGCGACCATGGCGCAGTCCATGCTGGAAGCCGCCTTGCGGGACCCCGTCCGGGTAGAGGAAGCGCAGCAGGCGGGGTCTACCCTGCGGGCGCAGGGCAATTTCGTACGCATCGACCCGCTGCACTGGGCGCAGGGGGAAGCGCTGGTCTACAGCCAGGCGGACGGCAACCATGTGCTGCGCTTCGAAAATTTCCGCGCCGCAAACGGACCGGACCTGCGCGTCATGCTTTCCGCCAGCCCGGCGCCACGCAGTCCTGCCGAACTCAATGAAGGCAATCTGGCGCTTGATCTCGGTCGACTCAAGGGCAACGTGGGCAACCAGAATTACCCGGTTCCGGCGGGAGTTGACCCGGGCCTGTATAATAGCGTCGTCATTTTCTGTCGCCGCTTCAATCTGGTGTTCAGCAGCGCAACGTTGTGACCTCTTGCAACCAGTTTTTTGAACGAGGGCTGAATAAACGCCATGGATGATCCACTGCCCGCCAGCCTTACGCGTGAAAGACGTTTTGCGCTGGACCCGGAACATGGATGGTTGCGCGTCGCCATGCTGCTGATTTTCGTGGGGGTCTGGCTCCTGGTTTTTCTGCTGGGGCAAATGCTGCTGACCATTGATGGCTCAATTGTCATTTCGATTGTTGCCGGCTTCGCCATGGCCGCCTTTTCCGCCCAGCGCCTTGAAGGACCTCTGAAACAACGCTGGCCCAGTGGCCGCAGCGTATCGGTCACAGACAAAAACATCCGCCTGCTGCAACGGGAACAAGAGCAGGAATCGCTGGACACCTCGCAGGAGGTCAATGTCCTGACCTGGCGTTTTCGCATCAGCCGTCGCTCCCGCGTACCAAAGGGCTGGTTCATGGTCGCCCTTGCGCTGGAACAGGACGAGCGCTACATCGCGCTTTACACCTTCATGTCCTCCGATGACTTTGAGACCTTGCGCAATCATGGAAGCTTCACAGCCCTGCAAGGCAGGCGTCAGCGCAAGGAAAGCGGAGACCTGCGACTTGCCGGAGAACAGAAACGTTTGCACAGCGCCGAACAACTGCGCTGGCTGCAGGGCGGCGAGATGAGCAGGGAGGACTTCAGCGCCTGTCTCCGTCACCTGCGCCAGCGTTTTCCCGCCTGGATGCCGGAACTGGTCTGAATTCGCTTGCGATGTGCATTCAGGGACTCGCGCGCCATCTCTGCTTGCCGACGCTGTTGCTGTTCATCGTGTTGCCGGTCGCGCTGCTTGCCCAGGAACCTGCGCTGGACTACCTCAACCCGGTGTCTGGTCGTCTGGCCGCAGGTGAAATTCAGGACTGGCACTTCAATGCACGTGCCGGCAGCATGTTGTCACTGTCAGCGTATGCAGTCACAGGCGGAATCGACCCTCGCCTCGACATTTTCGACGTCAATGACCTCCTTGTCGCATCAAATGATGATGTCGACTGGCCTCTGAGCCGAAATGCAGTTATCGAAGCCTTCAGCCCGTTCAGCAACGGCAGCTACCGGGTTCGCGTCAGCAACGTTGGCCATGGCGCCGGAAATTATGAACTGGTCCTGCAGGAAGGCTGGTCGACCCTGGCCTGGGAGGCGGACTTCGGTAACGCCTCTTCCTGGGAGACACGCCCCGATTCGGTGGACAGTTTTCTGGGAGAGGAGCGGGCGCTGCTCTCGCTGGAACCGCCGGCCAGCAACGTCGTCCTGATTCGCGAGTTGCAACTGCCGCAGGACGCCTGGGGCCTGCACGTCGCCATCACCGAGGTGGCCGGCAACCGTGGTTGGCGAGTCGGTATCGTGACTCACTGGGAGAGCGTTCGGGACTGGGCGCGTTTCATGGTGGATGACCAGGGACGCTGGCAGTACCTGATCAACACGGCAGCGGACTTGCGCGTGTTGCGTGCCCTGGCGCCGCATGCCGCCATTCAGCCCGGCGAAAAACCGGAGAGCCTCGGGCTGGTCTTTTATGGCGATGCCATCGAATTCTTCTTCAATCGCAAGTCGCTGGGGCGAATTATCGACGGGTTACCGGAAGGCCCTGGAAGAACCGGTCTCTACGCTGGAACCGGCAATCCCGATGGCGGTCAGGCTACGGCCTGGTACAGTGGCCTGAGGCTTACAGTTCCGACACAGACCTGGTCGGGCGCCATCGTGCCCGACAGGTTGCCGGGAGAGGAACGTTCGACGATCCTTCGTCAACTCCAGCGGCATCGCCTCGTTCCCGCGGTCGGCGCCCTCGCCATGAACGTGCCGGAAAGTTTCGTGATCAGCAATCGCGCCGGCGTCAGTACCCTGCGCCTGGGAGGGGAGAACAGCTTCGCTCGCTTCGTGCTGGGCAGCAGCGTCGCCGCGCAACCCGCTTCCAGAGACCTGCTGGCCGGCTGCGGCCTGGTGCTCGAAACACAGGACGCAGAGACCTACACCCTGGCCTGGCTGGACAACAGCGGCAGCGCCGGACTGTCACGCCGCAAGGGCGAAGCCTTTGCGGCGGGGCCGTTGCGCAGTGACATTGCGCCGGGTAGCGCAGACGATCAGTTGCTTGTGATTGCCGATGGTGAGAACCTGTACTTCTACGCCAACAATCAATATGTCGGCGCGCAGCCGGTCGCTTTTGCTTCCGGCACAATCGGAATAGCCGCCGTCAGTTTCGACAACCTGTCCACGACCTGCAACTTCAGGGATACCTGGATTTGGGACTGGCCCGCGGAGCCGATCAACTGATCTTGCCGTCCTCGCCGTCGCTGGCAGCCTTGTGCAGGACATCCAGGCGTCGCGCCAGTGTTTCCTGGCCCTGTTGACGCAACATGGCCGCCACGGCGCTCAGCGCCGGCAGCAGTGCAGCCCCGAAATTTTGCGCGCCCTTCTCCAGCATGGCCAACGCCGCGCTGTCGTCCGGCGCTTCCAGCAATTCGTTTACAAAACGTAATTCGGGACGCATTTGCTGGCGCATCAGATTGACGATTTTCTGGTGTATGCTCTTGAGTTTGCTGCTGGCCTGGATGTCCAGGCGACTTTCGGCCTCACGAATGTTGCCCGCCAGCACGGCCATGAAGCTCTCGTCCATCAGCGACAGATTCTCGCGAATGGCCCGGTCCGTATCCGGACTGGCGACGATAGCCTGCAGCACGCCGGCCGACCGCTGCAGGGCGGCCTGGGCCTGGGCATCCGCTTCCCGCGTCAACTCCCCCAGTCGCTCGCGCAGCGTTTCCAGTTGCGGACGCTCCGCCACCGGCGATCGGCCGATTTGCAGGCTGAGTTCCTGAAAGAAGGGGTAATCGAGCGCCGGCCGCACCAGACCGACCAGCGCTTGCAGGCGCGGCTCGTCCGACGCCAGTGCCAGCAACAGCGCCAATATATCCTTGCGCGTCGGCTTCTCTCCCAAAGCTTGCAGACGTCCGGCGACGTCTTTCACGATCCTGTCCTGTTCTTCTGCCTGTGCCGTCAATTGCCGGCCGAAACTGGAATGTTTGGCCGCCGCTTCCTGAACGGCGGCCAGCGCCTTGACCAGCGGTTCCTGGCCTTCCTGGACCGCCTGCTGCATCAGGGCAAGGGCGGCCTGAAAGAAGATGGCGTCGATTTCCGCGTCATGTTTTCGCACCAGGGAACGCAGGCGTTTCGGGTCCGCCTGGGTCATGCGGCCCAGCAGGTCAACGCGCTGCCGCTGCGTTTCCAGCATGTCTTTCGTAACGCCATCCCCTTCCAGGACCTGTTCAATCAGGCCCTGCATGGTCAACACCTGCCCAGGCTGGAACATGTAGCCGCGAAAGTCCTCTTTGGGGATGCGGCCCGTCAATTCCTTGAGCAGTTCGCCGACAACCTGATCCCGTTGCGTTCCCTGCAGATTCAACTCGGGTGGAACAAAGGCCAGCAGCACTTCGTTGTCGGCGTCGTGATACAGGAGCGGGGTCACCAACACGTTGCTCGCCCCGCAGGCCCTGCACTGGATGCGATTCAACTGGCCGGAAAGCAGGGCCTGCTTCAATTGCGGCTGACGTTGGACCTCAATGATTTGTTCCACGTCAGCCTCAACCACGGAATTGCAGGCAGGGCAGTTGACATTCATGTTTGCTGGCATCATGGCTCCTGTGTTGCGTCAGTTGTCACCCGGGCTTCGCGAGGGAGTGTGAAATGAAACGTCGCGCCCTTGCCGGGACGGCTGTCAACGCCGATTGTCCCGCCATGCGCTTCCACAATGGCGCGCGCCAGGTACAGCCCAAGACCGGTCCCCTGGGTACGCTGGCCCAACGCATCGTTAACGCGGTAAAAGCGCGTAAAGATCTGTTCCTGATCTTCCGGGCCGATGCCGATTCCTTCATCCCGCACGAAGAGTGTGACGGCATCGACGGCTGCCTGACCGCCCACCTCGATTTGCCCGCCCTCCGGCGCGTACTTCACCGCATTGCCCAGCAAATTGTCCATCACACGCCGTAAACGCGCTTCGTCGGCCACAATGACGGGGAACGCTTCCGGGAAGGCCAGGCGAAAGTCATGCCCTGTGCCCTGCATTTGAAATCGCTTGACCACTCGCGTCGCCAGCCCAACCAGGTCCACGGGGCCCAGGTCCAGTTGCATTTTCTGGGCCTGCAACCTGCTGGCCTCCAGCAAATTGTCGATCAGGCCGGCCAGGCGGTCCGCTTCGTCCTCAATGACCTCCAGCCCTTCCCGAAGTTCCGCCATGCCCCAGTCGGCATCTTCCCTGCGCAGTGTACCGGCATAGCCCTTGATCAGTGCGACGGGTGTCTTGAGTTCGTGGGATACGCCGGAGACAAAGGTGTTTTGCAGTTCCTGGGCCCGGCGAAAATGGGTGATGTCACGCACATTGGCGAAGATATTCGCCAACTGGCCGCCTTCCCCATGCAAGGGTACGTAGGTTATCGCAATGCTGAGCTCCTGGCCATACCGGCGCAATATGTCGCCCTCAACGGAGAGGGGGTTGGACCCGACCTGCGAGGGGCCCGGCCAGCCACCGTCCATCAATTCATGCAGGTTTCCTGGTGACACCGTGCTCCACACCAGCACCTCTTCCTCCTGCCTGCCCAGGGACTCAGCCTCACTCCAGCCTGTCATGCCTGCCAGCGCGGGGTTAAGTTGCAGGACCTGCCGTTCGGCATCCAGAATCATGACGCCATCGGCGCTGTGAGCGACAAAGGCGTTCAGGCGCTGCCTCTCACGATCGATGTTTTCGTAAAGTCTGGCATTGTGCACAGCGATGGCGGCATGATCGGCAAAACTTCGCAGGATTTGCCGGTCATCGACAGTAATGGCGGCGGGGTAATCGCGAAATACGATCAGGATGCCGACGGGCTCGTCGGCAATCACAAGCGGCATGGGAAAGAGCTGGCGCATGCGCGGGTCGATTTCCGCCGTCATGCGCTGCAGTGTCCCCTCCAGATCATGGTAGTCCAGTCCCTGCTGGATGCCGGTGACGAGTTCCTGCAACTGGCTTTCCAGGCGGGGAATTCGATCACCATCGATGTTCAGCGTGGCGTGAATGCGATAGGCGCCGGTGTCCGCATTTCGCAGCGCGACCAGGCCCGGGCCCTCGCCGCCCACCATGGTGACGGATGCCTTGAGCACCAGGCGCAGCACCTCCGCCAGGTCCAGGCGCGAGGTCATCGCCCGGATAATTTCCAGCAGCAGGTCCCGTTGGCGAACGCGATAATCAGGTATCAGGAGCATGCCTGAATTGTAACGGCCGCCGGCCGAGTCTCAAGCGTCCACATTTAACGCTGACGCTCCGGGCATCTGTGCTAACATTGCGGCCGATGTCAACCTTCCTGCAGCGGCAGCATCGCCCGTGAAACCGGCGCCCCTTGCCTTGCGCGGCCATCCCTGGCTGCTTGCCCTGCCGCTGCTGTTGCTGGCGATGTTTTTCGCCACAAGCCAGCTGGACAACCGTGCTTTTCAGGAAGACGAACTGGCGACGTTGCGCCTGGCCGGCAGCGGACAGCGGCAACCACTCCCTTTCGCCGACTTCCAGGCCATGCTGGTCGAACGATCTGCCGAACAGGCCTTTGGCTGGCCGTTGCTGGTGTCGCTCTGGGTCCGGATCGCCGGCTGGAGCGAGCCTGCCGTTCGTATCCTGCCGCTGCTCGCCGGCATGCTGGCCCTGGCCTGGACCTGGCGTCTGGGGCGTGATCTGTCTCATCATTCCCTTGGCCTGCTGGCTCTCCTGATGCTGGCGACCTCGGCCTTTTTCATTGGTTTCATGTGGTACGCCCGTGCCTTCACGATGCTGGCGCTGTGTTCGACCCTGCTGCTGTGGTGTTACTGGCGCATCTGCTTCCATGATCGCGCCGCCAGACCCGTCCATTTTGCGGGGCTGCTGCTGGCGGCTACCGCTCTTGCCTACCTGCACTATTTCTCTGTTACGGTGATCGCGGCCGTCGCGCTCTTTCACCTGATTTCCGGCCGTGACCATCGCCACTTCCGCTGGCCCCTGGCGATGTTTGCCATCGCCGCCCTGCTGGCCACAATGCAACTGCCAACTTTTTTTACCGGGCTGGAGGAAAGCCTGGTTGACGAAAATCTGAAGCTGGATGTCCTTGGCGCAGCGGCAGTGCTGACGACTTTCCTGCGATTTCTTGTAAACCGGACCCTGGAGATTCCGCTCGCGGCCGGCTGGCTGCTGCTGGCGACCCTGATCGGCACGCTGGTATGGTGGTTTCGCCGCAAGCATGAAACAGGATCAATTCCACTCAGATTTCTGACAATGGTGTACGCCATGGCGTTTCTGCTGGTCCTGATCGCCAACGAATTCGCACAAGTCATTACTCCTGGCAGAATTCGCTACCTGATGCCTCTCTGGCCCCTGACGGCGATTTTGCTTGCCTGGTTCGTCCGAAAGCAAAGGACCTGGCGCTTCCGCGTTGCCGAGTGGGTACTGGTCGCAATGATTGTCACGGGTCTCCATGCGATCAATCACCCTTTCCTGAAATACAGCTTCGGCAATTCCGCCTACCGCGACCGCATGCACGTCATTCAGCGGGAAATTGTGTCCGCAGGCAGGGAAGGAGACGTATTGCTGGCTGGTGAATTCGACAAGGACTTAACCTGGTCTCTGGTTCTGGAATTCTATCTGCAGGCCCTGCCCCTGCCTGTCACTTATGTCGATGCCGGAGGTGCAGAAAGCTGGCTGGCCAGCGCCAGGGCGCATTCCCGCTTCTGGCTCTTGCAGACTTCACATGACAGTGAAGTCTACGTGGCGCTGGCTTCTTCCCTGGTGAAAGATGCCTACGTTTGTGAAAGCAGGGACCTGCGCGCCGTCGCGACACTGGAGTTGTACGCATGGTCTGACGACGACTGTTAGACCGACCATTCACTTGACCGCCGCCTGTGGCAAATTCAGTCCTGCTTCCTCACGCCATAGTCACTGCGCAGCAACGCCGCGGCCCCCACCAGACTGACGTCCACGCCCAGCGCAGCCAGTTCGATGCGCAACTCCCGCGTGTAACCCTCGTAGATCACCTCGCGTCGCACGACCTCGCGCATGGGCCGGAGCAAGGGCTCTCCGATCTGGCTCAGGCCGCCGCCAATGACCACGATTTCCGGGTTGAAGAGATGCAGCAGGCTGGTCAACGCCAGGCCGATCAGACGGCCGGCGCGGCTGACCAACGCCAGCGCCAGAGGATCCCCCCGCTGCGCCGCCTGCCCCACCAACGCAGCATCGACCTGACGCATATCCCCGTCAGACATCTCTCGCAACAGACTCTTCTCGCCGGCGGCGAGGCGTAATCTGGCCTGCCGGGCGAGCGCCGGGCCCGCGGCTTCCAGTTCCAGCCGCGTGGCCACGTCGTTTTCCAGCAACATCATGCTTCCCACTTCCGTCGCCAAACCGGAACGTCCCAGCAGCATGCGCCCGTCGCAAAGTATGCCTGCGCCAATTCCCGTGCTGAGCGTGAGGTAGATGGCGTGACGACAGCCCCGCGCCGCGCCCTGCGCCACTTCCGCCAGCAGGGCGACGTTGGCATCCTTGCCCAGCCGGACCGGTACGGCAAAACGTCGCTCCAGCAGGCCCGCCAGTGGCACGCGCTGCCAGTCAGGCAAATTGGGCGGCGCCAGCACGATGCCCAGGTAAGGGTCCAACGGCCCTGGCGACGAAACACCGATGCCCAGAACGTCAATTTCCGGCGGCCAAACCGAAGTGATGAGATCCTCGATGCGGCCCAGCACGGCGGCCTTTCCTTCTGACGCCCCGGTAGGGGTCTCCCGCCGCTGCAGGACATTCAGGCCTTCATCCAGACAAGCCGCCCGGATGCGCGTCCCGCCCAGATCTACCGCGATTATTCTCAACCTGCCCTCCTGCGGCACCTGGGGGTGCTGAACGCCGCTTGTGGCGTTACGAAGCGACGGCTACAATGATTCACTGGCGAACACGGGAACCACCATGGCCAGAATCACGCCCCTGCGACAACAATACCTGGACATCAAGGCCGAATATCCCGATTGTATCCTTTTCTTCAGCCTGGGCGATTTCTACGAGACCTTTGACGACGATGCGGAAGTCGCCGCCCGCGTGCTGGACCTGACCCTGACCAGCCGCCCGGTCAGCCCGGGCAAGGACGACACCCGCATACCGATGGCCGGTGTGCCGCACCATGCGCTGGAAAACTACATCGCCCGTCTCATTGAACAGGGTTACCACGTCGCCATCTGTGACCAGGTGGGGGAGGCACCCGCCAGGGGCATCATCGAAAGACGGGTCTCACGCGTCATTACGCCCGGCACGGTTGTTGAGGACGCCTTGCTGGCCGAGGACCGACCCAACTATCTGCTGGCGCTGTGGCCCGACGGCAATGCGGACAGCGGCGAGTGGCGCGCCGCCGGCCTCGCCTGGGTCGACATCAGCACCGGCGAGTTTGCGGCGACCGCACTGGCGGGCGAACACTGTGCCCTGCAGGTGCTCGAGGAACTTGCGCGCCTGACACCTCGTGAATTGCTGCTGCCCGAGAGCTGGGCGCAGCGGGGCGTCTCCTTGCCGGCGGACATACACTTGAGTCCCTTGCCGGACTGGCGTTTTGAGCACAGCGGCGCGGAACAGGCGCTTTGCAGCCAGTTCGCCGTGACAACCCTGGCCGGTTTCGGTTTGCAGGACAAGCCGCAGGCCGTCTGCGCCGCGGGCGCGATTCTGCATTACCTGCGCAAGACCCGCCGTGAGAGTCTGGCCCGGCTGACGGGCATCCGCGTCTACGACACAGCATCGTTCATGGTGCTGGATACCTTCACCCGCCGCAATCTGGAACTGACCGGGTCGCTGCGGGACGGGGACAGCAGCGGCAGCCTGCTGCAGGTGCTGGACCGCACGGTGACCGCCATGGGCGCAAGACGACTGCGCCAATGGGTCAACCAGCCTCTGCTGCAGCCGGAACGCATTCGGGCGCGGCTGGACGCGGTAGAGACCCTGAGCGACGACGCCGCATTGCGCGACGACCTGCAAGGCAACCTGCGCCAGGTCGCGGATATGGAACGCCTCGCCAACCGCCTGATGATTGGCCGCGCCGGGCCGCGCGATCTGCTGGCCCTGCGCAGCAGTCTTCTGGCCGTGCCGCGCCTGCAGATTCTCATTCGCGACCTGCCGCCACTGCATCCCCTGGCGGAACGCCTGGACGCCTGCGAGGAAGCCGCCGAAGAGATTTCGCGCGCCATACGCGAGGACACGCCCGCCACCCTTAATGCCATCGGCGTCATTCTGCCAGGTTATTCCGAAGAACTGGATTCTGTGATGCAGGCCACCCGTGCAGCCCGCGACTGGATCGCCGCGCTTGAGCAGGGCGAACGGGAACGGACCAGTATTCCTCGTCTGAAAGTCGGTTACAACAAGGTGTTCGGCTACTACCTCGAAATCAGCAAGGCCTGGGAAGCCAGTGTGCCGCCGGAATACATTCGCAAACAGACCCTGGTTAACGCCGAACGCTATATCACGCCCGAACTGAAAGAGTACGAGGCGAAAGTGCTTAGCGCCGAGGAACAGATCCTCGCGTTGGAGCGGCGACTGTATGAGCAGCTTTGCCAGCAACTGGCGACCTTCGCGCCGCGCCTGACCGGTACGGCGCGCGCCATCGCCCATCTCGACTCCTTTCTCTCCCTGGCCGAAGTCGCCGTTCGGGAAGGCTACTGCCGACCGCAGATCCGTGAAGACGGAGAGTTGCACATCATCGCAGGGCGGCACCCGGTAGTGGAACGCAGGTTGCAGCGGGGGCTACGCTTTACGCCCAATGACTGTTCCTTTGAAGACGAGAGTCGCATCCACATCATTACCGGCCCCAACATGTCGGGCAAATCGACCTACATCCGCCAGGTCGCGCTGATTACCCTGTTGGCGCAGATCGGCAGTTTCGTACCGGCCGACGAAGCCGCCATCGGTCTGGTGGACCGCATCTTCGCGCGCATTGGCGCCCAGGACGAAATCCATGCCGGCCACAGCACGTTCATGGTCGAAATGGTCGAGACCGCCCGCATCCTGGCAGGCAGCAGCGACAGAAGCCTGATCATCCTCGATGAAGTCGGCCGCGGCACCTCCACCTGGGATGGTCTCGCTATCGCGCGGGCCGTCATTGAGTACATCCACAACAGTCCCCAACTGAACTGCCGCACGCTCTTCGCCACGCATTATCATGAATTGACTGCCCTGCCGTACTTTCTGCCGCGCACCCGCAATTTCAACGTCGCCGTCGCCGAACAGGGGGAGGACATCGTCTTCCTGCATCAGGTCGTGCCTGGCGGCGCGGACCGCAGCTATGGCGTGCACGTCGCGCGCATCGCCGGGTTGCCCCGGCCGGTCGTTCATCGCGCCAATGAACTGTTGCGACAACTGGAAGCAGGGGACAGCGCTGCATCGCAGAACGGGCAGGAAACCACAGCGACCCCTGAATCCCCGGCGATGGAACCGGCGCTGCCCGGTACCTTGCAGCAGGCCCTGCTCGATCTGAGCGTTGACGAACTCAGTCCGCTGGAAGCATTGACCACACTGTACGATCTGAAACATCAGGCTGAAGAAGAGAGTGGAGAGGCTGCCCCGTGATGGACCACGATACCTGCTCGGGACGTGCAATGGACGCAGGCGACAGCCTGGTCGGTTCCGCGCCCCAACGTCGCATCTGGCTCCTGCTGGAAGTGGATGCGCCCTGGGGGCCGCAGGCGCTGGCGGACAGCGACCTGCCGCCGGCCGTGCGCCAGCATATCGAAGACTGGCTGTCGGCGACGCCTGACGCCGGCATTCTCTTCATTCGACAGCCGGATGCCCCGGCCGGCCGGCGTCTCTTCATGGCCGTCGGCGATGCCGGCGCCCCGGCGCTTTACGCCCTGACCCTTGAGCGCTACGAGGACCTCTTGTCTCTGGATCTGAGCGGCCTTGCAGAAGATCGGCAGCCGGAGTTACGTGACCGCCAGCCACTTTTTCTGGTATGCACCCACGGCAAAAGAGATCAGTGCTGCGCCCTTGCCGGCATGCCCATGTTTGCGGCCCTGCGCGAGCGGGTCGGCCAACGCGCCTGGCGTTGCTCCCACATTGGCGGCCACCGCTTTGCGCCGACCATGGTCTTCCTGCCCGAGGGCCTGTGTTACGGTCGTATGCCGCTGGAAGCGCTGGACGACGTGCTCAACCGGCACGCAGCGGGCCAGCTGGAGCCGCGCTGGCTGCGCGGGCGCTCCGCCTGGCCGCAACCTGCCCAGGCCGCCGCCACCTTGCTGCGCCTGCGCGAAGGTGTCAGGGAAATCGACGGTCTGGAATTGCTGGACCTGCAGAATGGTGCTGAGGCCAGCTGGGTCGCTACCTTTCGAGTTGCCGGAGAGGCAAGGCAAGTCCACCTGCAGCGCTGTACGGGTGACGCGACCTACCGTTCCAGTTGTGTTGGCGACAAGGTCGCAGCCCCGGTCAGCTGGGAGTTGCTTCAGGCCTGATCAGTTGCCACGAGCCGGTTCCTTTGGCCTGTTTGGGGCCATAGACCTTCGCCGCACGCTCGGTCAGGACCAATTGCACGCGCGCAATGCTCTTCATTGCCTTTCGACGCCAGGGACCTCGTCGGCCACCAGCGTCGGAGACACGGCTGTCGGGTCGGGCTGCGGGATCTGCGCCGCCTCCCTGGCGAGCAGGCCTTCCGAGACCAGCACGCGTTCAAAGGCGACGATGGCCACCTCCAGCATGTGTCGCTCCGGCTGGCGCGTGGTCAAATGCTGCAGCGCCAGGTTGGGCCGCACCAGCGCCCGCACCAGCGGCCTGTGGAAGTTGCGCGCCGAAAACTGGATGACTTCGTAGGCGATGCCGGCCAGCGCCGGAATCAGCACCACGCGCGACAGGATCAACAGAGGCAGCGGCGGCCGCCCCAGCAGCGAAAACACCAGCACGCTGACGAAAGCCACGGTCAGCAGAAAGGCCGTGCCGCAGCGCGGATGCTCGATCGGAAAGCCGTCCACGACCTCCGGCGTCAGGTCGGCGCCGGCTTCCCAGGCGTTGATGGTCTTGTGTTCGGCGCCGTGGTAACCGAAGAGCCGCTTCACGTCCGGTATGCGCCCGATGGCCCAGATGTAGGTGATCAGCATGGTAATCTGAATGAGCCCTTCAATCAGGTTGACGATGAAGGCTGCGAAACCGATCGGCGCCGTTCCGTCCGGAGTCAGGCCGAGCAGGTTGCCAATGCCGGCCGCGCCAAGGGTCGGCACCAAGAAGAACAACCCCATACCCAGCAAGAGCGACAGGCCGATCGTGAGCCAGCCGACCGGCCCGTTGAAGTCCACGTCGTCCTCTTCACCAACCGCCACGTCAGCGGCCCACATCAGGGCGCGCGTACCCAGGCCCAGCGCGTCCCACAGGCCGACCACGCCGCGCACAAAGGGCGTGCGGATGACGCGGCCCCGGTACAGCCGGCGACTGAGCGGAGTCTCGTGCACCACGATTTCGCCCTCGCTGTTGCGCACGGCGACCGCCGCGCTGTGCGCGCCGCGCATCATGACGCCTTCAATAACCGCCTGGCCACCATAGTTGAAGGGCCGGCGCGGACTGGCCTCGTTCTTTTGCGTCATGTCGCTCCACTTTGCGCCGAATGTCGCGGTCATCTTACCACAGGGCGCAGGTCAGCCTTCCTGTGCCGGGCGAATGTCCTGCAGGTTGAGTTGCAGTCGCTGGCGGCCTTTCCATGCATTGCGCTCCAGATGGAAGGCCAGGTCCACCTGCGATGGCAGGTGACTCGCCCTTTCACCCAGCCTGAAACCAATCGCCTCCAGCCTTTCGCCATTGTCGCCGGCAAGCACCAGCTTGAGATGACTGCCGCCGCGGCCAACCAGTCGACGCTCACCAATGCGCGCCGCGCGCAGCAGGAACAGCGGTGGCGGATTGCCGGAACCTGTGGGTTCAATCAGGTCCAGTTGCTCCAGCAGGGTCGGCGTGAGTTGGTTGAAATTCACTTCAGCATCAATCTCCAGCGAGGCTTGTGGTGGGCATCCGGTCCCTGCATCCTGCGCCAACCGCGTCAGGCGACCCCGCAAGGCGGGCAAGTTGTCATTGCGCACGGTGAAACCGGCCGCCTGTTCATGGCCGCCATGACGTAACAACAGGTCGGCGCACTGGTCCAACGCCCTGATGATGTTGAAATCCGCCACGCTGCGGCAGGAGGCGCGGCTTTCCTGCGGGCCGCTGGCCAGGACGACGACCGGGCGCTGCCATTCTTCAGACAGCCGGCCGGCGACCAGGCCGACTATGCCGGGGGAGATTCCCTCACGCGCGGCCAGGATCAGCGGCGGCGTTTCTCTTTGCCCGGCCAGTTCCCGGTTGATGTCCTCCTGGGCAGTGAGAGTCAACGCTCGCCGCCTGTCGTTCAACGCCTGCAAACTGGTGGCCATTTCCGCGGCCCTGGCAGGATCTTCACTTGTCAGCAGGCGGCACGCCAGCATGGCGCTCGCCAGACGGCCGGCGGCGTTGATGCGTGGGCCCAGGGCAAAGGCCAGGTCGCGCGCGCTCACCTTGCCAGGCGTCAGACCCGCGACCTGCAACAGGGCGTGAACGCCCGGTCGGCGGGCTTCGTTGATGACCCGCAACCCTTCGCGCACCAGGGCCCGGTTCTGCGGGTCCGCCAGGCTCGCCATGTCGGCGACCGTCCCCAGGGCCACCAGGTCCAGCAGGTCCCTTTCATTCCCGTCAACAGCTGTCCGGTCATTGCGGGCGCTGCGCAGCAGGGCCTGCGCCAGACGAAAGGCCAGACCGACACCTGTCAAATGCACGGCGGCCGGATCCCCGCCCTCCTGTTTCGGGTTGATGATGGCGCTGACCGCAGGAATTTCGGGACCGATCGAGTGATGGTCCGTGATGATGAAGTCCAGCCCGGCGGCCTTGCCCGCAACCACCTCGTCCACGGCGCGAATACCGCAATCCACCGTGATGACCAGGCGCGCGCCCGCTTGCGCCAACGTCGCCAGCGCCGGGCCGTTCAGGCCGTAGCCCTCGCGCTCACGGTCCGGAATATAGGCCTGCACCCGGGCGCCCAGGGATTTCAGGGTCTGCAGCAGCAGCGCGGTGGCGGTGACGCCGTCCGCATCGAAGTCGCCGTAAACAACCAGGTCTTCGCCACCGCGGATTGCTGCCCGAATGCGCTCTACGGCGGCCTGCATGCCTGTCATGGCGTAGGGGTCAACCCTTGCGCCAGGGCCATTCAACCAGCTGCGGGCAGTTGCGGGTGACGACAACCCGCGGCCGTGCAAAATCTGCGCAACCAGGGGGTGGATGTCGTGCCAGGCGTCCAGCTGCGAACTGGTCAGTGGCCTTGCCACCAGCCACTGCTTCGACCCGTTTCGCATTCAGGCGTCCTCCGGAGATGTCAACGCGTCACCTTGTCCTGCCGCAAGCGGCAGTTTACCATGCGGCTTTCCAGGAATGCCGGGAAATGCCGTGGCCGACGTCGTCTTCATGGGAACGCCGGATTTTGCGCTGCCAGCCCTGCGCGCACTCATCGCCCGTCACCGGGTCATGTGCGTTGTCACCATGCCCGACCGACCGGCCGGACGCGGTCTGGCCCCTCGTATTTCGCCTGTGAAAGCGCTGGCGCTGGAACATGATTTGCCCCTGCTGCAACCGCGCAGCCTGCGGCGGGATGAGGCCATTGCCGCGCTTGCCCAATGGCAGGCCGACCTTTACGTGGTGGCCGCCTTCGGCCTGATACTGCCGCAGCGCGTGCTGGACATGCCGCCGCGGGGCTCGTTGAATATCCACGCCTCACTGCTGCCCCGCTGGCGCGGCGCGGCGCCGATCCAGGCGGCCATCCGCGCCGGCGACGCGCAGAGCGGCGTCAGCCTGATGCTGATGGATGCCGGCCTCGACAGCGGCCCCGTACTGGCGCAGCGGGCCCTGCGTCTGGCGCCGGACGAGACCGCCCAAAGTCTGCACGATCGTCTGGCGACCCAGGGCGCAGAATTGCTGATCGAATGCCTGCCGGACTGGCTGGAGGGACGCCTTGAGCCACAGCCCCAGGACGAGACAAGGGTCACGCTGGCGCCGCAACTGCGCAAGGAGGACGGGTGGATCGACTGGTCGCGGCCGGCAGCGGACATAGAACGGCAGATTCGGGCCTTCACCCCCTGGCCGGGCAGCCACAGCAATTGGGACGGACGTCAATTGAAACTGATTGAGGCCGAGGTTATCCCTGGCTCCGCCGCGCCCGGGCAGGTTATTCCACTGCCCGGTGGTGTGGGCATCGGGACCGGCGCAGGTCTGCTGCGCCCCCGTCGCCTGCAACTGGCAGGTCGCAAGGCGCAGGCCAGCGCGGATTTCCTTAGAGGCCGGCGCGATTTCCTCCACGCCAGACTGGGCAGCCCGGATCAGTAACCGAGCACGTCAACCACGGCACGGACTGCCGCAGCGCTGTGCTCCAGCATGGCGCGCTCCTCGTCGTTGAGTTGCATCTCGATAATGCGCTCCACGCCGCCCGCGCCCAACACAGCCGGCACACCGACGTAAAGGCCCTTAACGCCGTATTCGCCATTGATCAGCACGGCCGACGGGATGACCCGCTTCTGGTCGCGCAGAATGGCCTCGACCATCTCAACGGTGCCGGCTGAAGGCGCGTAGAATCCGCTGTAGCCGAGCAGATCAACGATCTCGCCGCCGCCCTGGCGGGTGCGCTCGATGATGGTCTGCAACGTCTCCTCGTCCATCAACTCGCGCAGCGGAATACCGGCGACCGAGGTGTGGCGCGGCAGGGGCACCATGGTGTCGCCGTGGCCGCCCAACACCATGCCGTGAACGTCACGTACGCTGACGCCCAGTTCCTGCGCAATGAAGGCCTTGTAGCGCGCCGTATCGAGCGCGCCGGCCTGACCAACCACGCGCTGCGCCGGAAAGCCGCTCTCCTCCAGCACCACGTGGCACATGGCGTCCAGCGGGTTGGAGACCACCAGCAAAACCGAGTCGGGCGAAAGTTGCGCCACGCGACGCGTCACCTCGCCGACGATCCCCTGGTTGGTGCGCACCAGATCGTCGCGGCTCGGATACTCCCCGGTCACGGGGTCCTTGCGCCGCGGCACGCCGGCCGTTATGACCACCAGGTCCGACCCTGCTGTTGCTTCATAATCGACAGAACCGGACAGCGCGATGTCAAAGTGCATCACCGGGGCCGCCTGTCCCAGATCAAGCGCCTTGCCACCGGCCATGCCCTCAACGATGTCGACCAGCACGACGTCGGCCAGTTCCTTGCCCGCGATCCAGTGCGCGCAGGTGGCGCCGACGTTGCCCGCCCCGACGATGGTGACCTTGCTGCGTGCCATGTTGCCTCCTGCCCCTGCAATGCCTGCCGGCCAACGGCGCGGCAGTATAGCATAGTCAGGAGTCTCACTCCACGCCCGCCCTGCCTTGACTCCCCGGGCGCCCGTCGGCAAAATAGGCGCAGTTGATGTCGTGAGGAAACGCCGTGACCAGCAAGCCGCCTGCCCTTACCCTGGCAACCCTGCTGTCCTTTGTGGCCGGGCTTGGCCTGACCCTGATGGTCATTGGCGCTGCGTTGGGCGTTACAGGCAGCGGTGAAGGCAGTAACCTCGGCGTGCTGTTTGCCGCCGGCGCCATTCTCTTCATCTGCGGCGTGATTGCCTGGTTCGCCAGCGCTCGCCCCGACGCCGCTTTCGACGACATTGACGAACCGCATTACCACGGTCACGACGACCATTGAGTGTGAGCCTGCCGCGCAAGACAGTCGAAGACCGTTTCAATGGCCAGATTCTGCGCGTGGCTGGCGTCACACTGCTGTCCGACCGGACCCTTTCAGGCGGTGATTCGCTGGCCAGCGGCCCTTTTCTGCTGCGTTACGGCCTGGTCTGCCTCGAGACCCCGCAACGCTGCATCGTGCCGGAGCTGGTCGTGATGGAATACGGCGAACAGTTGAGCGGCGAGGCCGCCTGGGACTTTTTGTTAAATCACAGCAACCTGCATCCGCGCGCCGAAGTGCTCGGTCGACGCGACGACGGCCTGGAAGACCAGCTGCGAGTCAGCCGGCTGGACCTTGCGCAGCCGCCCCGCGTCCTCGTCTGGCCCTGGCCGCCAGACAGCGATTCCCTGCCATTGGCCAGCCCCCTCGCCGCAGTTGCCGCAGCGCCGGACACGCTGCCCGACCGCGTGCGCCAGTTTCTGCCCGTGTACACGTCTACCGCGGACTTGCGCCATGACCTGCCCTGAAGACTTTTTTGGCGAGGACCTGCCGGCGGACCATCGCTCCGGCTACGTGGCGGTGGTGGGCAGACCCAACACCGGCAAGTCGACCCTGATCAACGCCATACTCGGTCAAAAAATCGCGATCGTTTCACCCAAACCGCAGACCACCCACCGCCAGCAACTGGGAATCCTTACCGAAGCGGACGCCCAGATCATTTTCGTCGATACGCCCGGCCTGCATGAGCCACGTCACCGCCTGGGTCAACACATGGTGCGCGCCGCCGGCGACGCCCTGCGCGACGCCGACGTCATTCTCTGGCTGTTGGACCTGTCCCGCGCGCCGGGCGAAGAAGACCGCAGCATCGCCGAACGCATCCGCAAACGTCACGGAGACGTGCCGGTGGTGCTGGCCCTGAACAAAATGGACATGCTGCCTGGCCCGCCGGACGAGCAAACGGGCGCCGCCCACCGGGCGCTGCTGGCGCATGAACAGGCGGCCACGCTGAGCGCCCTGCACAATCAGGGCGTCGCCGATCTGGTATCTCTCTTGCGCGACATGCTGCCGCCGGGCCCGCGTTACTTCCCTGCCGACGAAGTCAGCGAAGTCAACCTGCGCTTCATCGCCGCCGAGGTCGTGCGCGAAAAGGTGATGTTGGCCACCAGCCAGGAAATTCCGCATGCCGTCGCCGTGGAGGTTGAGGAATATCGCGAGCGCAACGCAGAACAAAGCTATATCAGCGCCATTCTTTACGTCGAGCGCGATTCGCAAAAGGGGATTCTGGTGGGCAAGGGCGGCCGCATGATCCGCAATCTCGGTCGGGCGGCGCGGCTGGAACTGGAAAGTATGCTGGACGTGCGCGTCTATCTGGAGCTGCGGGTGAAGGTGCAAAGGAACTGGCGCAAGGACGACGATTTTCTGCGTCGCCTGGGGTATCGCATACCCAGGCGAACGTCCTAATCCTGGGTGCCCAACAGTTTCCGGCTGGCCTCCGCGTCCGCGGCGATCTGCGTCACCAGGCCGTCCAGACTGTCAAATTTCTGCTCATCGCGCAGACGAACCTCGAAACTGACTTTCAGCCACTGACCGTAGATGTCGCGCTCGAAATCCAGAATGAAGGGCTCAACCGTGAGTACCTCACCGTCAAAATGCGGGCGCCGGCCGACGTTGGTCGCCGCCAGGAAACTTTCCTCGCCCAGCCACACCTTGCTGGCGTAAACGCCATTGGCCGGGATGACCTGCTGCTCCCACACGGCGATATTGGCCGTCGGGAATCCCAGTTGGCGACCCCGTCCGGCGCCACGCACAACCACACCCGCGACTGCGTGACTGCGACCCAGCCCGCGACGCGCGCCAGGCAGGTCGCCCGTCTCCAGCGCGTGCCGTAAGGCCGTGCTGCTGATTTTGCCCCGGCCGTCCCTGACCAGGTCGTTGACCTGCACGTCGTAGCCCAGTTCCCTGCCCAGTTGTCGCAATCGACTGACGTTGCCTTCACGTTGATGCCCCAGCGCAAAGTCCTGCCCTACCGACAACTCACGCATGTCCAGGCCCTGGCGCAGTTGCCGGCAAAATGCTTCCGCGCTGACCTGCCGCAATGCGTCGTCAAAGGCCAGGGTATACACGTCGTCGATCCCCTGCTGCCGCAACAGGGTTTCCTTTTCTTCCGGTCGTGTCAGGTAATAGCGACCGTGAAGGCCCCGCAAGACCAGGTCCGGGTGGGGAAAAAAGGTGACGACGACGGACCTCAGCCCCGTCTGCCGCGCCTGCCGCACCAGTCCCTCAAGCAGGCGCCGGTGACCGAGGTGAACTCCATCAAAAACGCCGATTGTGACCAGCGCCGGCCCCTGCGCAGGGTGGGTGTTCAGGTCGAAAAAAGATGTCGCTGGGTTCATGGTGGCGGGAAGACCTTGCGCGGCTGCCAGAGAGACCCCTTGCGCTCGACAATCGCCAGCAACGATCCCGTCGGACCCAGCGCCTGGGCCAGCGCGGAGGAGGGATCGCCGGCGCGGCGCGCCACCGTCTGACCCTGAAGCAGCCGGTCACGGGCAACTTCATCCAGGCGAATCTGCGGCATCTGCGGCAGCGCCAGTGAGGGCGGCACCAGCAAGCTGCGCCAGTCCGGCCCGGCCAATACGTCTTCCGGCGTCACGGCATCCTGCAGCCGAAACGTGCCGCTTGCCGTACGTGTCAGCGCCGCCAGGCAGGCGCCCGTTTCCAGCGCCTCACCAAGATCATGCGCCAGACTGCGCACGTAGGTGCCGGCGCTGCAGGTCATGTCCAGCGTGAAAGTCGGCGGCGTCCAGTCGACGAGCTCCAAAGTATGAATGGTCACGCTGCGTGGCCGTCGCGCCACAGTCTTGCCGGCACGCGCCAGTTCATAAAGTTTGCGGCCGTCCTGTTTGACGGCGCTGTACATGGGCGGCAGTTGCTGCTGGTCGCCGCGGAAACTGTCAAGCGCTTCCATCACCGCCTGGCGTTGCAGACCCGACGCATCGCGCCGGGACAACACTTCACCCTCTGCATCGTAGGTTTCGGTGCTTACTCCGGCATGGATTGACGCCCGGTAACGCTTGTCGCCGCGCATGACGTATTCACTAAGTCTTGTGGCCTGGCCCACACAGAGCACCAGCACACCCGTTGCCAGAGGGTCCAGGGTACCGGCATGACCCAACTTGCGCAGCCGCAGCGTTCGCCGCAATTGCGCCACGACGTCGTGGCTTGTCACGCCGGCCGGCTTGTTGATATTCAGAAAGCCGAAGTGATTCATGACCGGGTTGTCGCGCTTCCCCCGTTCGCTGCCGCGTGCAAGAGCGGCAACACGCGTTCCCGCGCGGCCTGAAGTGGACCGGCAATGGTCGCGCCGGCCGCCTGGGCATGGCCGCCACCGCCCAACGCGACGGCGACTTGCGCCACGTCGCAGGGAGGTTTGCTGCGCATACTGAGCGAAACACTGCCGTCTTTCATTTCGCGAAAGACTACCGCAACGCGGGATTCGGCCGTTGAACGCAACAGAGACGGCAGGTCGCCGTCTTCCCCGGGTTCCAGCCCCGCTCGCCAACAGTCTTCAACGCGGATCTGCGCCGCGGCGACCCCTTCCTCCAGGGTCAGGGACGGCAAAACCTCTTGCCAAAGCAAGAGATCAGCGATCGGGCGCTTTTCGAAAGTTTGCGCAACGATGTCATACAGCGAGATTCCCGGCCCCATCAGTTCCAGGGCGATCTGCAGCGTAGCGGCGCGGACGTTGCTGGTGCGAAAGCCAAGTGTGTCTGTGACCAGGCCGGTCAAGAGCGGTTGGGCGACCTCTACGGTCAATGGCAGGGAAAGGGAACGCAACCAGTGAAAGACGACCTCACAGGCTGCAGCTGCCTCTGGCACCACCAGCTGTATGTCGCCAAAGCCGGTGTTGCTGACGTGATGATCCAGGTTGATGACCGTGCTGCAACTTGCCATTCCCTGCGCGCCGACCTGACCGACGCGCTCCGGTTGATTGGCATCCAGACAAATCAGCAGGTCCGCCTGCATGCCTGGCAGCGTTGACAGGACCTGGTCGGCGTGGGGCAGAAACTGGAGAAACGCAGGTACACCGCCATCCACTGCACAGGCCACTTTAATCCCCTGTGCGCGCAAGGCATTGCCCAGCCCCAGCAGCGAACCAATGGCGTCGCCATCCGGATCGCTGTGCGTGACGATGAGTATGCCGTCGGCCCTGCCGAGGGCGGCGTTTGCTGCTGCAAAATCAATCATGGGTCCCGTCTTCGACGTCGGGAACCTCCGGTGGAATGTCCAGGCTACTGATCAAGTCATCCATACGAGCGCCTTCTTCCGGCAAGACGTCCCAGTGGAAATGCAATTCCGGCGTGGCGCGCAGGCGCAGGCGCCGTCCGACCTGGCGCCGCAGAAATCCGTTGGCGCGCGCGAGCCCGGCCAGCACCTCCGGCGCACGTTCCTCTTCGCCGAGGGCGTTCACGTATACGTCCGCATAAAGCAGTTCAGGGTCCAGGGTGACGTCGGTGACAGTGACATTTTGCAGGCGCGGATCCCGGACTTCGCGCAGCAACAGTTCACCCAGAATGACGCGGATACGCCCTTCCACCCGTTGCTGTCGGATGCTCATGTCCCGGGCCGGCTGCCACGACGCACAACGTAGAACTCAAGCAGGTCCCCTTCCTGAATGTCGTTGTGGCGTTCCAGACTGATGCCACACTCGAAACCTGCCCGCACCTCGCGCACGTCATCGCGCACACGTTTCAGGGAGCCGACGCGCAGGCCATCGGCCAGCACCTGGCCCGCACGCATGACCCGCGCGCGCGCGTTGCGCTGGACTGTTCCCTCACGGACATAACTGCCGGCGATATTGCCCACACGGGAATTGCTCAAGATCTCACGCACTTCCGCCAGTCCCAGTCTTTCCTCAATGTCTTCCGGCTCGAGCATGCCGTGCAGGGCCAGTTCGATATCTTCCAGCAAGTTGTAAATGATTTTCCAGTTGCGGATATCCACACCCTGCGAGTCCGCCACGCGTCTGGCGGTCGAATCCACGTCAACGTTGAAACCCACCACGATTGCATTGGAGGCTGCGGCCAGGTTGACATCGTTCTCACCAATGCTGCCGATGTCCGCCGCAAGAATGCGAAGCTGGATGCCATCGCTGTTGTCCTGCGAAAGCTTGTCCAGGGAATCAAGTATGGGTTGCAGGCTGCCCTGGTAGTCGGCCTTAACGATGAGTGCCAACTCCTGCGTATCACCGCGACGAAAGCGCGCAAAGACGTCGTCCAGGGTCAGCGCTTCCATGCGGCCGCTGCCAAGCTGTCCTTTTTCCCTGCGCTCGTGCAACAATCGCCGCGCTACCTTGTCGCTGCTGGCCCATTCAAAACTGTCTCCGGGCTGCGGCATCTCCGCCAGGCCCATCACAGCGACCGGTGTGGAAGGACCGGCGGCATTTATACGTCGGTTGCTCTCGTCAAACATGGCCTTGATGCGACCCGAGGTCTGGCCGGCGATCAAGGCGTCCCCGCGCTTCAACTGGCCGTTAAGCACCAGCAGCGTCGCAATGATCCCGCGTGAGGGATCGACCTCGGATTCCAGGACCACGCCGGAAGGCCTCGCTTGCGGGTTGGCCACGATCTCATTTTCGTC
>JAGWBD010000071.1 GCA_021296065.1 Anaerolineae bacterium
CCGGTGCTGGTGGAGGAGCGCAGCAAGGGTCGCTGGCGCGGCCGCACGCCGCAGAATCGCCTGGTGTTTTTCGAAGACGAAAGCGATCGACGCGGTCAGGTCGTCGACGTCGAGATCACCTGGACCGGCCCCTGGAGCCTGCAGGGACGCGTAACGCAGCCCGAGCCCCTCTCGCCTGCATTGCCGGTCAGCAGTTAAGCGCGACGATTAACCTTGCCAGTGACGGGAATGAGCAGCAACAGCCCGGCGCCGAAGGAAGAGGCATGAGCCGTCCTGTCCGACTTGTGGTGCTTCTGTTCGCGCTGCTGGGGGGCGCCTGCAACCTCACCAGCGAACGTCCGCAAGCCACGCCCTTGCCACCCGCCGTGGCCACGGCCAGCGCCAGCAAGCCGGAAGTCATAATCAGCGCGCCTGTGGACGGCTCCGAAGTGGTGGTGGGGACCGACATTCTCATTCGCGGTCAGGCCAGCGATGCCCAGGGCGTGACCCGTGTGCAACTGGTGGCCAATGACCGCATCGTGCGCACGGTGTCATCGGAGTCCCCTTCCGGCAATCGAACCATGCCGGTCACTCTGGACTATCGCCCGGTCGTCACTGGCAAACTGGAGCTGGAAGTGGTCGCCTGGCGCGGAAACGTGGCGGGCGAGCCCACCAGCGTGACCCTGGAGGTCCGGGCCAATCGCAGTCAGGTGCTTGCCACCGCTGTGCCGCTACGTGAAGTGTCCGTCATTGACCCCAATGACCCCACCTGTCGCGTTTTGACCAATGTCCCGCTCAACGTGCGCGTCAATGCCGGCACCGACTTTTCGCGCATTACCACGCTGGCCTCCGGCGACCAGTTCCCTGTGCTGGCGCAACTGGTGGGGGACTCGTGGTGGCAAATCAGGCTGCGGGATGGCACAGCCGGTTGGGTTGCCGGTCGCAACCCGGACAACCCCAACGAGCAGTTTGTCAGTGTCTATGGCGATTGCACCAATGTTCAGGCGCTGCCCCCGCCGGAACCTCCGGTTACGTCATCGCAGCCAGCGGGACCCGCGCCCGTGACTGCGGCGCCGGCCGTGCCACCCAACGCCCCGCAGGAGGATGCTGCAAACGATGACAGCGCCGGGGAATCGGAGGAGCCGGACCTGGTCGTGGCAAGCCTGCGCGGGCCGGAGGCGCTAACCCTGGCGCAGGGCTCTTCTTCCGTATCCGGCACATACGAAGTGACGGTCAGCAACAGGGGCGCGGCAGCCAGTGCCGGGTTCCGGGTGCGCGTGGCCGGGATCCCTGACCGGGACCCGTTGGTCGACGTCGTTGGCGGTCTGGGCCAGGGCGAAAGCATATCTTTTTCCCACGTGCTGGAATTCAACAGCGCGGAGAGCATCGTTCTGGTGGCGACGGTTGACAGCAATGATGAAGTCAGCGAAAGCGATGAAGGCAACAACAGTACCAGACTGGATGTCACGGTCTCCGGCAACTGAGGTATTGGCATGAGCACCGAACTCCTGATCATCAGCGAATCGCTTGATTTTGGTCCGGCCCTGGGCATCGCTCTGGCGCAACAGGGCGCGTGGCGGGTAGCCATTGTGCGGGACGAAGACGAGGCGCGGCAGGCGCAACCACGGGGTCTGGTCCTGCTCGACAACGCCGAGGAGCAGGCGGGCTCCGTTCTTGCCCGGCAATTGCACGAATTCGGCTACGACGTGTCCGTCCTGTGCAGCGCGCGCAGCGCAGGACTGGAGGCGGCGCTGGCCCGTCTGGAACCCGCCGCCAACTCGCTGGCCGACACGCCGCTTGAGCCGCTGGCCGGAAACGAAAGTGACGCCGGTAACTGGCGCTATGTCAGTGAACCCGACTTTCTCCGTTTGTACAGCGACGGGGCAGTGGAAGCCCCGGCGGACGTCAGCGAAGCTGAGTCCCGGCAGTATACAGCGCAGCCGAAGGCACAGGAGTCACTGGCAGGGCCTCCGGACGCGGTTGCGGGTTTGGCAGATGGTTCGCAGGCTGCGCCCGAACTGGCAGAATTGGCGCGGGAGACTGGCGCCCTTTTTGTTCTGCTGGAACGCGCACATGAAGAAATCGCGCGGGCCGGGGAAGTGGACGAGACTACGGAAGCCAGCCTGCGCGCGCTCGGTAAGGATGGCGCGGGCCAGGGGCCTGCGCGCCTGTACCTGCTGGAGACCGGCGGGGATCAGGCATTTTGCCTGCTGTACGTGATTGACAGGGGGCCACTGCAGCTCTCCCTGCTGGCGTCGGAGGAGGTTTCCCTGCGGGACCTGCGCCTCGCCTGCGAGCGCTTCCTCGGGCGTTAGTCGGGAACGCGTCGCCACCAGATGCCGGTGCACTCCGGCAGCACACAGGACGCGGACAGCGGCGCCTGACTGGCAAATTCCTCGCCGAAGAAAAAGCCCAGCAATTCCCTGGCCTCCTCCAATGAGGCAAAGCGGAAATCCGTACGCAACCAACGCCGGGTGTAGCCGCGCTCCGTTTCCAGCCAGCGATAGAAGGCGGCCAGGGTGGCCGTTGGCGGCTGCGGCGTCTCGCTCCCCGTGCCCAGGGTCTCGAGGATGATGGCTGTGCCCCCGGGCCGCAGGACGCGCTGCATTTCGCTGACGGCCCGATCGACCTCCGCGCGCCAACCTTTCTCGTTCCAGACTGTGCTGTGACCGAAACTCCAGCCGGCGATGGCGATATCGGCGCAGCCATGCGCGAGCGGCAAGTCCCGGTTGTCCGCCATGGCGAGAGACCAGTTGACCGGACACTGGCGCAGCAGATGGTTGCGGGCATGATGCAGCATGTTACCGGAGCGATCAAAAGCGTGTACCTTTTTCACGCAAGGGGATAGCAGGCGCGTCAGTCGGCCGGTGCCGGCGCCCAACTCAACGACCATGGCGCCGGCCAGCGGCACGACGTCGCTGATGGCTGGCAGCAGACGCTGTTGCCAGTCCTCGGCGGCGACCAGTCGCTTGTAACGGGCGGCATCATTTTCGTAGATTTGCTGCTGATTGGGCCCGGCGCTCATGCCGGTTCGCTGAAAGCCTGCAGCTGGGCCAGCAGCTTGCCCTGTTCAACCGACGGATAGCGATCCAGCAGCGCCTTGTAACGGCGAATGTAGTCGGCGACCTGGTGACGTTCCTGCGCCTCAAAACGCAGGGTGATGGCCGGCTGTGTGTTGCTGGCGCGCACCAGACCCCAGCCATGCTCGAAACTGGCCCGCACGCCGTCGATGTCCACTACCTCGTAGTCGCGCGCCAGTTCGTCGCGGATTTCCTGAATGATGCGGAACTTCTGGTCATCCGGCGCGCCAAGCACGATTTCCGGCGTGGCAGGCAGTTGTGGTATTTCGCCAAACAGGGAGGAGACCGGCCGGTTCGTGGCCGCGAAAATCTGCAGGGCCTTGAGCGCGATCAGCGGCGCGTCGTCAAAACCGAAATAATCTTCACCGGTGAACAGGTGACCACTGACCTCCCCGCCAAGAGGCGAACCGACCTCGTGCATTTTCTGCTTCATGAGGCTGTGGCCCGTGCGCCACATCAGGGGCACGCCGCCATACTGCACGATGAGTTCCGGCAGCGTTTGCGTCACCTTGACGTCAAAGACGATTGTCGCTCCCGGTTGACGCTGTAACAGGTCACGTGCCAGCAGCGCCAGCAGACGGTCCGCGGCCACGTGGTGGCCACGTTCGTCGATGAAGCCGGCACGGTCGGCGTCACCATCGAAGGCAAGGCCGACGTCAGCGCCGGTTTCCAGCACCATGGCTTCCAGGTCACGCGTCATTTCCGGGTCTTCGGGATTGGGCAGGTGATTGGGGTAGGTGCCGTCCGACTCGCAATAGCGGCAATGCACCTTCAGACCGAGTGCGCGCAGTACCGGCGGCACCCAGGTGCCGCTCAGCCCGTTGCCGGCGTCCATCACGACCGTCAGGGGGCGCGCCATTTGCACCTTGCCCTGAATGACGGCCATGTGACGGCGAATCATGTCATGGTCCTGCGTCAGGCGACCGGCGCCGCTGAGGAATTCGCCACTGCGCACCCGATCAAGCAGGTTTGTGATTTGCTCTCCGGCCATGGCCAGCGAACTGTAGGCCAGCTTGATGCCGTTGTAGCGCACGTCCAGATGGCTGCCGGTGATCATGACTCCCGCGCCAGCGTCACCATGACTGGCCGAGGCAAAGTAGACCGTTGGCGTGATGACCTCGCCGATATCGGTAACGTCCATGCCGGTGACCGTGAGACCGGCAATCATCGCGCTTTGCAGCCCGGCTGAAGACGGGCGATTGTCGCAGCCAACGTAGACCATTTCACTGCCAAAGTCCCGCTGCAGGGCAGTGCCCAGCGCGCGCCCGACGCGCTCCGCTAGCGCCGGTGTCAGTTGCGGATTGTCTCCGGTGACCGTGCCGCGAATGTCGTAGGCGCGAAAGATGCCGGGATCCAGCTTGATGGTCATGGCATGACTCCTCGGGAATTAAAAACCAGAAAGCCCGGCGGACTGTTGTGCCGCGTCAGTCCTGCGGAGGGGCCGGCGAACAGTCGTCCTCCATTGTAACGAAGGAAAGCCCTGAAGAGTCGGCGTCGATGTGGATCGTGTTGCGGGCGGGCGCGGTGGCGCTCAGCAGAATATCGGCCAGCGGCACACGTACATGTCGCCGGATGATGCGCTGCAAGGGGCGCGCCCCGTAATGCCGTTCATGGTTTTGCTGCTGCAGCCATTGCAGGGCGTTGTCGCTGAAATCCAGATGCAGGCCACGTTCCGCGGCAAGTTGCTGCTCGCGAGCCAGTAAAAGCTTCAGAATGGTGGCGAGGTCGTCTTCGGACAGGGCGTTAAACATGACCACGTCGTCGAGACGGTTGAGAAGTTCTGGCCGGAACCAGGTGCGCACCTGCGCCATGGCCGCCTCGCGCGCTCCGTCACTGATACAAGGCGTGGCAAGGCTGCCAGATCCGAGATTACTGGTGAGGATCAGGACCGTTTCGCTGAAAGTGGCGCTGCGGCCGCGACCATCGGTCAGGCGACCTTCCTCAATCATCTGCAACAGAAGGTCCATGATGCGGGGATGGGCCTTCTCGACCTCGTCAAACAGGACCAGAAGATAGGGTTGGCGACGTACCCGTTCGGTGAGCTGACCGCCGGAATCGCTGTCCACGTAGCCGCTGGGAGACCCCAGCAGGCGGTTGATGCTCGATTCGTCCTTAAATTCGCTCATGTCCAGCGCAAGCATGGCCTGCTCGCTGCCGAACATGAATTCGGCGAGCTTGCGCGCCAACTCGGTCTTGCCGACGCCGGTGGGCCCGAGGAAGAGAAACGCGCCGATGGGCCGTTTGGGTTCCTTCAGGCCGACGCGGGCCGTACGGATAGCGCGGCTGACGGACTGCACTGCCTGATCCTGGCCGATGAGACGCTGTTTCAGATAGTCCGTAAGGCTGGCGTAACGCTGGCGTTCGTCCTTGCCCAGTTGACTGACCGGGACGCCGGTCATCTGGCTGATGCAGAGCCGCAAATCGTCCGCGTCCAGGACCGAACTGTCGGCCATTTGCGGCCGCAGGGTCATGCGGGTCTGCCGGCTGATGTTGACCATCGCGGCGCTGCGGTGCAGCAGGTTCTCCGCACTGCGGGGCAAGGGGGTTGCCGCCAAATGACGCCTCGCCAGGCTGACCGCCAGATTCAGGGCATTTTCAGTTACACGGAGCTGATAGTGACGTTCCAGTTGCGGTCTTAGCACGCGCAAAATGCTCAACGTTTCATGACTGGAGGGTTCCGGCACCCGCAGCACCTGGCAGTTTTCAACAATGCCTGGCTCAAGGGCCAGCCTGGCGCTCCAGTCTGACTCGCCGGCGGTGGCGATGACAACCGGATCAGTTGCCAGAAAGGCCTTCAGAACCAGTGCCGCACAACGACTGAATTGCGCCTTGCCAGGTGGACCCAGAAAGCGTTGCAAATGGGGCAGGAAGAGGATCCCCCCGCGGCCCCGCGCCAGTGCCTTGCGCAGGGTAGCCTGGTCGTCGTCGAGCAATTCATCTTCGGCAACCCGGACAAACCTGGTGATGCCCTGGGGACCTTCTCCCCTGGCAACCAGCTGCCCGAGGCTGATGGCGAGGCTACGCTTGCCGACGCCGGCCGGGCCGACCAGCACAAGGTGCCGGTTGACCGCCTGGTTTACGATTGTCAGCATGCTGCGCAGCAGGTCCTCGCGTTCAAAGACTGCGATTTCTTCTGCCAACGGGGACGGGCCGTTGTCTGCAGGATGACGCGCTGCCTGCGTATCGGCTGGCTGCCGATGCAATTTGTCGACCACATCGGCCACTGTGCGCCTCGTAATGCCGTGTGTACGGAGCAAGCCACTGGTGCTGATGTTGTCGCTGGCGAGAACCAACAGGACGTGTTGGCAGTCCACGCGACTGACGTTGCGGCGGTTGGCTTCTTCCAGGGCGTCATCAATGAGGATGATCGATTGTCGTGAAAGCGGAGTCTGGCGCCCGTCTGCCAGGACCAGGCCAAGCCTGCCACCCGGGTCCCGGCGGTTGGCACAGGAAAGCTGGACCTGGCGTTCCAGTTGCTCCAGGTCCAGTCCGCGTCTGGCATGAAACTCTGACAACACTGCCCCTGCCGTCGTATTGCCATCCCTCAGCAGGGCCAGAAGAATGAGTTCCGGCATCAGGGTTGTTTGGCGAAACTCCCGCTGAAGTTGCGCAGCATTGCTCAGGGCTGCAGCGAAATCCTTCGTCAGCAGATCAGGATTAAGAGCGCCGGACATGTTTGACCATCTGTTTGAGTCCAGTCCCTGACCTGACTTCCGGCAGATCCACCATCCTCACGTGACCGGATTGTGGCCCTCTAACCGGTCGTATTGCTCAGGCGATAACCCACACCACGAACATTGTCTATCAACTGAACGCCGGGATCCTGTTTGCGCAGTTTCCGGCGAAGGTTGCTGATGTGGGGGCGAATGACATCACGCGCGGTTCCCTCGTCCAGTTGGTTGCCGCGCACCTCACGCACGAGTTCCCGGCAGGAGACCACACGGTCACGGTGTGCCGCCAGATACAGCAACAAGTCAAATTCGGTCGGAGTCAGATTTACAGGATGGTCCCTGATTTCAATCTGGTAGCGACCAGGATAGATCGTCAGGGGTCCAAGCCTCAGGTTGCGCCCGGGTTGCCCACTGACTCCTGCTTCTGTTTCCGCAACGAATTCTTCCAGATCATCCGGCCCAGGGTCCTGTTGAGGATCTGGCGCGAGGTTCACATTTGCGTGGATTAACTCATCAAGGTTGCTGCGCAAGGCGTCCAGCAGACCCTGACGGCGCTGGCGCGTGCCTGCGCGTTCCACGCCGCGCGCCACGCTGGCGCGCAACTCTTCACTGGAACAGGGCTTGATGAGATAATCGCTGGCGCCCAGTTGCAGGGCTTCGATTGCTGTTTCGAGACTGGCATAACCAGTCATCAGAATGACAATGGCGTCACTGGCATGCTGTCGAATGCTACGAAGCAACTCGGTGCCACTTAAGCCGGGCATCCGGATGTCCGTCAGCACAACGTCATAATTTCTGTGGCGGAGTGATGCCAGCGCCTGTTCGCCATCGGCCGCCTGACTCACCTGGTAGCCAACGCGTTGCAGAGTCCGGCTGATCGAATATCGGATCGCCCCTTCGTCATCCACAACCAGTACATTTGCACCCGGAGAAAGAGCGTTCATGATGTCGTCTGCCTTGTCCAACCTGCTTTTGTCCAGCCTAACGCCTTGTTCAGTAATTGTAAACACTACGGCCATGTTGAGCCAGAAATCTGACAGATTGCACAGAAACAGGCGTTGGCATCCGATTCCGTTGCAAGAAAGTGTCGGGAAGGCACGAAGTTGGTCCCGTCGAAGATCGCGGCGATGTGACCATTAACCCGCAAAAGGGGGACCTGCATCCGGACGACCTGGGGAAGCTGGCGGTCCATCATCCATTTCTTGAGCGAGCGAGAGTGACCGTTCAACCCGGGCGGGTGAAAGCGATCGCCCGGCCTGCGTGTATCCAGCGTGACAGTGGCCGCTGGCGGCAGGGAGAGACATTGCCATGCTTCCATTTCGCCCGGTCGCTGCCTTCTGATGACCAGCGCCCAGGTTTGGCCGGGCAATACTGTTTTGCCCGGATAGCGGACTCTCAGCGCCTCCCGCCCTGTAAGCAGGGGGCCTGACCAGTCCACTTTTGCGTCTCTGCATTCGAATACCAGATCGCCATATTCGATCCGCAACTGCGTTCCGCCCGGCAGGCTGTAAACCTGCCCCGTGCGACCGGAACCTGCCAGTGACACCAAACCTGCCACGTGCTCAGTGCCGGCGTCGGTGCTGCCCAAATCGCGCAAGGCGTTCAGCACCAGGTGCGTTTGCAGGGCAGGATGAAGGGCGAGGAATGTCGATCGTGACAAGCGAATGCGCCGGTCACTGTGGCGCAATGCGTTCCCTGTGGCCGCACCCAGTTGCTGCTGAACATAGTCGTAATCCCGGGCGGCAATCTCCGACAAACGCAGAAGCGATTGGTCCACCCGCGGATCGAAATCACGCAGGAGGGGCAGGATGTCGTGTCGTAGCCGGTTGCGTCGCATTCGCCGATCGCTGTTGCTGGCGTCCTGCCGCGGCTTCAGCCCCTGAGCCTGGCCCCAGGCGCGCAATTCACTGCGGGGGATATCCAGGAAAGGGCGCAGCAAGGTTAGTTGAGGGTGACCCGGAAGTTCTGCAAGATGGCGCATTCCGGCCAGACCACGCAGACCGCTGCCCCGCAGCAGGTTGAGCAGCAGCGTTTCTACCTGATCATCCGCGTGGTGGGCCGTGACGACATGGCAGGCGCCGACCTGTCTGGCGGTAGTTGCCAGGAAATCATAGCGGGCGCGGCGGGCATCCGCCTCGCTGTTCAATCCTGTGGCGGATCCCAATGTTACACCCAGACCGAGGGTTTCTGCCTGTTCTTGCACAAACGAGGCGTCATCGGCGCCGGCCGAACCGCGCAAGCCGTGATTCAGACTGGCGACGTGCAGTTTCAGGCCCAGGGTGGCGCGCAACCTGTGCAGCAGGTGCAACATGACCAGAGAGTCGTTGCCACCGGAGACGGCCAGCAAAAGCAGGCTGCCGGGCGCGACAAGGCACTGCTGACCAAGAATTCGGACGCTGTGTTGCAGGAGGTCCATGGCAAACTGGCCACAAGACCGAACGGTCACATGAGTGGACCCATGTTAGCACAAACAAATCGTTAATGTGTGCTGTGCTATAATCCCCGCTCACTGGTAGCAGGAGTCCCGTGTGCTCAGTCCGCTTGACTATTTTCTTGGGCTGTTCTCCCTTGACATCGGCATAGACCTCGGTACAGCCAATACACTGGTCAGCGTTCGCGGCAAGGGCATCGTCATCAACGAACCATCCTTCGTGGCGCTTGAGCGGAAAACGCGACGTCCGATAGAGGTTGGCGTGCGCGCCAAGGAAATGTGGAGCAAGAACCCGCGGGACATCGTCGTCGTGAGGCCGGTGCGCGATGGCGTCATCAGCGAGTTTGAAGTTACAGAAGCCATGCTGCATCACCTGACCAGCAAGGGCCACGAACGGCTCTGGGTGCCGATCCCGCGGCCGCGGGTCGTGGGTGGTTTTCACAGCGGCGGCACCGAAGTGGTGAAACGTGAGGTCTTCGATGCGGCCATTAGCGCTGG
>JAGWBD010000072.1 GCA_021296065.1 Anaerolineae bacterium
CCCTGCATGGAAAGCGCCGATCCAATGCTTGAGGCTGAAGATCTTTTGCACTGGCGCGATGCCGGCATTCGCCTGATTGGCCCGGCCCACTATGGCCATGGGCGCTACGCCGGCGGCACCGGCGTTGAAGAAGGTCTGACAGGGCGGGGGCGTCGACTGCTGAAAGAAATGGAGCTGCATGGAGTCATACTCGATCTGACTCATTTGTCGGACGCTTCCTTCCGGGAAGCGCTGGAGCTGTATCAGGGGCCGGTGTTGGCCAGCCACAACAATTGTCGGGCGCTTGTGCCTCACCAGCGGCAGTTCAGTGATGAGCAGCTGAGAGCCGTCATTGAGCGGGACGGCGTCATTGGCGCTGCGCTGGACGCCTGGATGCTGGTGCCGGACTGGATAAAGGGGTCGGACAGAAATCGCGCAGCGACTCTCTCAATGGTGGCGGACCACATAGATCATGTTTGTCAACTGGCCGGAAACTGCCAGCACGCCGCTTTGGGATCGGACCTGGATGGCGGCTTCGGGCGCGAAC
Organism: Anaerolineae bacterium; assembly: GCA_021296065.1. Lineage (GTDB taxonomy): Bacteria > Chloroflexota > Anaerolineae > Aggregatilineales > Phototrophicaceae > JAGWBD01. Next base: position 527 of record JAGWBD010000072.1, read on the forward strand.
AGTCGCCTGCGGACCTCGATACCATCGCTGACTTGCAAAAGATTGCCGCTCTGCTCGAAAGGCGGGGCTTCAGCACCGACGACGTGACGGCCGTAATGCATGGCAACTGGCTGCGCCTGCTCCGCAGGGCCTGGGGCGCTAGCTGACGGGCTCGCTGAGCAACAGCGATATACCAGCCAGCGCCAGCAAGGCCAGCATGACCCGTTCAAAAAGCGGGCGGTTTACCTGGTTGATGACACGTCGTCCCAACCAAACAAAGGGCGGTACAAAGGGCAGGGCCCAGGCCAGGCTGGCGATCAAGGCCAGATCAACAACACCGGTAGCGAAGTAACCCGGTAGTTTGGCCAGGTTTACGAAGAAAAAGAAGAAGGTGATCGTGCCGACGAAGGCGGTCGGCTGCGAGCGTTGCAGCAGCAGCCAGGCTGTGATTGGCGGACCGCCAAGATTGGCCAGGGTCGAGGTCAGACCGGCCGCCATTCCTGCCAGTTGACCATGCCAGTTGCGGGGTTGGTAATTCAGATGTGGCATCGAATCGCTGGCGAGTTTGTAAAGCACTGCGGCGATGGTGGTAACGCCCAGAATGCGACGCAGAACCAGATCAGGCAGGGAGACAAGCAACACAGTACCAACGACAATGCCGACTATAGCGCCCGGCAGAAGCAATCGCAGATAGCGGACCTCCCATTCGCGCCAGTAAACACGCATGGCAAAGATGTCGCCCGTTATGAGCAGGGGCATGGCGACGCCTACGGCACCGGCCACCGACATTCGTTGCGTAAGCAGGGGCAAGACGATGGCGCCGGCCAGCGAACCACCAATGCCCCCCTTCACCAGGCCGATGGCGATCGCCGCAATTAAAATGGCAAGTGTGGATTCCATGGCTGACCGCCAGATTTGCAGGTCAGCCAGTATAGCGGATGCGGACGTTCTACCTGCACTGGCAGGCGGATTTGAGCCCTGGTATTCTCGCAAGGTCCGGCAGACACAGCAAGGAGTAGCGTGTGAACATAGAACATATCGCGCTCAACGTGGACGACCCCGAGGCCATGGCGGCCTGGTACGGAGAACATCTGGGATTTCGCATACTGCGCAAGGTGGGCGGCGAGGCGCAAATTCACTTCATCATTGACGATGCCGAGCGTGTCGTACTTGAAATCTATTGTCACCCGGATTCACCGCGCACGGATTTCCATGACCTGCATCCACAACAGTTGCACGTCGCCTTTGCCGTGGATGATCTTGAGGCCGAAAAGCAGCGCTTTCTGGATGCCGGCGCCACACTGGCCGTCGACGTTCACGCCATGCCTACCGGCGATCTTATGGTTTTCCTGCGCGACCCCTGGGGCCTGATCCTGCAGTTGGCCAAACGCCTGAAACCCCTGCGTTAGTCAGGGCGCAGCTATTCCATGCGCTTCAAGGCAGTTGACGTCAATGTGGACAGGGTGCTTTCGCGCCTGGGCCACCTTGCAGGGATCGGAGCGACTTCCGCCGGTGGAGTCACCCGCCACACCTTTTCCCCGGAGCATCTGCGGGCCACACAGGACGTTGCCGTCTGGATGACGGAAGCCGGTCTGGAGGTCTCGTTTGACCAGTATGGCAACCTGTTGGCCAACCGGGCCGGTAGTGACCCGGCCGCAGGTCTCGTGTTGTCCGGCTCACACCTGGACAGCGTGCCCAATGGCGGCAACTACGACGGCGTGCTCGGCGTACTCGCGCCGCTGGAGGCCCTGACCCTGTTCCAGGAAAACAATCTGGCCACGCGCCGGCCCCTGGGTCTCGTCTCCTTTATTGAGGAAGAGGGCGCGCGCTTTCACGGCCTGCTGGGCAGCACGCTTGCAGTCGGTCAGTTGTCTGCAAACGAAATTGCTGACATCAGGGATGCAGACGGAATCCGCTATCTGGACGCACTGGCTTCCTGCAAATTTGCCTTGCCGAGCCGTCCGATGGACTGGGCCGGCGGCCTGCACGCCTTCCTCGAATTGCATATCGAGCAGGGCAAGCGACTGGAAGCGGCCGGGATCCCCACCGGCGTTGTCACAAGCATCGCCGGGCCGACGTTTCTGCAGGTGAGGTTTACAGGCCAGGCCGACCATGCCGGCGCCACGGAGTGGGGGGACCGCCGCGATTCGCTTCTTGCAGCAGCCCAGGTGATCGTCGCATTGCGTGATATGGCCATGCATGAGTTTGAAGGACGGGCTCATGTCACCGTGGGCGCGCTGAATGTGAAACCCAACGTCACCAATGTGATCGCCGGAGAAACAATCTTCAACATCGACTTCCGCGCCGCCGATGCCGATACGCGGGCAGGTGTTTTGCAGCGCATTGAGGACATCTTTGCGGAGTCCGCTACCAGCCAGGGCGTCGCCTACGACACGAGGGAATTGCATTACGCGCCGCCGGTGGAGACCACGGCACATCTTCGAAACGCGTTGGTGCAGGGCGCAACTGCGGCGGGCGTGGATTGCATGCCGCTGGTCAGCTGGGCGGCCCACGACGCCATGAACATGGCGCAGGTCACTGATTCAGGCATGCTCTTTGTGCCCTGCCGTGACGGTCGCAGTCACACGCCGGAGGAATTCGTGGCACCGGAAGACATCGCAAGCGGCATTGCGGCATTGGCAAATGCCTTGCTGGAGCTGGCCGAACAGGCGTAACCATGGAACGCCCGAACATCCTGATTCTTTACACTGACCAGAAACGCCACGATGCGCTTGGCGTCAACGGGAATGCGGACATCCAGACTCCCGTGCTGGACCGCCTTGCCAGAGAAGGTGTGAACTCCGACCACTGCTTTGTCCAAAACCCGGTGTGCATGCCCAGTCGCGCCAGTTTCCTGACTGGCCGTTACCCCTCGTCACTGGGCATCACGCACATGGGCGTGCCCTTGCCCGAAGACACTGTCACGTTACCGCACTTGCTCAAACCCTACGGCTATCGCTCGGCCAACATTGGCAAGCTCCATTTCCTGCCCCATGCCAACCGCGATCATCGCGCGCCCCATCCCGGCTATGGCTTCGATCATCTCGAAATATCCGACGAACCTGGCGTCTATGAAGATGCCTACCGCGCCTGGGTACGCGCCATTGCGCCTGACCAGGTTGACCGCATCAGTGCAGGTCTGCCTCCCGCGGCGGACGTCTGGCAGCGCACGCTCGGCATCCAGGACGGCGTTCGGCACCCGCAAGCGAAACCGCGACAGGACTTTCGCGATGCCATCCCTTTCGCGGCTAGCGATGAAGTCACCCATAGCGTCAACTTTTTGCAACAGCAAGATGGGCCATTCCTCTGTATTGCAGGATTCTACTCGCCTCACGCGCCCTGGATCGTGCCCCAACGCTGGCTGGACGCCTACGACAGGCAAGGCCTCGCGCTGCCGAATTTTCCAGCCGAAGTGGAAGCCAGGCGAGACGCTGCCGGATTCCACGACGATTTGCTGCGAACGGCGCGCCACGGTTATTACGCCATGGTCAGCGAAGTCGACTGGCACGTCGGCAGAATTTTGCAATCGCTCGAGGAAAACGGTCAGGCGGACAACACCATCGTCATCTTCACTTCGGACCACGGCGAATGGTTGGGTGAACATCTGCGCTGGGGCAAGGGCTGGCCCGGCGCGGACGCTGTGAGCCGCATGCCCCTGCTGGTCCGCTGGCCCGACGGTAATCTGAAATCTGGTCATCGGGTTGGCGAAGTCGTCGAGGCAATAGACGTGCTGCCTACCTTGCTGGAAGCAGCCGGCATCCAGATACCGCCACACGTCCAGGGCAACTCCCTGTTTCCCTTGTTGCGCGGCGCGGCGGAAGACACGGGTGCTTCGGCAATAATGGAAGCCAACGGCTGGAAGACTTTGCGTGCAGCCGGGCATCGCTATTTGATACATGACGATGGCCGCGAGAGTCTCTGGGACCTGAAAGCTGATCCACGCGAATACCGCGACGTTGCCGGCGAGGACTCGTACCGGGAGGTGTTGGCAGCACATCGGCTTCTGCTGTTACGGCGTCTGTTGGTCATGGAGCGGCCCCTTGCGCGCAGCTGGACCTACTAGTCGCACATTTGCCTGCAGTCCATTGGATATTGGTCTGGCAGCAACGGGCCGGGCGCGCTAAACTGGGTGTCCCGAAAGGACACAATCTGGTGAAGTCACTCCCCGCGCAGGCGCTTCGCTTTTTGCGCAATCCAGGTGTAATTCCCATATACCTGCCAACGCTGTTCTTCGGCATGTCGCTGGGCATGATGAGGCCGATTCTGCCTCTTTATGTCTCGGACTTTGACGTCAGTTATGTCCTGATTGGCCTGGTGGTCGGTGGCGAAGCCCTTGGCGCGATGCTGGCCGACGTGCCAGCCGGGATCCTGTTGCGCCGCTACACCGAAAAACAGGTGATGCTGGCCGGCCAGATTCTGATCTTGCTGGGCATGCTACTGCTCTTTCTGGCCCCGACCGTCTGGATGGCCTTCGTTTCCCTATTCATGTTCGGCACTGGGCGGGCGCTCTTCAATGTCTCGCGACACATGTTTCTGTCCGAGCAATTTTCGCGTGAAAAGCGGGGGCGCGCCATTTCCGTATTTGGCGGCATGGTTCGTATGGGCAATGCGATCGGCCCAGTCATCGGGGGATTCATCGCCGCCCGAATGGGATTGCGGGCCCCTTTCCTGGCGGTCTGCGCATTGGCCCTGTTTGGCATTGTTTTGGTGGTATTGCTGCTGAAGGAAACTCGCCGTCGCGATGCAGGTAGCAGCCGGGAAGAAGGCGTGGCGGTCGTCGAAACCTTGCGCGAAAACAGGCCAATGTTGGCCAGGGCCGGCGGCGGCGTACTTTTGGGTCAAGCGATTCGCGCCGGTCGCAGGGTCATTGTTCCGCTCTATGCAGCGGACGTTTTGGGTCTTGGCCCGGAGGCCATCGGCCTCATTATCAGCGTTTCCTGGCTACTGGACATGTTGATGTTCCTGCCGGCCGGCTGGGTGATGGACAAACGCGGTCGCAAACATGCCATCGTGCCCAGTTTTATGATTATGGCGACCGGGGTCGCGTTGATTACTCTCACGCAGAACTTTGAGGGACTGTTGCTGGCCACGGCGCTGATCGGTCTTGGCAACGGCTTCAGCAGCGGGTCCATGATGACCCTCGGCTCCGACCTTGCGCCGGCGAGGACGCGCGGAGAGTTCCTCGGAGTCTGGCGTTTGATCGGCGATTCAGGCGCGACCGCGGCGCCTTTCGTCATTGGCTTTGTCGCCCAGCAACTGGCCCTGCAATCGGCCGCGGTGGCGATTTCCGGCATGGGTGTGATGGCTGCCGGCATATTCGCCTTCCTTGTGCCGGAAACTCTCAGGTCCTTGCCGCGGGAACAGGTGCGCGCAGCAGCTTCAGGGAGTTGAAATGCCAAACATGCAGTCCGTCGAGGAGTTTCTGCATGAGTTGCGGCCCCGCGTCAGCGGAGATTTGAGAACCGATCAATACAGCCGCATGCTCTACAGCACGGACGCCAGCATCTACCAGCAGATGCCGTTGGCGGTCCTGATTCCACGCACGGCGGACGACGTGCAGGCGGCCGTTGAACTGGCCGCCCGTCACCACGTCCCCGTGTTACCGCGGGCGTCGGGCAGCAGCCTGGCAGGGCAGGCGGTAAACGAAGCGCTGGTGATCGACTCCACCCGCTGGCTGGATGGCATACACGAAATCAATCGCGAGGAACGCTGGGTACGCGTCGGTCCGGGGCGCGTGCTTGACGAACTGAACCTTGCCCTGAAACCGCATGGTCTGCAATTCGGGCCGGACCCGGCCAGCAGCAATCGGGCGGCCATGGGCGGCATCGTTTCCAATAACTCGACAGGCAGCCATTCCATCCTGTATGGCATGACGGCGGACCACGTCCACGAGGCCGAGGTCATTCTTGCCGACGGGTCCCGCACGCGAATGGCGCCCCTTGGTGACGAGGCCTTGCGCCAACACCAAATGAAAGATGGTCTGGAAGGCCATGTTTATCGCGAAACCGTGCGCCTGGCGCGTGACAACGCCGACATCATCCGTGCCGGCACGCCGCGTCACTGGCGTCGCTGCGGCGGCTACAACCTTGATCGCTTCATTGAGGGAGGCGTAAGTTTCAACTGGCCCCAGGACGAGTATTTCAACCTTGCCAAACTGCTCAGCGGCGCGGAAGGCACGTTGGGCGTTCTGACTGAACTCAAGCTCAACCTTGTGCCCCTGCCGCGCATGACCGCGTTGGCGATCGTGCATTACGACGACCTGTTTACGGCCCTGTCGGCGGTGCCGGCGATGCTGGAGACCGGGCCCTCGGCGATCGAATTGCTGGACAATCTGGGCCTTACCCTCTGCCGTGACGTGCCGGAGTACGCCCGTCTGTTGCAAACATTCGTCGATGGTCACCCGAACTGCATTCTGATCACCGAGTTTTACGGCGACAGCGAAGCGGAACTGCATTCCAAAATTGAGCGTCTGAAACGTCACCTGCAGGCGCAGAAAATCGATGCCGGTGTCATCGTGCCGGTCATTGACCCCCAGCGCCAGCAAGACGTCTGGACCGTGCGCAAGGTCGGTCTTGGCCTGATGATGAGCATCCGCGGCGACCACAAGCCCATCCCCTTCATTGAAGATGCTGCCGTCCCAACCGACCACCTGGCCGAATATGTCACCCAACTTGAGGGATTCTGCCAGGGTCTGGGCACGCGCGTTGCCTATTACGCACATGCCAGCGCGGGCTGCCTCCACATTCGTCCTCTCATCAACACCAAACAGGCGCAGGAAATCTCCAAAATGTCGCAAATTTTGGACTTCTCTGTTGATCTCTTGCATGGCTATGGCGGCGCCCTAAGCAGCGAACATGGGGACGGCCGCGCCGGCAGCTGGATCAACGAACGTTTCTTTGGCCCGGAGCTGTACGGCCTCTACCAGCAGGTCAAACGCAATTTCGACCCGGACAACATCCTGAACCCCGGCAATATTGTTGACGGACCATCGATGAATGACAGTTTGCGATACGGCGACAGCTATTCGGTCATTCCGATTCGGACGGCTCTGGACTTCTCGGACGAGGAAGGCTTCCATCGCGCGGTCGAGATGTGCAACGGCGCCGGAGTCTGCCGCAAGAAGACGACGGGAACGATGTGCCCCAGCTTTATGGTCACGCGGGAAGAGGAACACAGCACCCGCGGTCGCGCCAACGCCTTGCGAGCGGCCATGTCCGGTTTGCTGCCGACTGAAGAAATGACCAGCGAGCGCATGTACGGCGTGATGGACCTGTGCATCGGCTGCAAGGCTTGTGCGGCTGAATGCCCCTCTTCGGTGGACATGGGCAAGATCAAGGTGGAGTTCCTGGCGCAGTATTACCGACAACACGGGACTCCCCTGCGCGCGCGCTTGTTCGGAAACATCGGCCCGCTCTCGCGTTTTGGGACGGGACCGCTGGCGCCGCTGGTCAATGCCGGCATGCGCCACCCGGTCGTGCGCAACATAATGGAACGCACCCTGGGTGTCAGCCAGCATCGCAGCTTGCCCGAGTTTGCCTCTGAATCCTTTATTTCCTGGTTCCGCAATCGGGGTTCGCCCCAGGGCAGCGCCAAACAGGTCGTACTTTTCAACGACAGTTTCAATACATGGAATGACCCGCACATCGCCATCGCGGCCACCGAAGTGCTGGAAGCGCTGGGATACGAAGTGTTGTTACCCGGTCATCGTTGCTGCGGCCGACCGATGATGTCCGGAGGTCTGGTGGAAGACGCGCGCCGTGCCGCGCAGGACGTTGTCACGCGTCTGACACGCTTTGTGGATGATGGCATTCCGGTGGTTGGTCTGGAACCCAGTTGCCTGCTGATGTTGCGCGACGAATACCGCTACCTCTTGCCCGACGATGAACGCGTGCAACGGGTAGCCGACAAGGCGCTGCTGTTCGAGGAATTCATTTCGCAACTGGCGGACAGGGGCGAACTCAACCTTGAGTTTGAACAGGCTGCACGCAAGTTGTTGCTGCACGGGCATTGCCACCAGCGGGCCCTGGTGGGCACGGGCCCTTCGCTGCGCGCCATGGCGTTGCCGGAAAACTACGACGTTGAGGAAGTGGACTCCGGTTGCTGCGGCATGGCCGGCTCATTCGGCTATGAATGCGAACACTACGAACTTTCGATGAAGATGGCGGAGCGTCGGCTGTTGCCGGCGGTGCGCGAAGCCGATGCCGACACCCTGATTGTTGCGGCGGGAACCAGTTGCCGACACCAGATTTCGCATGGAAGCGGACGGGAGGCTTTGCACCCGGCCGAGGTACTGCGCAACGCCCTGGCGAATTCGGGCGATCCCGGACAGCGATGAAGGCACTCCGACGGCTGGTGAAAGTGATATTCATTGTGCTGGCCGGCTGGATTCTGCTGCCCGTTTTTGCAGCCTATAACGACGTCATTCTGTTGTGGTTCAACTTTCTGGTTGATGATTCGCTTGTCAATCGTCTGACTTTCGACGCAGTAGAAGCCTTGCATGCGGAAGTATTTGAACCCATTGTAGTGCCGCGCGTTTCCCTGTTTGTCATTCTGGTGATCCTGACCTGGTTTGTACTGAGGCGGACAAGACCATCAGCCAGCCCCTCCTGACCATTCGGAAACAGGACTTTTCTTCGTGACCATCACCATCCGCGACCTGCGTGCCATCACTACCAAACCTGCGAAATCCAATCTGGTCATTGTCAAGGTGCTGACTTCCGAGCCAGGCCTGTATGGTCTTGGCTGTGCCACCTTTACCCAGCGCTGGCACGCCGTCGTCACGGCGATAGAGAAACATCTGAAACCCTTCGCGCTGGGTCGCGACGTCATGCGCAACGAGGAATTCTTTCGCATGGCGATGGTGCACAGCTACTGGCGCAACGGCCCCGTGCTGAATAACGCCATCTCTGGTGTCGACCAGGCGTTGTGGGATATCCGCGGCAAGCTGGCTGGCATGCCGGTCCATGACCTGCTGGGCGGTCGCCAACGCGAAGCAGCCAACGTTTACGTGCATGCGGATGGCGAAACGCCGGAGGAAGTGACAGACAACGTCCTGCGTTACATGGACGAGGGCCACCGCCACATTCGCGTGCAAATGGGAGGTTAGGGACGGAAGCGCGGCAACGTCGCAAAACCCGAAGGCGCGCCGGCTGGAAGCTATTACGACCCGCGCGCCTATTGCCGGGACATGCTGGGCATGATTGAGCATGTGCGCAAGGCGGTGGGTGACGAGGTGGAGCTGCTGCACGACATCCATGAGCGCCTGCATCCGGTCCACGCCGTCCAGTTCGCGAAGGACGTGGAACCCTTTCGCCTGTTTTTCCTTGAAGATGCGCTGGCGCCTGAAGACATCGACTGGTTCCGGCACCTGAGGGCGCAGAGCGCTGTACCGCTGGCGATGGGGGAACTGTTCAACAACCCCCTTGAATGGCAGCCGTTAATCGAAGGGCGGCTGATTGACTTCCTGCGCATGCACGTCAGTCAAATGGGAGGTCTTACCCCGGCTCGCGACGTGGCGCTGTTCGCAAACACGTATGGCATTCGAACCGCCTGGCACGGCCCGGGCGACACCTCGCCGGTCGGCCATGCGGCAAACCTGCAACTGGACCTGTGGGAACCCAATTTCGGCATTCAGGAATGGTATGAAGCCAGCGAACTGGAATACGAAATGTTTCCGGGTCTGCCGCAGGTGCGCAAGGGCTACATGTACGCCGGCGGAGGGCCCGGCCTTGGCATCGACGTGGATGAAGACCTGGCCGCGCGCTATCCCTGTGAGGACGTCACTGAATTCTGGACGCAAACCCGCTTGCCCGACGGTTCACCGGCGCGCCCATGATCCGGCCCGCCTGTCCCTCTGGTTGACAGTGGTTGCGCGATTCACTATAAACGCCGCCGTTGTCATTGCCTTTCCGCCTGATATCCGGACTTGCTGATGGAACCCTTGCTGCGTCTTGAACATGTCGACAAGTCCTTTCCGGGTGTCCGGGCACTTGTCGATGTGAAATTTGACGTGCGACCTGGTGAAGTCCACGCCCTGCTGGGCGAGAACGGCGCCGGCAAGTCCACGCTGATCAAGATCATATCCGGCGTTTACAAGGCGGACGCCGGCAAGGTTTTTGTGGAAGGGCAGCGGGTCGAATTTGACAACCCGCGCGAGGCCCAGGCGAGCGGAATAGCTACAATTTATCAGGAGCTGTTGCTATATCCGGAATTAAGCGTGGCCGAAAACATTTACATGGGTCACGCGCCGCGAAAGCGTTTCGGCCTGATCGACTGGCCAGGAATGCGACGGCAGGCCATTGAGATTCTCTCTTCGCTCGACATTCACGACATCGACGTCACGCGTAATGTCGGCACCTTGACTGTAGGCAATCGTCAACGCGTCGAAATCGCGAAAGCCCTGTCGCAAAATGCCCGATTGTTAATCATGGATGAACCGACGGCGGCCCTGACCGAAGCGGACGTTCAGCGCCTGTTTTCGCTGGTGCGCCTGTTGCGGGAGCGCGGGGTCGCAATTATCTACATCAGTCATCGCCTGGATGAGGTCTTCATGCTGGCGGACCGCGTCACCGTATTGCGCGACGGGCAGTATGTTGGCACGCGCGGGGTAGAAGAGACTCGCGAGGACGACCTGATCAGTATGATGGTCGGTCGGACCATTGATGATCTTTTCCCGAAACTGGATACGACAGTCGGCGACATCGTGCTTGAGTTGCGCAACCTGTCCCGCCGTCCCTTGACGAACAACGTCAACTTGACCCTGCGAGCCGGTGAAATCGTCGGTCTGGCCGGGCTCGTTGGTTCGGGAAGAAGTGAACTGGCCCAGACCGTTTTTGGCTTTACGCCGGCAGATTCGGGTGAGATCCTGCTGGACGGCGGGCAGGTCCAGATTCGGCATCCCGGCCACGCCATGAATTTGGGAATCGCCTATGTGCCGGAAGACCGCGGCACTCAGGGTCTCATTCGTCAGATGACCGTGCGCGAAAATGTGTCGCTCGCCATTCTGAAGACCCTGGCCAAGGGAAGTATTGTCAACCGTCATGCGGAACGTGCGCTTGCACAGCGCAGCATCGCTCAACTAAACATCCGCGCCTACAGCACGGAACAAATCGTCAACAAGCTTTCGGGCGGCAATCAACAGAAGGTGGTGGTCAGCAAGTGGCTGGCCAGCAAGCCACGGGTGCTGATCATGGACGAACCGACGCGCGGCATTGACGTCGGCGCCAAGGCCGAAATCCACCGCCTCATGAGCGAACTGGCGCAGCAGGGTATGGCCATTCTGATGATATCCAGTGAACTGCCGGAAGTGCTGGGTATGAGCGACCGCATTCTGGTCATGCGCCAGGGACAGCTGGTCGCCGAATTCGACCGCGATGAGGCAACGCAAGAGAACGTGGCCACCGCCATGATGAGCGAAGCAGTGACTGAAGTGCAGGCGTGAACGGGCAAGCCGAAACAGGCGTTGTCGCCCTGCAACGCGTCACGCCGCTCCGGCTTGCGCTGCTTGTGACGAGCCTGATCATGTTGCTCGCCTGGGCAGGTCTACCCTGGATTCACCAGCCGGAAATGGGGCCGACCCTGGCCCGCGTCATCGCCGCCGAACGCTCCGCCAACGAACTGGATATCCAGCGGCAGGGATTGTCGTTGCCTCCGCTCGCTGCTTTGGTTGCTCTTGGTGCCGCCATCTGGAGCATGGTTGCGCCGCGGCTTTCCCGCGCTTTGGCGCTTGTCATGCTGGTCGGAGGCCTGCTGGGGCTGGTTTACCACGTCACATTTTTTCTGGATCTGGCCGAAAGTGGTCGAAACGACTTGCTGTCCAGCATGGGCAGTGGCTTCTGGCTGACCCTTCTGGCCGGGGCCTTGCTGATGCTGCAGTTTGCCCTGCCTCGCAAGGTGGTCCCGGGTCATGAAATTAGCAAGGTGCTCGGTCACCAGGAAAGTGTGCTGGCGTTGGGCATTCTGGCACTGGTCATCGCAGTGGGTTTGCTCAATCCGCGTTATGTGGCCGATCGCAACATTTCCGAGATTCTGCAGGGCAATGCCTACATCGCCGTCGCCGCCATTGGCGTCTCGATGGTGATCATTTCCGGCAACATCGATATCTCGGTGGGGTCCCTGATTGGCGTGCTTGGCATTATGAGCGGTGCCATGGTCGTGGCCGGATACCCTGTCAGGCTCTCCTGGCTGACGCCGCTGGTGCTGGGCGCCCTGGTCGGGGCGCTGATTGGCTTTCTGGTCGCCTGGCTGCGAATCCCGTCCATCATCGTAACCCTTGGCATGCTTAGTATCCTCATGGGCGGGTTGCTGCTGTTCACCATCGCCGAATGGATCACCGGCATGCCGGCGGAATACGCCCTGTCGCAGCAAAAGCCCCTGGGCATACCCATGGGCGTTTACATCATGCTGGTGCTGACCCTCATTGCCGCCTGGTGGCTGCGCAACAGCGCCACCGGCCGCGCCATTTATGCCGTGGGCGGTAACGCGGAGGCCGCGCGCCTTTCGGGCATCTCCGAACGTCGCATCATAATGTCGGTCTTCATCATCAACGGCGTTTTCGTCGGCATTGCCAGCGTCATGTTTGCCACCCAGTTGCAGGTCATTCTGGCGACTGTGCCTCCCAATCTTGAGCTGGTCATTATTACCGCATCGGTCGTGGGCGGCGTAAGCATCCTGGGCGGCACGGGGACCGTCATTGGCTCCACTTTGGCTGCCATTTTGCTC